>CALQOD010000009.1 GCA_943332105.1 Chitinophaga pinensis | reverse complement strand
CAAGAAATTGAAAACGCAATAAAAAAAAATAATAATATAACTGAAGTCATCTCGACGATTAATTAGTCTATGTCTAAACAACCAGCAATTGAGCAAGATGGGTCAATAGTAGAGGCCCTATCAAATGCAACATTTCGCGTTGAGCTTGAAAATGGTCATGAGATAATAGCTCATATTTCAGGAAAGATGAGAATGAATTATATTAAAATTCTTCCTGGAGACAGGGTTAAAGTGGAAATGTCGCCATACGATTTATCAAAAGGAAGAATAACATATAGATATAAATAGTAGAATCAAAATAGTTGGAATACCAATTAAAATAATTAGAAAATGAAAGTACGTCCATCCTTAAAAAAGCGTAGCGCTGATTGCAAAATCGTACGTCGTAAAGGTCGCCTTTATGTAATTAACAAGAAAAACCCTCGCTTTAAAATGCGTCAAGGTTAATAACTAACTATTCAATTGTCAATCATTAAGTAATTATATTCTTCAATGGCTCGTATATCAGGTATAGATTTACCAAAGAATAAAAGAGGTGAGATAGGTCTCACATACATCTTCGGAATTGGTCGTCCAAGCGCTCAAAAAATTCTATTAGAAGCTGGAGTAAGCTTCGATAAGAAAGTTAATGAATGGGACGATGATGAGTTAACTAAAATCCGTACAATCATAAATGATCAATTTAAAGTTGAGGGTGCTTTGCGTTCTGAGACTCAGTTGAACATTAAACGATTAATGGATATTGGTTGCTATCGTGGTGTTCGTCATCGTTCAGGTTTGCCTGTTCGTGGACAGCGTACAAAAAATAATTGTCGTACACGTAAAGGAAAGCGTAAGACAGTAGCAAACAAAAAGAAAGTAACTAAGTAATAATCGAAAAGATAATCCATAACAATGGCTAAACAAACTAAAGCTGTAAAGAAAAAAGTAGTTAAAGTAGAAGCTGCAGGTGAAGCGCATATAAGTGCTACTTTTAACAACATTATCATTAGCTTGACAAACACTTCTGGTCAAGTTATTTCATGGGCTTCTGCTGGAAAGATGGGCTTCAGAGGATCAAAGAAAAACACCCCTTATGCTGCACAGTTAGCTGCTGCAGATTGTTCTAAAGTTGCATTCGACTTAGGATTACGTAAGGTGAAAGTTTTTGTTAAAGGTCCAGGATCTGGTCGTGAGTCTGCTATCCGTACTCTTCATACTTCAGGTATTGAAGTTACTGAAATTATGGATATAACTCCGATTCCACATAATGGATGTCGCCCTCCTAAAAAGAGAAGAATCTAATCAATTAATTTATTAATAAACGAGATAATAATTTACAATGGCAAGATATATTGGCCCCAAAACAAGGATTAGTAGAAAATTCCGTGAGCCTATTTATGGACCGGATAAAAACTTTGACAAAAGAAGCTATCCTCCAGGACAGCATGGACAAAATAAGAAGCGATCAAAAGTTTCTGAATATGCTGTTCAGTTGATGGAGAAGCAAAAGGTTAAATACATGTATGGTATCCTTGAGCGTCAGTTCGCTAAGATTTTTGATCGCGCATCAAGAATGGATGGAATTACAGGTGAAAACTTATTAAAGTTAATCGAATCTCGTCTGGATAATGTAGTTTATCGTTTAGGTTTAGCACCTACTCGTTCTGCAGCCCGTCAGTTAGTTGGACATTGTCATATTACTGTTAACGGTGAACTAGTAAATATTCCTTCTTATACCTTACGTGCAGGAGATGTTATTGCTGTTCGTGAAAAATCTAAGTCGCTGACAACTATTTCTGAATCAGTTGCTTCCAGAACCAATAAGTATGCATGGATTGAGTGGGATGGAAGTAAAATGGCTGGCAAATTCCTTAATGCTCCAGCTCGTACAGAAATTACTGAGAATATTAAAGAACAGTTGATTGTCGAGTTGTACTCTAAGTAATTTTGAAATCAATTGAAGTTTTAATTCAAATTAACATCAACCAAAAATAAATATATAAACATGGCAATATTAGCCTTTCAACAGCCTGACAAAGTGATTATGAATCATGCTACCGAAACGTTCGGTCAGTTTGAATTCCGACCTTTGGAACCAGGATACGGCATTACAGTTGGCAACGCATTGCGTAGGATTTTATTAAGTTCACTTGAAGGATACGCAATTACTTCAGTGAGGTTAGGTGGCGTTGATCATGAGTTTTCTACTATTAAAGGAGTTATTGAAGATATGACGGAAATTATTTTGAACTTAAAGCAAGTTCGATTTAAGCGTCAAATTGAAGGAACGGATTCTGAGAAAGTTCATGTTACAGTTGGTGGAAAAGACACTTTCACTGCTGGAGATATCGCTAAGCATACTACAGCTTTTCAGGTGTTAAATCCTGAGTTTGTTATCTGCAATATGGAAACAAGTGTGAAGTTAGAATTAGATATTACTATTGATAAAGGAAGAGGTTATATTCCATCTGAAGAAAACAAAACGAGCGCCGCTCCAATTGGTACAATATTCTTAGATGCAATTTACACTCCTATTCGCAATGTGAAATATTTCATCGAAAATTTCCGTGTTGAGCAAAAGACCGATTATGAGAAGTTAGTTCTTGAAATCACAACTGATGGTTCGATTCATCCAAAAGATGCATTAAAAGAAGCAGCTGAAATCTTGATTCACCACTTTATGTTGTTTTCTGATGAGAAGATAACATTGGAGTCTAAACCTAAGCAACCAGCTGAGGAATTAGATGAAGCCACATTGCACATGCGTCAATTGTTAAAGACGAAATTGGTAGATATGGATTTAAGTGTTCGTGCATTGAATTGTCTTAAAGCTGCAGATGTTGATACGCTTGGTGATTTAGTTAGCTACTCAAAATCAGATTTATTAAAATTCAGAAATTTTGGTAAGAAGTCTTTAACAGAATTAGAAGAATTAGTTAGAAGCAAGAATTTGAACTTTGGTATGAATGTGTCAAAGTATATGTTAGATAAGGATTGATTTATTCATTCGGTCAATTAGTTAAATTAATATTTAAAGTAATCATATTATAAAATGCGTCACGGTAAGAAAAATAACCACTTGGGCCGTAAACAAGGGCATCGCAATTCTTTGCTTAGTAACTTGGCTATATCATTAATTACGCATAAGCGTATATTTACCACAGTTGCTAAAGCAAAAGCGCTCCGTGTTTTTGTTGAACCAATCATCACAAAATCAAAAACAGATTCAACTCACTCTCGCCGTACGGTGTTTGCTGATTTGCAAAATAAAGAAGCAGTTTCTGAATTATTCAGAGAAGTTGCTACTAAAGTTGCTGATCGTCCGGGTGGATATACACGAATCATTAAAATTGGTAATCGTCCTGGTGATGCGGCTGAAATGGCAATGATTGAATTAGTAGATTTCAATGATAATCTATTAAAAGATAAAGGTGCTAAGAAAGCTACTAAAACGCGTCGTCGTGGAGGTGATTCTAAGAAAGCTACGACAGCTAAAGCTGATAACGCTGCTGAAGGAACGGCATCAGAAGAATAATATTAGTTTAATACTATATAGAAAGTGGGTCATTGATAAAGTGGCCCACTTTTTTATTAAAATTATAATTCGAAAATCAAATCAACTTGATTAAAAAATTGCCTCGATTTTATCAATAATTGATTTAGTGAATTTACTAAATCCTGTTTTCCTACCGGTTAATAAGTCTAAGCCAATTGAAATAAAAAGCATTGGCACAACTATACCCAAACAAAACATAATAATCCAAGGCATAATAAAAATAACAGCCAAAAATTGGACAATCAAATAAAGCACTTGTTTCATTTTATATTTAAGATTTAATGCAATTTCATAAGTAAAATAATTTATTAGGATGTACCCAACAAATACACAATTTTGTGAAATTAATAGTAACCATTAAAAAAGCCCTGCATATTCAGGGCTTTTCTTTTTTATAATGATTTGCGTTTATTTCACACGCTCAACATACGATCCTGTTCTAGTATCAATCTTTATTTTTTCTCCTTCGCCAACGAATAAGGGCACGTTAACAATTGAACCATTTTCCATTGTTGCAGGTTTTAATGTGTTGGTTGCGGTATCGCCTTTAACCCCTGGTTCACAATAAGTGATTACCATTTCAACAAATGTTGGGGCTTCTGCAAGTATTGGCATTTCACTTTCAAAGGATACTTTTACTTCCATACCTTCTTTTAAGAATTTGAGGGCACTACCAAATAATGAATCTGGAATTGGAATTTGTTCAAAATTATCTTTATCCATACAAACTAAAAAATCTCCATCATTATAAAGATATTCCATCATTTTATACTCAACACGAGCTATATCAACTTCCTCACTTGAGCGAAAGCGATTTTCAAGAATTTTTCCATTGCGAATGTTACGCATTTTACCTTGATAAAATGCACGCAAGTTGCCAGGAGTGCGGTGCTGCCATTCTGTAACCACACATAATTCGCCGTTAATTCTTAATACTGTTCCTACATGAACATCACTAGTTGTAGCCATTTTGTTTTAAATTAAAGAAGGCAGAGCTATTGCTCTGCCTTTGGTTTTTTTAAAATAATTAACCTTCTACTACTTCGAAGTTTAATTTTGCTTTAACATCTCTGTGAACATTAATTTCTGCTACATATGATCCAGTCTTTTTAATATGATCTGCAGGCATCGATATTTGCTTCTTGTCGATTTCATAACCCATGGCAGCTAGTTTATCTACTAACTGTTGAGAGGTGATTGAGCCGAACAGTTTTCCATTTTCGCCAACCTTCGCTCCAATAGATAATGTTACACTTTCTAGTTTAGATACCAATGATTCTGCATCCATACGCAACTTGTTGATTTTGTGCGCACGCTGTTTTACTGTTTCAGCATTGATTTTCTTGTTGCTGTCGTTTGCGATTACTGCTAACCCACGAGGGATAAGGTAGTTCAAACCATAACCATTACGAACTTTTACAATTTCATCTGTAAAGCCCAGGTTTTTTACGTCTTGTTTTAAAATTACTTCCATGCTATTGTCCTTCCCTTATTTAAATAAATCTGTTACATAAGGCATCAATGCAAGATGACGAGCACGAGCGATTGCCTGTCCAACTTTTCGTTGGTATTTTAATGATGTTCCTGTTAAACGACGAGGAAGAATTTTTCCTTGTTCATTAACAAACTTGGTTAAGAAAGTAGCATCTTTATAATCAATGTACTTGATACCAATTTTTTTGAAACGGCAGTATTTCTTTTTGTTTACCTCTGCTGCCGGTGGATTGAGGTAACGGATTCCTCCATTTACGTTTGTAGTTGCCATGTTCGGTTTCGAGTTTTAAGATACTGATTCTTCTTGTTTTTTCTGAGATGCATTCTTGCGTTTGCGCTCGTTGTACGCGATAGCGTGTTTGTCAAGAGCAATTGTTAGGAATCGCATGATGCGCTCATCTCTTTTGTATTCTATTTCCATTTTTGCGATCATTGTTGGATCAGCTTGGAATTCGAATAAGAAGTAAAAGCCTGTGCTTTTCTTCTGAATAGGATAGGCCAGCTTGCGTAATCCCCAATTGTTCTCATGAACAATTACGGCTCCGTTGTCGGAGAGGAATTTACGATACTTTGCAACCGCTTCTTCCACCTGCTCTTGTAATAATACAGGGGTAAGAACGATTACAGTTTCATACTGCTTGGTCATTTTTTTGTTTGTTTAATTATTTAATTTAGAATTGTCCCTTTTAAGGGGAGGGCAAAGATAGATTATTATGGTGTAAAATCAAATAGTAATATCAAAAATCTAGTTGTAAATTTACTCGTAGCGCAAAGCTTCAATAGGATCAAGTTTTGAAGCCCTTATAGCTGGATAAATTCCGCTGCTGATTCCTACAATAAAGCAAAGTGCAAAGCCCATTATCATCCATGCCCAAGGTATTATAACGCCCGCTCCCGTAGCAAATGCAACTAGATTACCGATAATAATACCTAATAATACACCGAGCAAGCCCCCAATTTGACAAATCAAAACTGCTTCTGTTAAAAATTGTCGTCGAATGTTCTCCGCCGTTGCTCCTAACGATTTACGAATTCCGATTTCTCTTGTTCGCTCAGTTACAGATACAAGCATGATGTTCATTAAGCCGATAGCGGCCCCTAACAATGTTATTATTCCAATAAAAATTGCTGCTGCACGCAAATAAATCAAGTTGTCAAATAAGGCTTTCGATAAACTATCGCTTTGTGATATTCCAAAACTGTCGGGATTGCCTAATTGGTCTTTACGAATTGTTCGCATTAACCCTGTGGCTTGACCATTTATTACTTGTAAATTTTCAACTCCTTTTGCTTTGATGGTTATCGAGTAAGATGTTGTATTTGATAAATAATTCATCTTGGCATTCAATAGCGGAATCGCCACCATTTTATCTCCACCAAATCCCATGCTACTACCTTTTTCATCGAGTGCACCAATTACACGATATTGTTTGCTTCCAATGTAAACTAATTTATCAGTCGGCGATTGAGATAAGAATAGTTTGTCTGTAATTTCTTTACCTAAAATACATACATTAGACCCTAAATCAAGTTCTTGTTTGTTGAAATTTCGTCCTGATTTTACCTGATAACCTAACACCTCAAAGTAATTTTTGTCGATGCCCATCACTAAAATATTGGGATTCGTTTTTAGAGATTCTTTTCTAATCGTTCCTACAGGAGTTACTGAAACGGAAATGGAAACAGTCCCAGGCGAATTAAAATTTTCTTTAAAGTAATTAGCCTGATAATAGTTAATAGCAGGAAATACATTACGCTTTCCCGGGCCATGTCCCATACGAATTGATGATGATACATTTCGTATTGTTATTGAATTACTTCCCATACTCGAAAATGAATTGTTCAATGAGTATTTGACAGCATCTATAGCGGTTAAAGTTCCAACCAAAGCCATAATGCCTAGCGCAATAATAAATATTGTCAAAGATGCACGTAGCTTTTGACTTTTAATTGCTTGAAGGGATATCGAAAAGTTTTCCTTAGGAGTCACTTGTCAAAATTACATTAGTTTATGATAAAGGATTGCTAAAATCATAAAATATTTTAATAATTTATTTGCATAAATTCGCTGTTGTGCGTATACTTGTACTATGAAAAAAATAAATATTATGAAAAAAATAGCATTTTTAATCGTATTCTTAACGTTGACAGCTGTTACATTTGCTAATGCTCAATCAACTGAAAAATTAACTCAACAAAATCCAGAGAAGAAAGAAAAAACTTGTGACAAGAAATCTGACAAGTCATGCTGCTCTAAAAAGGAAGCAAGTACTACTTCAAAATCTTGCAATAAAGAAGGAGAAAAATCAGAAGTGAAAGCTTGTTGTAAAAAAGGACACGAAGAGAGTGAAAAGAAATAAAATAAAAGCCCCGAAATTTTCGGGGCTTTTATTTTAAAAGACTTTTTATTTGATTTAATGAATTAACCGTGATATAATTTTTTTCTATTATATCCATTCTGCTTTCCGGAGATAGATAAATAGCTTTCATGCCCGCACTAAGCGCTCCATATATATCAGCCTCCAATGAGTCGCCAATCATTAAGCAGTTTTCTGCTAAAGCAGCTCCACTTTTATTCATTGCGTGGTTAAATATATCAGGACTTGGTTTGTTATGTCCTACTTCTTCTGAAATAAAAATGTGCTCAAAATATTTCCTTAATCCCGACTCTTCCATTTTAATATATTGAACTTCTTTAAATCCGTTAGTGATAATCGAAAGAGTAAATCGATCTTTTACAGATTCCATTAAATCGATAGCACCTTCAATAAGGTTTTTCTTTAGTGGCGTACGGCTAACAAAATGACTCGCGAAAAATTCGTTGATAGTATCATCAAAAATATTTAATTCTTCGAGCGTAAATTTAAATCTATTTATTCTGACATCTTCTTTTGTTACTTCATGTTTCGCATACTTTTTCCATAGTAAATTATTATGCTTCTCGTACGTACTATAAAACAAATCAAACGATACACTAAAATTACCTTGAACTTTAACTTCCTCGTGCAATTCTTTTAATGACTCTTTGGCGTTCGTCTCAGTATCCCATAAAGTATGATCCAAATCAAAAAAAATGTGAGTAATATTTTTCATTTTGAAATTTTTTCTTGTAGTTCGATTACATTTTTAGCATGAAATATTTCAAATAAACCAACCATGGTTGTAGACCAAAAAAGGAGTGAAATAAGCATATAAATAAATATTTTTCTTTTGTTGCTTTCAAGGCTGTTTGCTATTATCGTTCCTATCGGTATAGATAATAAAACTGGAGTTAAAAAGGCAATGCCAAATAAGCCATATTTTCTAAATATCGAAACGATTTGCCGGTTTCTTTTTGTAAAAATTTTCTTTTGATTTTTACTCCCGTTGGTGTATTCGTAATTAATTTTTAATGGAGTATCAACATCTGCAGCTGGTTCAGAGTAGTTATTACTAGCTGTGAATGTCTTCTTAAAATGATACTTTATCATCAACCAAAGCCCATGAATTTTATTAGAAAAAAAAGTAAATACAAATACTCCTAACATTCCTCCTGTAACACTAAACAATATTACTTCGAAAACAGTAAATTCATAACTATTATTGTAGTAAGCAAATGTTGGTCCTGTAACGAATTTTACACTACTCAATAAAATTATTTGAATTATTTCAAAAATATCCTGCATATAAAAAAATAGGATTAAAGATTAATGCTGTGCCTTTGTTCCGAATGCTAAATCGCCCGCATCTCCTAACCCAGGTACTATGTATGATTGTGCTGTAAGTTCTTCGTCAACAGCACCTATCCATAACGTTACATCAGATGGCAAATGACTTTTTACATATTCAATACCTTCTGTGCTCGCAATGCACGCTACAATATGCGTATGTTTGGGTTTGCCACTTTGCAACATTTCTTTAAATGTAACAACGATAGATGATCCAGTTGCAATCATTGGATCTGCAAGTATTAAGACTCTGTTTTCTAAACTAGGACTACTCATATAGTCAAGACGAATATCAAAACTGCCATCTTTGTGATGCTTTCTATATGCAGATACAAATGAATTGTCTGCTCTATCAAAGTAATTAAGAATTCCTTGATGAAGAGGAAGGCCTGCTCTTAAAATGGTTCCTATTACAGGTTGTTCTTTTAATAATGGAGTAGGAGCAACACCCAGTGGAGTAACAATTTCTTTTGTTTCATATTCCATCGTTTTGCTGATTTCGTATGCTGCAATTTCTCCAATCCTTTCTATATTCCTTCTAAAGCGCATTCTGTCTTTTTGTATCTCAATATCTCTTAACTCAGCAATAAAGTAATTAATGATTGAGTTTTTTTCGCTTAACACATGTACCATGATGATCGTTTTTTAAATAAATAATCCGCCGTTAATATGTAATACCTGGCCAGTTGTAAATGACCCACCAATGCTGCACAAATATAGGACTGTTTCCGCAATAGTTTTCGGATTGCCAAGTGATTTTAACGGAGTTGATTGTATTAGTTCATGACGAATAGTGTCATTTACTTCTCTAATCATACCTGCATCAATGTAGCCGGGTGCTATGCAATTTACCCTAATATTAGATCCACCAAGTTCAATAGCTTGTGTTTTAGTTAATCCTTCTATTGCAGCTTTGCTCGCAGCATAGGCTGATGTTCCTGCAATTGGTCTGTGCGCTACAATTGATGAAAAATAAATAATACATCCATCCTGTTGTTTTTTCATCTGTGGAATCAAATATTTACTTACCAACATTGGCCCAGTTAGATTTATATCTAAAATTTCTTTCCAGTTTTCAACTGATTGTTTCCAACTCATACCACTGTATGAAATCCCCGCTAAATGAATTATTGCGTCTATTCTTTGATTCTCGATTAAAATATTATTGACAGCAGATGCAATACTTTCTTCATTTGATAAGTCTGCAGTGTAAATAGAAAAATTTACGCCGTTAAGTTTGGCTTCGTTTTCAAAAAAAGAATAGTTGAATTCATTATTTCTGTTAATTGCAACAACATTAAATTTTGAATTTAACATTGTAAGAATAACTTCTTGAGCGAGTCCACCACTTGCACCAGTGATTACAGCAACTTTATTCGACATAATTTATTTCTTAAGCCAACGAATAATCTTAGGCATTTCGTTTTTTTTAAGATGTAAATATACAGAATCTTCCGCTCCAAATCCTTTGAAAAATTGACGGACATTTAAATTGTTAGATCCTCCAAAGTCTAAGATTAATGATTGGTCGCAGTTTTCTTTTACTATACTATCAAAGAGTAAGAACATGCCTCCATCATTGTCTGTACTAAACCTTCGAAATCCTTTTAAATATAACAAGCGATTGTTGTATTGTACAAAGTAAGCCCCTGCTACTAATTCGCCATTTAATAAAAGTCCTTTTGAAATCACTTTGCAATGTTTCGGAAGTTCATTCATTAATTGAAGTAATATGTTCAAATGCGATTCTTTGTAATTCAGTTTTTTTTCTGATACTGTATTCCTGAATTCTTTGATATAAATAGTGTAGTCACTTATTTCAATAATCGCTGTTTCAAGTGGCGTTATCTTTTTTATTTTTCTCAGATGACTTTCACTATATTTTTTTTTAATTGTTTCGTAGCTATAATCTAAATTTAACGACTGATAAATTTTTTCTTTCGATTCAAATTCATTTGAAAAATCATCTGAACTATTGAAGACATTAAAGTTGAAATAACTTGCTAGTTTGGTCAGTTGCTGAATCCATGGTTTTAAGTCAGGTGATGCGTTGGTTGTGTAAACTCCAAAATGTCGTACGAAATATGGTTGCGTAATATGGTTGATTAAATATTTGTTTTTTATAATAATCGGGAAAACAGCTTCGTAATCGTTAAGTACCAAAGCTGACCAATCAGGACAACAAATATCTAAATAAAACGAGCAGCCAAAAATTTGAGATGAATGACTACTCTTTATGCATTCATTCCATTTATCATTCTCAATATCTCTTCTGCTTAAAAAACGAATCATACTTATTTGCTTCTTTCAATTTGAAATGTAGTGAATTGATGTTTGCTTTTGTTTTTAGCAATAAATTGATCTAATGCATTTAATCCAAATCGCGTTAAGGATTTTGGATGACCAATGATAACTAATTCTTTTTTATTGTGGTGTTCACGAAGCGCCTTGTCAAGCAGCGCAGCATTGTAACCGTCTAATGAAACAGTATTTTGTGTGTACTGTGTTAAAAGTTTTTTCCTTTGACCAGGTGCTGTTATTGGTACACCATCACCAAACGGCTTGTGCATATATGGATTTAATCTTCCCAGTAAAAATAATTTCCAATAGAATAAAGGACTGTTCTTGATTGAGCCAATTGGTATTTCTGTAAAAGGACCAGTTTCGATTTTGCAGGGATCATAATTAAATGTCCAGCTACTTTCATCAGGTGCTGATAAAAAATCATAACTATATTGTTCTGAGCTGTACTTCCCGTTTTTAAATACGCTTGAATCAATGGCAATCTTATTTTTAATAAATACTTCTCTAAACTTTTCAAATGGTTGTATGCACCATCCTCCTGCACGAAAAGCAAATGCAGTTTCTTTTTCAGTTAGCGATTCTAATTTCTGCTTGTAAGTTGAAACAATTCTTTCAATATTTTCATTATCGAAATCAGGTAACTTATATCGTTTAGCAACAATATGCCACTTGCCTTCACTATAATAACTATCTTCCCAATGAGGGTGAATGTGAAGTTGAATGTCGTGTCCTTCCTGATACAGTAGTCTAATCTGATCAGTGATTAATTGATAGTCTTCTTCTAACTCGGGGTGTTTTATTTTATATTCTTCAAGTTTGATGATATATCCGACATCAACAAATTGAACTAATTTAACACCGTGTTTATCCGCAACTTCTTTTAGCAATTGCGTAGGATGTAAAATACAATTTTTAGCTGTTCCGGTTCTTTCGCCGAAATATAATTCATAATCGAATGTTAGATAAATATTCATGAGTTGATAAGTGAATTATTATCTCCATAAGGTGTATACATTGTTACTCCGTACTTGTTGTAATACTCAACCATTACCTTTAACATTTTATCCGCATCAAGCAGCATGCATTTCGCTTGACCTATAATGCAGTTGATAAGCACTCCTTCTTTTTCAAATATCGGGTTTAAAGCATCGCAATTGCGCTTTGCAGACCAAATAGGATTGTGGACTTTTGTTTCCATTGTTTTTACTTCTCCATTATAGTCAATCATTTTAACTGTAAATACTTTCTCGTCGTAAATAGGGAATTTGAAATCTACTGCATCTTCCAGCGTATGTAAATTCGTACATGCACCATTCAGGGTAGTTCCGAGCATAAGTATTTTTCCTTTAATAGTACAAAGCTTTCTAAAGGGTGAATTTTCGTTGTAAGGTGATATGTTATTGAAGTGTGTGTTGGTTAAATATTCAGCGTCTTTGCCAAATGCGCAAATTGAATCAGTAGGATGTAAGCTTCTTTGCACGCCCACCATATTTCGAAATGTTTCTGAAACGATACCCATTTGTGATGGTGTATTTCTGATGTCAAAAATCGGGTTGTTGGATAGGTAGTCTTTGTTTCTTCCTGTTGCAGGGAATGCAGGCATTAATAAATTACCTTCTTCTCCAATAGTTTCTATAAGTGCATCGATTAGCGTTAATGCGCCACCGTTAATATATCCTATTTTACTTAGTGCGCAATGTAAAATAATATGGTCTCCATTGTTTATTCCGGCTTTCTTTAATTCATAAATAATATCTTGTTTAGATAAAGTATGATGTAGCTTCTTTTGAGAATTTAAAGTACGATTGCGAAAATATTTCTTTAATCGCATTAAAAATACAAGTATAAACTCAGGTATTATTCGAAGGAAAGCAGCTTTCATATAGTTCAACTCTTTTTATTTGCAGTAAGCATAAGCCACTATTTCTTCATATACATTTTTCCATCCGGCCCAATCACCTTTGTCATTTATGGAGTGATTGTGCCAAAGAGAAACAAAAATACCATTAACGTTTTTTACTTCATCAATAAGAAGTTTAGAACGATTAATTGCTTCTTCTGGAGTTAAACCCAAGTAATCTTTTAATGTACCATCCATTAACATGAAAGGTATTAATTTTAATTGTGTAGTAGTATCAAGGTCTAAATCGTAAAAATAAAATGGAGAGCAAATGCTGGCTCTGAATCCTGTTTCTGATGCATATCCTAACGAATAATCTTCTTGAACATCCATCTCTATAAGATTGCGAAAAGTTTCCGGGAAAGTCAATTTTAAAAAGTGTTGTCTGCTTTTTGTTATTTCCCGTTTAACTACTTTAGATAATCGTTTTATTTCCTTTTGAATTTGATTTTTATCGCCATTGCTTGCATAAGATGGGTGTATTCCCACTTCTGCATTATCTGCAATTGATTTAATCAATGATTGAAATTTAATGCTTCCTTCTATTGAAATATTTTTATCAAACTCTCCATAGTTTCCCAACAGAAAAAAATAGATTTGCTTTAAATGATATTTTTCTTTTAATTCAAGTTGCCATTCATAAGTATCATAAGGATCTCTTTCGAGTCCTGTCAAAACTTTTAAACGCTCGATTATTTTATCGAAGTCTAATTTTAATAAAGAACTAGAAAAAGCACCAAATTGTCGGGTGATTCCTTTTTCTTTATAGGCATATGCACTATCAATATCAAAAGTAGATATAAACTTATACTGCTTCTCTTTAAAAAGCAAGGCTGGGTATTTTGCTTTTAACTGTTGCTTTAATTCTTTACACCATATATTAATTAATGGTTTATTTAAAAATCCTTTTTGGTGCGCAAGGCTTTGTTGAGGGCTAAATCTTAAATGTTCATCTTTAATATGAGGCAGGTATTCTTCATATCTGCTTACTAAATAAAATGAAGCAGAAAAAAGATCAAATGGAATTTCGTATTTTGGATGTGTCCCAAAAAACACCGGCATATTTTTCCAATCAAAAACATTTACTTCCTGATCTACTATTCCTTTCTCAAAAAGTAAACGTGTTGCAAAAATAAAAAGTTCATCTCCAAACGCATGCTCACAATAGGTGAGTTTAGGAAGCTTGCTGTCTTGAAACTCTGTTTTATTATTAATGATCTTAAATTCAACTCCAATAATATCGCTTAGCAATAACTTAAATATGTATTGCAAACGAGGCGTTGTTTTATGTGAATAAACTAATAGTTGGGCTTCTTTCACTACTGGTCAATGAAGTCCTAAAAATAGTGATTTCATTAACTGCTAACTAATATAGTTTTATAATTCTCCTTCATCTGCGAAACTATAGTAGGAATTGCCTGCTATTATGATATGGTCGATTAATTGAATATCGAGATGGTTAGCACCAGTTTTGAGTTTTTTTGTTAGTTCTTTATCAGCTAGGCTTGGTTCGTTTGTTCCACTTGGGTGATTGTGAACTGCAATAATATTTGAGCAAGCAACTTGAATGGCTTCTTTGAAAATTATTTTAGGATCCACTACTGTTCCACTAGTACCACCCATACTTACTTTCTTTTTGGATATTATTTTATTTGCTCTATTAAGTAGTATAATCCAGAATTCTTCATGGGCTAAATCTGACAGGAGCGGCTGCATTTGGGCAGCCACATCAGCGCTACTTTTTATTTTATTACCTGAGATTTCAAATTCTCTTCGCCTTCTGCCTAATTCAAGTGCCGCCATAATAGAAATTGCTTTAACGGAGCCTAATCCTTTAACCCTCGAAAGTTCTTGAATGCTCAAACGGCTTAAGCTCGCCAAATTGTTGTCATAGGAAGCAAGTAATTCCTTAGAAAGTTCAACTGCATTCTTGTTTTTTGAACCAGTTCTGATTAAAATAGCAATAAGTTCTGCTATTGACAACGAACTGAGACCTAATCTTACAAGTTTTTCTCTGGGACGGTCTAATTCAGACCATTCATTGAATTCAGTGTTTTTCATTTTTAAAATTTATGTGGGCGAAAGAAAAATCAACCCTGTTCTATTAAAATGAAAAGCCTTTCTTTATCAGAAAGGCTTATAAATGTATAGTATTTAAATATTATAAACTATTTAAGTGCATTTGAATACCAGACTTCAAATTAGCAGCCTTATTCTTATGGATTACATTTTTCTTTGCTAAACGGTCAAGCATAGCAGAAACTTCAGGAACTAACTTAGATACCTCTGCTTTATCTTTATTGCTGCGCAATTCTTTTAAGAGATTACGAGTAGTTTTTGCTTGATAGCGATTACGAACACGTTTTGAGTCGTTTGCGCGGATACGTTTTTCGGCTGACTTATGATTTGCCATTGCTTTTGTTTTTTAAAGTTGTGCAAGTTAAGATATTACACAACAAATTCCAATTTTTTTTGTAGTCCGTACGGGAATCGAACCCGTGTTTCCTCCGTGAAAGGGAGATGTCCTAGACCCCTAGACGAACGGACCATTGTTTTAATTTCCCATTAACGGGAGGGCAAAATTAGGCTTTTATTTTTACAAATCAAGTATTCTGTCTTTTTTTTCAAAATATTTTAGATTTCTCGGCTCCCATCAAATTGCTCCAAATAGTCAGCAATTCGTCGTAAGAAGGTCCCACCTAAAGCCCCATCAACTACACGGTGATCATAGCTTAAAGATAGAAACATCATTTGGCGGATAGCGATTGCGTCCCCCATAGGTGTTTCTATTACAGCTGGTTTCTTACGAATAGCACCAACAGCTAAAATAGCTACTTGAGGTTGATTGATAATTGGTGTACCCATAATATTCCCAAATGAACCCACATTTGTTATTGTAAATGTACCGCCTTGTATTTCGTCAGGTAAAAGTTTATTAGCACGGGCTCTATTAGCTAAATCGTTTACTGACTTAGTTAATCCGATTAAATTAAGACGATCAGCATTTTTGATAACAGGGACGATAAGGTTTCCTGATGGCAAGGCCGCTGCCATACCAATGTTAATATTCTTTTTGATAATTATTTTAGTGCCATCAACACTTACATTAATTAGCGGAAAGTCTTTTATTGCTTTAACAACAGCTTCAATAAATACAGGGGTAAAAGTTATTTTTTCGCCTTCGCGCTTTTCAAACGTTTTTTTTATTTTATCTCTCCAAATCACAAGGTTTGTAACATCGGCCTCTACATAAGAAGTAACATGAGGCGATGTTTGTTTACTCATCACCATATGATCGGCAATTAGTTTACGCATACGATCCATTTCTACAATCTCTACATCACCGCTAAAAGAAAAGGATGTAGATTGTGTTGTTGCAGGGGAGGGTATTGAGGTGGCATGTGAAGCCGAAGTGCCAGACTTTCTGGATTCCAAATAGGCCATTATGTCCTTTTTAGTCACTCTTCCATCAGTGCCAGTTCCCTGAATTTTATCTAATTCTATTTGAGAAATACTTTCTGTTTGAGCAATATTTTTTACTAACGGAGAATAAAATCTGTTAGAAGACGAGCTAATGGTTATAGGTTTCGCTGCTTCATTAGCATTAGTTGTTGTAGGAATAGGTACAGAAACAGGGGTAGGCGCTGTTTGTACTGGTGCCACTGAGCTCGTTACAGTTGAAGTCATTGAATCGCCACTTCCGCCTGTTTCTATAATGGCGATAGCAGTTCCAACCTGAACTACTTCTCCCTCTTTAAATAATCGCTTAAATAAAACTCCAGCAGCTGTTGAAGGCACTTCAGAATCAACCTTGTCAGTTGCGATTTCTAATACAGATTCATCAGCTTGAATCGCATCACCTTCGATTTTAAGCCAGCGTATGATAGTTGCCTCATGCACGCTTTCGCCCATCTTAGGCATTTTTAGTTCAACAGTCGCCATTTTGATAACAGATAATTGTAAGAAGATGCAAAAATAAGAAAAACCGACAAAGCATCGCATCAATTTGAATACTTCTGTTGTTTAGATTAGGCAGTAATATGTAAAATAAAGCTAAGATGTAATCGTTTGCCGTCAAGATATAATGATTTAGCTATGGTTGTTTACGATATTAACATCTTGGAAACAAATATTGAGGCAACGAAGATTCTTCTCGAATACTGCCAGCGATTACGGAATTTTTTCGTCGTCGGGTTCGTAGTCAAGAGGATGCAGAAGATATTTTACCGAATGTTTATATTGATTTAATGCAAACAGTGCGCATTAAACCAATTGAAAAAATGTCAGCTTGGTTATATCGTGTTGCATCAAAAAAAATATTGATCTTTATAGAAAACATAGCCCAATTCTATCAAAAAAAAGGATAAAAAAAGACCTCCTTAGAGGTCTTTTTTATTAATTAATTATTTCGTGTCTTGAGCAGGATCTTTCTTTTGCTCCTTAATATCAGCTTTTATTTCTTTACGATCGTTTTGCATTTCTTTAAATTGCTTCATTTGTTCTGGGTTAAAGATGCTGCTTAATTCTTTCTCGTAATTGTCTCTCTGTTTGCGCATTTGCTCTTTAATAGATTCCATTTCCTTTTCCTGATTAACAAATAAAACCTCCAATGATTTTACTTGCTTTTCATTTAAACTTAACTTCTCTTTTAACATAATCGCTCTTTTAGTGGCTCTGTCTTCAGGCGACATTTCTTTACGTTTCATTTCTTGAGCTGATACAGTAGTTGCGAAACCCGTAATTAATAAGAAGCAAATTAATAAAAATTGTTTTTTCATGATATGTTTTTTTTAAATTATTAATAGTGATTTTATTTAGTTGATAATTATAATTTTTTCTTGTTCTTATTCACTAATTTTTTTGATTAGATATATTCCGTCTCTGATAGGTAGTAGTATTTTACTTGTTCTTTGGTCAGAATTCACTTTTTCATTAAATGCTATTAAATGATTAGTGTCGCGATCCCAGTCCATTTCTTGTTTGATCACATTGCCGCTCCATAAAACATTGTCAGCTAAAATATAACCTCCGATATTGACCTTGTCGATTATCAAATCGTAGTATCTTGAATAGGCTTCTTTATTGGCATCAATAAAAACAAGGTCAAATTTTTCATTTAAAGTAGGGATTATTTTTTCGGCATCACCTGTAATTATTTCACACGAATGTAAAACATTTGCTTTAGCTAAATATTGTTCAGCAATTGTTTTTAACTCGTCGTTAACATCAATGGTAATGAGCTTGCCATTTGGTTTTAGTCCTCGGGCAAGGCATATTGCAGAATAGCCAGTAAAGGTTCCGATTTCTAAAATCTTTTCTGGATTAATCATCTCACTTATAAGGGTCAAAAATTGACCTTGTAAATGTCCAGAAAGCATTCTTGGAGAAAAGACTTTTGCATGTGTTTCGCGATTTAGCTCTTTTAAAACAGCATCTTCATGAGTTGTATGCGCCTCACAATAACTTAAAAGCTCTTTGCTGATAAATTCCATCTTCTAATAATTTTGGTTATTTAATGATTATAAAATTAATTGAATAACACGTAGGTTTATTACGTTATATGCTAAACTATTAACAGTATTTCGATTTGGTTAACAATAAAAGAAAAAATATTCACGATAATCAAGGATAATACATCATTGGTTATTATTTTCGTAACATATCTTCCTATTTATGAATATTATTCTTTTTGATGATCAATATACAGATAACCTTCTGCCTTTCACCTATACTCGTCCTGTATGCGAAATGAGAGTTGGGATTTTAACTATTAAAGAAAAGTGGGAAACACTATTGTCAACAGAAGATAACCAAATCTCTTACCTTACAAGAGATTATTTAAAAGAAAAGTTTGCTTGTAATAATTCGCAGGATAGTTATTTTATAAACGGAGCTCTTTTCCCGACTTTTGAATTATTTTCTTCAATTAAAAAACTTGAAATAGGGAAGGGGCTAATTTCTGGTAATAAGTTTATTGCTGTGCGTTCTGATAATTTTAATAGCAATAATGATTCGTCTATTGAGTTTGTTGGTTATGATGGGGAGGCTGATTTTCTGAATTATCCTTGGGAAGTATTTGTGAAAAATGAACGAGAGCTAACTAATGATTTTGAATTTCTAACTAAAGGAAGGAAAAGTCAATTATTGTCATCAACAAACCAGGTAATAGGTCTGCAAAATATTTTTCTAGAAGAAGGGGCCAAGGTTGAATGCTCGATCATAAATGCAAGTACTGGTCCGGTTTACATAGGTAAAAATGCGGAGGTAATGGAAGGTTGCATGATCCGTGGACCTTTTGCGTTAAACGAAAGTGCTGTTTTGAAAATGGGAGCTAAAATATATGGCGCAACAACTATCGGTCAAGGTTGTAAAGTAGGAGGAGAAGTGAGTAATTCTGTCTTTATTGCTAATTCCAATAAAGCACACGATGGGTTTTTGGGTAATAGCGTAATTGGCGAATGGTGTAACCTAGGAGCAGATACCAATACTTCCAATTTGAAAAACAATTATTCAAATGTAAAAGCGTGGAGTTATAGAGAACGTAAAATGATTGACACTGGTTTACTCTTCTGTGGATTAATGATGGGGGATCATTCTAAGTGTGGTATCAATACAATGTTTAATACAGGAACTGTTGTTGGTGTTTCTGCTAATATTTTTGGTGCCGCATTTCCTGATAAATTTATTCCTTCATTTACCTGGGGTGGAAGTGCAGATTCAACGAAATTTCTATTGGAGAAAGCCACCTCTTTAGCAAAAATTGTGATGCAGCGAAGAGGGATACACATGACTTCCGCAGATAGTAATATATTAACAGAAGTTTTTTTGAAAGAAGCTAATCCAATTTCAGATTAGTAATTCTGTTGGCATATCAATTGCCTAAGGCGCGCGCGCCAAAAAAACGCGTATTCATTTAAGTTTTAATGTCAATTTGTCACAATTAGTTTATGTATTCAGAAAATAATTTTAATAGTATGCCTTTATCTGCCATAGGTATAAATGATGATGAGCCAGAGTTAATCCCATTGCTCACCAATGAAGACGAGGAGCAGATGAATAATGAAAAGGTTCCTGAGACACTTTCATTGTTGCCATTAAGAAATACGGTTTTATTTCCAGGAGTTGTTATTCCAATTACTGTTGGTCGCGATAAATCCATCAAACTGATAAAAGATGCTTATGCATCTGATCGAATAATCGGCGTTGTTGCTCAAAAAGATGTAAGTATTGAGGATCCAAAGTTAGACGATTTAAAATCGATTGGTACGGTTGCACAAATTTTAAAAATGCTACGAATGCCTGATGGAAATACAACAGTTATTATTCAGGGCAAACGCCGTTTCAGAGTAAAAAAGTTAGTACAAGATGATCCTTATTTAAAAGCAGTGGTTGAGCCATTTTCAGATTCAACTAAAGTGGAAAAGGATCAAGAGTTTAGCGCAATCGTAGATTCATTAAAAGACATCTCGATGCAGATTATTCAGCAGTCGCCAAATATTCCTACAGAAGCTTCTTTTGCATTACGCAATATTGAGAGTCCTTCCTTCTTAATAAATTTTATTTCATCTAATATGAATGCGGATGTAGATAAAAAACAAAGCTTACTTGAGATGAATGATTTGAAAGAAAGAGCAACAAGAGTTTTAGAGCATTTAACAAAAGAATTACAAATGCTTGAGTTGAAAAATCAAATTCAGAGTAAAGTAAAAACTGATTTAGATAAACAGCAGCGCGAGTACTTTTTGAATCAGCAGTTAAAAACAATCCAGGAAGAGTTAGGAGGTAACACGCCAGACAAAGAGATGGAAGAAATGCGTGATCGCGCAAAGAAAAAGAAGTGGGTTAAGCAAGTGCAAGAAGTTTTTGATAAAGAGATGGATCGTTTAGGGAGAATTAATCCTGCCGCAGCAGAATACTCTGTAACGATGAATTATCTTGATTTGCTTTTAGAGCTTCCTTGGGAGGATATGACAGAAGATAATTACGATTTGAAGCGTGCGCAGAAAATTCTAAATAAAGATCATTTCGGATTAGAGAAAGTAAAGACGCGTATTCTTGAATATCTTGCAGTAATCAAGTTGAAGAAAGATATGAAGTCGCCGATTATGTGCTTAGTCGGACCTCCAGGCGTTGGTAAAACATCTCTCGGTCGTTCAATAGCGGAAGCGCTTGGCCGTAAGTATGTGCGTATGTCGTTAGGTGGCTTGCGCGATGAAGCAGAAATTCGTGGACATCGCAAGACTTATATCGGCGCAATGCCAGGACGTATCATACAGAATATTAAAAAAGCTAAGTCATCAAATCCTGTTTTTATTTTAGATGAGATAGATAAGTTAACTAGCGATTTTCATGGTGATCCATCTTCCGCATTGCTTGAAGTATTAGACCCAGAACAGAACACAGCATTCTATGATAATTATGTTGAGTTAGAATACGACTTATCGAAAGTTTTATTTATTGCTACGGCCAACTCGCTCAGTAGTATTCAACCTGCGTTAAGAGATCGTTTGGAAATTATTGATATAACAGGCTATACACTCGAAGAGAAAACGCATATTGCTATTAATCACTTGGTGAAAAAACAATTAGAGGCCCATGGTCTAAAGGAAGGACAGCTTTCATTTTCGGCATCAAACTTAAAAATGATTATTGAGCAATATACATGGGAAAGTGGAGTAAGAGCATTAGAAAAATGTATTGCCAGTGTTGTTCGTTCTGTTGCTAAAATGGTAGCTATGGAAGAAAAAGCACCAAATAAAGTAACGGAAGGTGTTATAATAAAAGCTTTAGGTGCTCCGCGATTTTTACCTGATCGTTTAATATCAAATGATGTCGCAGGTGTTGTGACAGGCCTTGCCTGGAATGCTAACGGAGGAAGTATTTTATTTATTGAAAGTAGCAAGAGTAAAGGCACAGGCAAACTTACCTTAACTGGAAACTTGGGTGATGTGATGAAAGAGTCGGCTGTAATTGCAATGGCTTACTTAAAAGCGCATGCCGAAGAATTAAAACTTGATGCATCAGATTTTGATAAATGGGATGTACATATTCATGTGCCCGAAGGTGCTACTCCTAAAGATGGTCCTTCAGCTGGTATTACAATGCTTACTTCACTTGCGTCACTTTTTTCGCAACGAAAAGTGAAAAGCAAATTAGCTATGACAGGCGAAATTACACTGAGAGGCAAAGTGCTTCCAGTAGGAGGTATTAAAGAAAAGGTTCTAGCGGCTAAGCGTGCAGGTATAAAAGAAATTATTCTAAGTTCAGATAATGAAAAGGATATTTTAGAGATAAAAACAGATTATACAAAAGATTTAAAATTTCACTATGTAAATAAAATGACGGAAGTTTTAGATTTAGCCTTACTTAGTCAAAAGGTTAAGCAAGCTACACGAAGTTAAAAGTGATAAGCCCTGATATTTATTCTAAGGGCTTTTTTATTTTTTGTCGCAAGCACTGCAAGTGTCACCCTTCGATTTCTTTCTCATCTTAAGAATTAGGTAATAGGTTGCACCAATCACAATTGCAAATACAATTATATTTTGAAGTATGTCCATCAGCTACTGCAAATTTCGTAAAATTTATTGTTTTTCGCCACTGAAAAAAAGAATACTTTTGTAAAAGAATTTACAGCTATGATAACTGCAGAGTCCCCCATTGTTTTTAATAGGAAGAATCTTACGGATGAACAACTGATTGATTTGTATAAAGCGCTTTTAAAACCGCGCATGATTGAAGAGAAAATGCTTGTGCTTTTGCGTCAAAGTAAGCTTGCTAAGTGGTTTAGTGGAATAGGGCAGGAAGCTATATCAGTAGGAACAGCTATGGCGCTTGATAAGTTAGAGTATATCCTTCCTATGCATCGCAATCTTGGAATCTTCACAGTAAGAGGAATTCCATTAAACAGGTTGTTTTCTCAGTTCATTGGCAAGCCATCAGGATTTACGAAGGGCAGGGATCGTTCATTTCACATGGGCACGCAGGATTATAAAATTGTAGGAATGATTTCACATCTTGGTCCGCAACTAGGCGTTGCAGATGGTGTTGCCCTGGCAAATTTGCTTCGAGGCGATAAGAAAGTGACTGCAGTTTTTACAGGTGATGGTGCAACTAGCGAAGGTGATTTTCATGAGAGTATTAATGTGGCTGCTGTATGGAATTTACCTGTGATATTTATTATTGAGAATAACGGCTACGGACTATCTACACCGAGCAGTGAGCAATTTCGCTGCAAGCAGTTTATTGATAAAGCTATTGGTTACGGAATAGAAGGCGTGCAAGTAGATGGAAATAATATTCTGGAGGTTTATCAAACGGTTTCTAATCTCGCAGCTTCGATGCGTGAAAATCCTCGTCCTATTTTATTAGAATGCATGACGTTCCGTATGCGCGGGCATGAAGAAGCTTCAGGAACAAAATATGTTCCGCAAGAACTTTTTGATTTATGGGGGAGAAAAGACCCAATTAAGAATTACGAAAATTATCTATTAGATGAGAAGATAATTGATGCAGATTATGTGAAGATTGTAAGAGCAGGTATTAAAGAAGAAATAGAAGTAGGATTAGAAATTAGTTTTTCTGAACCCGAAGTTCAAGTAGATACAAATACTGAATTGGCAGACATGTTCGCACCTAGTACAAGTTCGGTAATCCCTGTGGTTAGTCAGGCAAAAAAGGATAAACGATTTTTAGACGCAATAACTGATGCTATGCGTCAGGCTATGCAACGACATTCAAACCTGGTAATTATGGGACAAGATGTTGCGGAATATGGTGGTGCATTTAAAGCAACTGCTGGATTTGTGGAGGAGTTTGGAAAAGGAAGAGTGCGAAATACACCTTTATGTGAATCAGCAATAGTGGGCGCTGCTTTAGGGCTTTCTATCAATGGATACAAATCGATTGTTGAAATGCAATTTGCCGATTTTGTTACCTGTGGATTTAATCAGATTGTAAATAACCTTGCTAAAACACATTATCGCTGGGGCCAAAATGCAGATGTTGTAGTGCGAATGCCAACGGGTGCTGGTGTTGCAGCTGGGCCATTTCACTCTCAATCAACCGAGGCATGGTTCTTTCATGTGCCAGGATTGAAAATAGTTTATCCTGCATTTCCATCAGATGCTAAAGGATTACTTGCAGCATCGATTGAAGATCCTAATCCAGTAATGTATTTTGAGCATAAAGCACTGTATAGAAGTATTAATGAAGATGTTTATGATGATTATTACACTATAGAGATTGGTAAGGCAAAAACAATTAGAGAAGGAAATAATTTGTCAATAATTACTTACGGATTAGGTGTCCATTGGGCTCTTGAAGCTTTACAATTACATCCTGAAATTGATGCCGAGATTATCGACTTGCGAACCTTGTTGCCTTGGGATGAAGAGTCAGTTTTAAATTCAGTGAAGAAAACAGGAAAGGTGATTGTAATGCATGAAGATACGCAGACTGGTGGAATAGGTGGCGAGATAACGGCACGCATAGCCGAAAAGTGTTTCCCTTATCTAGATGCGCCTCCTGTTCGTGTTGGAGCGTTAGATACAGCAGTGCCAATGTCAGCTGCATTAGAAAAAAACTTCTTGCCAAAAGAGAGATTTCTTCAGTTGCTCTGCGAATTAAATGCTTATTGATTTGTTATAAGTATAGATTTTAACTTGGCTAATGCTTCTGTGTTTTGTTTCGAATATATTCCGGTTAATAACATTTTTTTTTCTTTCTCAGTTAAGTGCCAGTTAAGTGATACTCTTTCTTTTGTGTCAGGCATCTGGATAAGAACATATTCAAAGGGAATACCTTTTGTCATGCTGATGCTACATATTAGTTTGTCTGAAACATAATCTTGCATTACTAAAAAATTATCACTCAAATTTTGTACTGGAGCAGTAGTTTTTTCAAAAAAAGTTTCTGCTGAATTATTTTTAATTTTTAATTTTTTGGGAGTATCTCTTATTTGAAGCAGAACTACACCCGAAGTGTTTTCCTGAATCCATTTTTTAAAACTATAGATAAATTGAATTGCATTTTGTGTTCCATAGTTATCGTGTAAGCCAGCATCTAATACTTCAATTGACGGATTGCAAGGGAGGGTTGTAGCTGGTGTTACATAAGGGAATGCTGCATTCATTCTAAGTGCAGAGCTCATTCTTAGGTTATAAGAATTTTTACTCTTAAAGAAACGCGTAAATTCGATACCGCTAGGAAGTTGCATAAGGTCAGCATTTTCAGATGCATTAAGCAAGTAGCTTACTGGCTGTGCTGATATATGTAATGCGCCACCGGAATTAAGTATAGTTGGTGATACAACAAGCATTGGAATTGAAGCTGATTGCTCAGGTAAAATATAATCGCTTATTGGATGTGCTAATAAATTTTGTGTGTTTTCGTTAAACTGTTGTTCCCATGCATAAGCTCTGTCTTTCGCATAAAAACTACCATCAACTTTTACGCGACTCGGATTGAGAAATAGATCTGCAACTACACCATTAAAAATAATTGAATTAAGCATATCATTTCCGAGTGAATCTATCAATTGTTGCTTGCCAGAAAAATCATCTTGCATTAATTTTTCTTTTTGTTTCCAAAACAATTCTCGATAATAACTTTCGCTTAGCATTCCTCCTGATGATCCAAACATAATTGCCGTATTCTTCATTAAGCTTCCGCTACATGTGCTGTCAATTACTTGTAAGCTTTTAAATGTAAATAGCATCGATCGTAATCCGCCGCCACTTGCTTCTAATATAACTAATTTAGGTTTGCCTACTCCTCTTGCTTTCCAATATTGTTTCCAGTTATTTAATATTTTCTCGGTATGCTGTATATCATTGGAAAGTATTGTTTCATTATATTGCGTTTCTAATTTCTCTTCTGAATAGATTATAGTATTTTTCGCGTTGTCTATTCCGTAAGCATAAGTTTTTGGAGAAATAAAATCAAATCGAGAAAGGAAATTAATTACTATCAAAATTAAAATCATTGCAGGTGTGGCCCATGCTTTTAACCAATAGCGAATAACGCCTGCAATCATTAATAAAATCGTCATTGTTAATAATATAGAAGCACCTGCTGGGATTTTTAAATTAGGACTTTCGCCAAAAAAACCGAGAGAAAGAAATAATATAATCAAGATGATTTCGAAAACAGCTACATTCAAATGGTTTTGTCGAAAAACTTTTTGCAACATATATGGGTGGTAGTGACCTGATTCTCTTACTAACTTTATTTTGTGAAAGGAACTCAAGTAGGTCTCTACTCTCCATGAGTCTTTTAGTTTCTTATCTATTTTTGTATAGTCTCTTGTTGGTAATTGATCATTTTTGTCGGAATCATTAACACCAAATAATTTTTGAATATCATCATTAGTGGTATTGAAATAGCGAAGTGATAAGAATATTATTACAGTTATTCCAGCTAATAATCCCGAAATATCAATTGTTATTTCTGTCAACGATTTTAACTGACTATCGGACTGGAACTCGTAAATGCGGTAGCAATAAAGAAATACGAATGTTGTAGGAATAATGAAATTATTTAAAAAGAATTTTAATAATATTCGCGATAATGTTGCAAGAAATGGAAAGCGAAAACTGTTTAATAGAAATCCTGATATATTAAATGCAACAATGTAAAGGCCAATCATCATTCCAACAATAAAGAAAGATGTAAAACTTACCCGACCTAAATACTCAGGATTTAAAAATAAAAATTGTAACCCGTATTTAGTCCCAAAGTTTTCTGTTATTATACCAAAAAGTAAAATCCAGAATAACAGAAACGATTTATTTTTTTTGGCATACATTACCATTAATTGTATCGGGAAGGAGTAAATAAACCTTCTCAATAATAATGGAAATGTTTTTTTTGTCATAAATAAATTAAAAAAAGTATTCTCATAAAGTTAAAAAATCAATGTATAAAATTCAGGTAAAGCCAGATAAACGGTATCGCAAATAATAAACTATCAAAGCGATCTAAAATACCGCCATGTCCTGGTATAATATCACCTGAATCTTTTAGGTTATAAGTTCGCTTTAGCAGGCTTTCTACTAGATCTCCAAATGTGCCCGTAATAACGATTATAAAAGCAATTATAATCCAGTTGCTTGTACTCAATGAATGAAAATAAACGGATGTTATATAAGCTGCAATTAATGTAAGGAGGCCACCACCAATAAATCCTTCCCATGATTTTTTTGGAGAGATTCGTTCAAACAATCTTCGTTTGCCTAATGTAATTCCAACTAAATATGCAAATGTATCGCTGCTCCATTGAAGTATAAAGTAGCCTAAAACTATTTCGGGATTGTAATGAATTTTAAAGGTTGCAAAAAAGTTTAACAATGCAAAAGGGATTATTGCATAAAATATCCCGAATGTTGTTAATGTAATATTGATGATTGGTTGCTCTTTATTACGGTATAATTCAGCGATAGGTATAACGAGTAATAAAGCAATGACTAATGTTGAATATTTGAAAGGTAATGTTCCAAAAGCAATAGCAGATAAAAGTATATAAGTTAATATTCCAACTATTCTGCCTACTGTCTTATTGGGTTCGTTTTTATCGGTCTTTACTATTTTATAAAACTCGTCTAGTGCACTTATGCTAATTAATAAGAATAGAATACGAAAAGTAATGGCGTCATATAGTATAGCGCCTATTAGTATAGCGATAAATATTGTTCCAAATAATAATCGTTGCCAAAAGTTGCTCATGAAATTTGATGTTCTTTTAATAGTGAAGTGGCTTCAGCTAATTTTTCTTCAGGCACATAAATTTCAATCTCTCCAAATATGTAACTAGAGTCTTTTTTATCGATTGATGTACACGGGATGTCAGCCTCTTCGAAAATTGATTTGATAATTTCAGGCTGCTGGATTTGATTGGTAGAGTAAATCTTTATCCAATTGATATTATTCATGATTTCTGTCGTTAATTAAGAATACAAATAATTGTTTTGGTCCATGTGCACCTATCACGGTAACGCCTCCAATATCGGCTGTTTTACTTGGACCTGTTATAATACTGATTGCTGATGGAAGCTTGCCTTTGCTTTTGAAATAGGCAAACATCTCTTTCATGTTATTTACTAACTGTGATGCCTTTACTAAAACAATGTGAACAGGAGTAAATGCAGGAACTGATCGTGTTTGATTTTTTGATGATAAAACAATTGAGCCGCTTCTTACAATTGCACATTCACAGCCTGTTATAGCTACATTCATGTTATTTATGTCTTCAACTAAGCAAGAGTGTGGAAGGTCGCATTCATAAAGAAGGTTAGAAAGACTTTCTTCGATGCATACAATGTTTTTCCATAGGTATTGAGTACCTAATTCTACTACTTCGGCAGCAAATGCTAGTTCATCTTCTACTAAAAAAAATTCTCCACCCACAGCAGTTAATTGATTTTTAAATTCAATAATAGCGTTGTCTGAACTTTTAACAAAAACACTTGATTCTATGTCTATCTGCGGAAAAGGATTAGGCGACTTCGATAATAACGAAGCGCGTATTTTTTTTAATACCTTTTCTTTGGTAGTATTATCTTGCATTTGGATGGTTAAGCAATTGGAGTATTATTTTCGCCAGCTAAAGAATCATCATCAGACAATGCAGGTGCAACTGTTGAAGTTTGATTAGCTATTGGTTCTTCTTTATCCCATTTACGCTTTCCAAATATGATTTCTAAATCTTCACGAAAGATAACTTCTTTGTCTAATAAAGTCATTGCTAGGGTGTCAAGTGCAGCTCTGTTATCAGTTAACAATTGAACCGTTTTAACATAAGCTTCATCAATCATTTTCTTTACTTCATTATCTATTAACTCAGCAGTTTTTTCGCTGTAAGGCTTGGTCATGGAATATTCATTACCTCCTTGTGAATCGTAATAGGATATATTGCCTAGTTTATCGTTCAAGCCAAAAATCGAAACGGAAGCATAAGCTTGTTTCGTTACTTTTTCTAAATCACTTAATGCGCCTGTTGATATTTTTCCGAATGCTACTTTCTCTGCTGCACGACCGCCTAGGGCTGCGCACATTTCATCAGCTATTTGTTCTGTTGTTGTTAATTGTCTTTCTTCAGGTAAATACCACGCTGCTCCCAATGAATTTCCTCTTGGCACAATCGTTACTTTTACTAATGGTGCTGTATGTTGTAATAACCAACTAACGGCAGCATGTCCTGACTCATGGTAAGCAATAACTTTTTTCTCCTCTGCAGAAATAATTTTATTTTTCTTTTCTAATCCACCAATAATTCTGTCTACTGCATCTAAAAAATCTTGGCGACCAATTGCTGTTTTGTTTTTTCTTGCAGCAATTAATGCAGCTTCATTACAAAGGTTAGCTATATCAGCTCCTGAGAAACCAGGAGTTTGTTTTGCTAGAAAATCTAAGTCTAAGCCTATCTCTAATTTCAATGGCATTGAATGAACTTTAAATATTTCTTTTCTTCCATTTAAGTCCGGAAGCTCAACATAAATCTGACGATCAAAACGACCTGGACGTAATAAAGCGCGATCTAAAATGTCTGCACGGTTAGTGGCTGCAAGAATGATTACTCCTGAATTAGTTCCGAACCCATCCATCTCAGTCAGCAATTGATTTAATGTTGATTCACGCTCATCATTTGCACTGAAAGAAGGTTGCTTTCCGCGTGCACGACCAATCGCATCAATCTCATCAATAAAAATAATACTTGGTGCTTTTTCTTTAGCCTGACGGAATAAATCTCTTACTCGAGAAGCTCCAACACCTACAAACATTTCTACGAAGTCGGATCCTGATAAAGAGAAGAAGGGCACTTGTGCTTCACCGGCAACTGCTTTCGCTAATAATGTTTTTCCTGTTCCTGGAGGGCCCACTAATAAAGCACCTCTTGGAATTTTACCACCTAGTTGGGTGTATTTCTTTGGGTTTTTTAAGAAGTCAACAATCTCCATGACTTCCACTTTTGCTTCTTCTAGTCCAGCAACATCATTAAAAGTAACTTTTACCTGCAGGTCTTTATCAAACAAAGTGGCTTTTGATTTTCCGATATTGAAAATTTGATTTCCACCAGCACTACCAGAATTCATTCGGCGAATAAAGTAGATTGTTAAGATAACAATTGATATTGGGAAAATCCATGTTGCAATTGTGTCACCTATGCTATGTACATTGTTTTCATAATAAATATTTACTCTGCTTTCCTGAGTAATATCCTTCTGATATAGATTTAATTCTTCTTCAAATGCGCCTAAATCGCCAATTGTAAATGTATAATGTGGGCCTTCGTTAGAGCCTTTTCCAAGTGGTTTGGTTGATACAGATTGAAACTCGGCTTTTCCTATAGAGTCTTTCTTGATGTAAACATCAATCGATTCTTTATTGATAACTTTAATTTTATCTACATCACCTGCTTTCACCCATGAATAAAATTTATTTCTAGAAATTTCACGTGGATGATTTCCAAAATCAAAGATGCTAATACCTAATATTACCACTAATAGTGCAACATAAAGCCAATAAAAGTTAAAAGTGAATTTTGGTCCTTTTGGTTTATTAGGAAAATTAGGAGGTGTATTATTTTTCTTTTCCTCGTTTGGATTTTGATCTGACATATTTTTTTCTTTCTTTCAAATTGCCTCTTAGAAATAGACAAGTAGGTATGATAACAATTAAAAACTTTTAAAGTTAATCTTTTATTTCTTCAATATCGGCATCTGCCCAAAGTCTTTCAATTCCATAGAAATCTCTAGAGTCATTTTGGAATATATGTACAACAATATTAAAATAGTCTAAAATGATCCAGTGGGCATATTGGCGTCCCTCTACGTAAGCAGGAGTCTCGCCTGTTTCTTTTTCTACTGTTTCATCAACTGACCGGTAAAGGCCGTCTACTTGAGTTGTTGAATCTCCGTGACAAACAATGAATTTATCTGCAACCGCACCACTGATTCCTTTCAAATTCAGAACGACAATATTTTTTGCTTTTTTTTCTTGCAATCCTAAAATAATTGCTTCACTAAGTAAATCTTTTGACTTGTTTTTTACTGCTTTCGCTACGCGCGCTGATTTTGCCATTCAGGTTTATTAAATTTGTCGTACAAAAATAAAAAAAATCATCTCTTCTTATGCGATTATTCCCTCTGATTTTAGTAGATTCTACAAATACTTACGCTCATCAATTGATTAGCGAGGGATTAAGTGAAGATGCGCTAGTTTATTGCAATGCACAAACCGAAGGACGTGGTCAAAGAGGGAATGCTTGGGTCAGCCAAGCAGGTGAAGGTGTTTATTGTTCATTTGTAGTGTTTCACAAGAATGCATTCGTACGCGACCAGTTTCTGTTTAATATGCTAATTGCTGTTGCTGTTCGAAGTTATTTAGATTCAAAAGGCATTCAGAATGTGAAAATTAAATGGCCCAATGATTTATTGGTGAACCAAAAGAAAATTGCAGGATTGCTAATTGAAAATAGTCTGAAAGGGGATAGGATTTCAGTAAGTATTGTTGGAATTGGTTTAAACCTTAATCAACTATGGCAAGATGATAATTTTGAAACACCTTCTTCTTCATTAAAAATGATTACGGGTGAAGATTATCACTATGAAACGGAAGTTTTAAATTTGTCAGAGCATATCAAAAAGCACCTCGACTATTTTAAAGCAGGTCATTATGAGTTGATTAGTAAAATGTACCATCAGCACTTATATCAGAATCGTGAACAAGCTGAATTTTTAATCGATGAAAAAATCGTTACTGCACAATTAGAAGGTGTTAATTCCGACGGAAGTGCAAGTGTTTTTTATGATGGAGAATCAAGAAAGGTTTATCATCCGCAAGCCAGAATGATAGTTAAGCATTCATAATCGATTCAAGCTTTTTTACGAGATGATTCACGAAGTTATGCAAAGGTTTTTCGGCCATCATTTTAAAAATCGGATTAAGGTCAGCTTCAAATACTAATTGCACTTCAGCGATATCGGAACCTATTTCATTTATTCTTGCAATTAATGAAAAGTCAAAAGGAGCTTTTTCGTTTTTTAAGTAAGTAATCGAATCGAAATTCACTACGCCAAGCTTTAATCCCATTGGCCCCATTCCTTTAATCTCAAAGCGACAAGTCTGATCTTCCGAAGTAAAATTCTCTACTTGCTCAGGAAGCAGATCACCAATATTTTCCATTTTTTGCAAATAGCTAAAAATAGCAGATAATGGTTTGTTAATTCTTGCTTTATCGCTCTCTATAATAGTCATGAAATTATTTTTTCCAATTTGCTGGATCTTTTCTCCATTCCTGAAGCATCTCTAAATCTGATTCTTTGATATTTCCTGTGCCTAATGCTTGTTTTAATAATATTTCATAATCGCATAGCGAATAAAAAGGGCATGCTGCTTTTTTAAAGTTTTCTGTTGCTGTTTCAAATCCGTAAGAAAAAATAGAAACAAGCCCTTTAACAATTACTCCGTTCTTTTTCAATTCTTCTACTGCTTTTAAGCTACTTCCACCTGTAGAAACTAAGTCTTCAATGACTACAGCTGTTAAATTAGGCTTTACTTCACCCTCAATTGTGTTTTGTCGACCATGATCTTTTGCAGATGAGCGTACATAAACAAATGGTAAGCCTAATGCTTCTGATACTAATGCTCCTTGTGCGATAGCAGCAGTAGCTACTCCTGCAATAATATCAGGACGACCAAATTTATCTTCAATCAGTTTAACTAACTCCTGACGAATAAAAGTTCGTACTCTTGGATAAGAAAGGGCGATGCGATTATCACAATAAATAGGAGAATTCCAGCCCGATGCCCAAACAAAGGGCTCATCAGGTTGCAGTTTAATTGCTTTAATTTGCAATAAAAATTCGGCTACTTTTGTGGCAGTGTCATTTTGCATAGTCTGCAAACCTACGCACTTTAAGTAAACGAAGCAAAAATGCTACATTAAATCTGTGATTATGTACAATGTTTATATCAATGAACGGATAATTCGTTTTATGGATGTGAAAGGATCTATTCAGGGTGGCGATCTTATTTTACGTCTGAATGGTACTGAATCGGCGACTGTTATCCAGCAGCTTCTTGTTGCTTTTGATACAAATAAAATGGTGGGTGAGCTGTATTTCCAATGTGTCGATATAAACGCTTCGTGGAAAACTTTCTGCTCGCTTTATACGATTCTGGAAGCCGCTGGAGGTATTGTTCTTAATTCACAAAGCGACTTACTGATGATTTTCAGAAATGGGAAATGGGATTTGCCAAAAGGTAAAATAGAAACTGGCGAGGAAAAGGAAACGGCAGCTATTCGTGAAGTGTATGAAGAATGTGGAGTGGGAATGTTAGCATTGACAGAGGGGCCCTTTATCACCTATCATGTATATCCGTATTACGATCAACAAGTGCTGAAGTTTACTTATTGGTATAAGATGAGTTGTGGTGATAATGCTATTCCTATTCCTCAGCTTGAAGAAGGAATTACAGAAGCTAAGTGGCTTAATTCTGAAAAAGTAGAGAATGTGATAGACAAAGCTTACCATTCAATCGCGCAGCTGGTAAAGAAATATTACTTAGCTGGAGAATTATAAAATCCTTTTGATTAATCGCAGGTTGTGCGAGTATCGCTTTGTTTCCTGATTGAAAATTCCGTGATGGTCTATTGAATCGATGCGCACCTTTCCAGAAGAGTGAATAATTCTGTTTTTAGCGGTCAGGATTCCTACGTGAATTATTTTTCCTTCTTCATTATCAAAAAAGGCTAGGTCGCCCGGCTGACTTTCATCTAATAAATGTACTGCAGTGCCTTGCTCTGCTTGCATGTAGGCATCGCGTTTTAGTTTGATGCCGCAAAGCTTGTAAACCATTTGTGTGAATCCAGAACAATCAATACCAAATGGCGAACGACCTCCCCACAAGTAAGGCGCATTTAAATACATGAATGCGTTTTCGAGAATTACATTCGTGCTTAAATTAATTTCTGGTTGGCGGGCATTACCTTCAAACGTATAGTCTATATCGCCCAAGCGACAAGAATTCGCGCGGTATAACGGCAGCGTACTACCTAAAACAATAGAAAAAAGTTGTTGGTGATTAATTAATATCTGAACCAAATCGTAACTCAAAAATGCTGGCGATTTTTGAAGCTCATTATAAGATGTCAGTTCAAGCGACAGGTACTGTGCCTTTAAAATCCATCCTTCATAATCATCGTAGCTGGTGGTAATTTTCACCCATTCATTTTGCTGATCCGTAACTGTAAAAGTTTCGCCGAATAACAACTGAGAAACCTGCTCACTTCGGTGAGCAGGTTCTGTTCTTATTGGAACAATACTTAAATTACAAATTCCGTAAGCCATAAATTACATTGCTTCAACTACTAACGCTGATGCACCACCGCCACCGTTACAAATTCCTGCTGCACCAATCTTTCCGTTATTATGTTTTAAAATATGAACTAGGGTAACGATGATACGCGCACCTGAACTACCTAATGGATGTCCTAACGATACCGCACCTCCGTTAACGTTTACCTTTGAAGCATCTAAGTTCATTTCTTTATTGTTAGCTAAAGAAACTACAGAGAATGCCTCGTTAATTTCGAAAAAGTCAACATCATTAACTGATAAACCTGCTTTTGCTAATGCCTTTGGTAAAGCTTTAGAAGGAGCAGTGGTGAACCATTCAGGAGCTTGTTGCGCATCTGCAAACGAACGAATTTTAGCAAGAGGTTTAATTCCTAGAGCATCTGCTTTTTCCTTGCTCATTAAAACAACTGCAGCAGCACCATCATTCATCGTTGACGCATTAGCAGCTGTTACAGTTCCATCTTTTGCAAAAACGGGACGTAAGCCAGGGATTTTGTCAAAACTTACACTCTTAAATTCCTCATCTTCTGAAAACAAAACTACATCGCCCTTACGACCTTTGATTTCTACCGGAGCAATTTCGTCATTGTATTTACCAGCAGCCCAAGCAGCTGCCGAACGCTTATATGATTCGATGGCATAAGCATCCTGGTCTTCACGAGAAATGTTACATTCCTTCGCGCAAAGTTCAGCAGCGTTGCCCATTGGGTAGTTATGATAAACATCGGTCAAGCCATCTTTTGCAAGTCCGTCAACCATAGTAACGTTACCATATTTATTTCCCCAACGCATATTTTCTGAGTAAAAAGGCACGCGACTCATACTTTCCATTCCGCCGGCAACAACCACATCGCTTTCTCCTAACATAATGCTTTGCGCACCAAGCATAATAGCTTTCATGCCTGAAGCACATACCTTATTGATGGTAGTACTAGGAACAGTATTAGGGATTCCTGCCCACGTAGCAGCTTGCGTTGCTGGTGCCTGACCTACATTAGCTTGCAGGACGTTGCCCATATAAACTTCGTTAATTTCGGAAGGGGAGATGCCTGCTTTTTCGATAGCGGCTTTAATTGCGATTGCACCTAACTGCGTAGCAGAGAACGATGCGAGAGAACCACCAAAGCTTCCCATTGGAGTACGCATTGCGGATACGATATAAACTTCTTTCATAGACTTGAATTTTGTGCTGCAAAAGTAAGAATTTATAGTTAATGTTCTCCGTTAGGAGGCCTTTGAATATGCAGAAGCGTGTAGCAATCCCACGGATGCTAATCTGCTTCGCATAGGTTAATTTGCTTGTACCGAGCTTGTCGAGGTAATAATTTGATCCCGATGGCTATCGGGAGTGCTAATTTGAAAATTATAATTATGAAGTGTGCTCGATGAGCTCTACTTCATGATGGGTTAATTTGCTTGTGCTGAGCATGTCGAGGCAATGCTCTCGAAGGGCGAATAGCTCTAATTCATGATGAAATGATAAAGCATGCTACATGCATATAAAATGAGCAGATAGCTCTACTTTAAAAAAAAACACTTGGAGGCTATCATTTAGAAAATTACCTTTGTTTGATAAAGGATAATAATTATGAAAAAAAATATCATTTTTATATTTTGCTTATTAATATATTCAGTTGGATATTCACAGCATAATAATAATGCTGGAGGTTTAACAGCCATATTTCAAAGTGGTAGTAATGAATGTGAAGATTTAAATACGCATTATCCGTTATATGTAGATGTTTCCAGATGCTATGATTCGCTTGGGAATTATTGTGCTAATGGAACGTTAGAGTGGTTTTACAGACGCGTTTCTCAAAATCCAAATTGGCAGCCATTGAGCGCAAATTGGAATAATTATGGAGATAATATAGAAAAACAATCATTTGAGAATTATCTGGATAGTGGAGAGATAAGAGTTGTTTTCACAGATACAAATTTGTTCACGGCTGATACTTTCGATATCAATGTTTTTTTTAAACCATTGCCGAGATTGTACATTTCTCAAGACTCTATTAATTGCAGTGGTATTTGGTATCATGCTGTGGATTTAAACAATCTTTCAGGTATTGGAAATAGCTATGATTGGGACTGTGATGGAACTGCTGATCCAAATATATCTGTTTACTCGGCTTCTGCAACGTTGAATGCTGGAGCTGATGTATATGTTTGCGTTAAAAATTCCTATGGATGCTCTAGTTCTTATTATGAAACTGGTTGGGGAAACGATGATTATTTATATGATATCAATCCAAATATTGTATTGTATAATACTACGTTTTGTGCAGGTACTGAATATTTTAGTTTGGAGAGAAATAATGGTTTGTCAGGAGCAATGCCAAGTGGGTCATGGTCCTATGAGTGGTTTTATAATGGTAATATAATACCTAATTCTAATGTTTATAATTACTATCCAAGATTTACAGGGAATTATTATGTTCGAATTACTAATTCCTTAGGATGTCAATTTACGACTAATCCAATTTCTGTAACTGTGTTACACGGTCCTGCATCTACCATTAATCCTGTTGTTGATTCAGTTATTTGTCCTCAAACCCCTGTAACATTAACAGTTAATTGCCCTGCATCAATTTATACAGAATGGTATAAGAACAATGTATTTACAGGGTTTACTGGTTCTACCTATACTGCTATCGGTGCAGGTCGGTATAAAGCTAGAACATATGGTTCTAATTGGTGTGGACAATTTAGTCCAGCAACCATAATTAGCGATTATAAAAATCGAATTCAAGCATACGGCCCAACAACATTTTGTGCAGGCTCAAGTGTTGATTTGATTAGTACGGTGAATGACGCTACTAGTTCTTACCAATGGATAAGAAATAATGCCATTATAATGGGCGCAACAAGTAATACTTTTAATGTAACACAACGTGGATTTTATAAAGTAGTTTCGCAAAGTATTGATGGCTGTTCTGATACTAGCAATACCATAAGAATAATAGTTAATTGTCGAATGAATAATAATGAAAATATAGGTGATAATTTTTCAGCACAGATTATTCCTAATCCTAATAATGGACAGTTCTTGATTTCATTTATTGATAATTATTCGGATGAACCAATAAAAATTAAAATTTCAGACATCAATGGTAAATTAGTGGAAACAACCGAATATTTGCCATCGATAGATGGTGGTTTTCAGTATAGCGCTAAAGGTGATTTGCCTAACGGTCTTTATCTATTACAGTTTGAGCAAAATGGTGAAGTTTATACTACTAAATTGTCGATTTTAAAATAATCAATTGTGTTTTAACTCTATTTTAATTGTATTTTATTTCAATTGAAATATTACAGCAATTGCATGGCTATTAAAATAAATACCTAATAGGTTTTCTTGTTTCGTATTATTAAATTTGTTTAACTTGCCCCTTCGAATAAAATTAATGCTTTATGAAAAAACTAATTTTTGCTTTTTTGATTTCACTTCAGTTTATTACGTTAAAAGCTCAAACTTTAATACGTGACCAGCAGGTAGCTACATTTAATTCGTATGCTTCATCATGGACGAGTGATTTAAGTGACTTTACTTATAAAGTAGATGGTCAAGGTAATGATTATATTAAATACTTTAACCCAGGAGCAAATTACCCTTGGAATGGAATGCCATATTGGGTGATTCCAGGAATTAATACAGCTGTTTATGCATTAGGGATAGCTCCTTCGTGGTCAAATGAACCAGATGTTTTATATAATTCTGTGGATTTAGATTTTGATGTTGATTCCGCAGGAAATAAATATTATGTTTTTAATGCGAACGCTTATGACTCTGCCAGTGCTAACGGTATCATGTTTTACGGGGGTATTTGGACATTCTCATTAAATACAAATAATACTTTGCGTTGGTCGAAAGAAGGGATTGGAGTTGTAAAGCCAGATAATAAAGGCAATGCATTTTTTATTAAAAATGATTCAGTGCTTAAAATCAATGGAAATGGAGCTGTGATTTTCAAAACAAAGTTATTTGCTGGTGCAACAATTATTGCTCCTGATCAGGATGGGGGAGTTTATGTAAAAGACAACGGTTTAATTAAACGAGTAAATTCACTAGGTGTGATTTCATGGACGAGAATATTCGTTGATTGTGTTAATGACCCAAGAGGTAATTTATATCTTCAAAAAACTGCCGACTCAACAATTAAAGTAGATCGTTATAACAATGAAGTATGGAAACGAAAGCGAAATATTATCGGACATACATTTGACTATAGTGGATATTCCTATACATTATCATTAAATAATGCAAATGAGTTAGTACGATATAGTACAATGGGAAATGTGTTATGGCAATATTGTCACATGGGCAGCACTGCTATTGGTTTAGGTATAGAAGCTAATAATCAAGTACATGTTTTTGCTGGGGCATTAAATGGTGAGTATAATTATTATAAATCAAGCTTAGCAAGTTTTACTGATAATATTAGTGCCTATTATATACAAGAGTATAGTTCATCAATAACACCATATTCTATAAACGTACTTCCTAATGATATTGTACAGCAATCCTACATTTATGGAATATCTGAGCTCTGTCAATGTTCACCTACTTATGTGCCCTTTTCAACAGAGTGTAAACAGTTTAATGCTGGTAACGTTTTTTCACTATGGATTTGTGATAATACAGGAGCCAACTGTATTAAAATAGCAGATATGGCGGGAACAAGTAATGGAACGTTTACCAATGTTGGATTTCCTTCTATTCGTCCTGGTAATTATTTAAAAATTACTTCATCAAACCCAATAGCAAGTAGTTCATTATTTTATTATCCGATTTTTGAGGGATACAATCCAGAAGTCAAGTTGAGTTATTCACCAATGCCAACACTATGTGATAGCGTATTATTAAAAGTGTTGCCGTTTGATTGTTATGGCAACTATTATTCTTATCTTAAAAAGAATGGGGTTGTGATTGATTCTTTGTATAACACAACCACTTATTATATTAAGTCGTCTGGTAATTATTCTATTTCACTAAAAGCTATAGGTGTAAATTGTCCTAAAGAATCCGATACACTTTCATTAACTGTATCTCAACCTGTAAGCAGCGCTTTAAGCATCGTTGGCTCATCAACAGTATGTAGTGGGCAAACAGTAAATTTAAAAGCGACCGTAAATACTCCTATGTTTCGATGGGAGCGTAACGGATTTTATATACCGGGATCGGACAATCAGCAAAATTATTATGCCTCACAAACGGGATACTATCGAGTGTATGCATACGATTCATTAGGCTGTAATAAATATTCAAGTTCGAAAAAAGCAACGGTTGGTATAGGTACTGTAAGTATATCTACTAATGGAAGTACTACTTTTTGTAATGGAGATAGTGTAGGATTCGGAGCCGATCAGTTAACGGGATATACTTATCAATGGAAGAAGAACGGGGTTAGTATAGTTGGCGCAACCAATCCTTTGTATTATGCAAAATCAGCGGGTATCTATCGTTGTTTGTTTTCTAGCAATGCCGGATGTACTAAAACAAGTAATGCATATACCGTAAATGTAAATTGCCGTGTAGAAGAAGGTAATGCATCCGATGAATACTCGGTTTATCCAAATCCTGCAAGCGACTGGTTGTATATCGATAATATTGCGGAGAAGGAAACACGTTATGAGATATATAATGTGCTAGGTGAAAAAGTAATGGCAGGTATTTTAACGGATCATCAATTAAACATTCAGCAACTGGCGAGTGGTATTTATAGTTTACGTTTGATGGGTAATGAAACACAGGTATTAAAAATAGAAATAGCTCATTAAAAAATATGGTTTATATGAGTGTATACCACCATCTTTTTAGTAAGGTGGTGGTTTTTTGTTTAAAGTAATTTGTCAAATTTGGGGATTCATTGAAATGTAATAGGATGTTATTTTTGATAGCAATAATCAAAAAGTGATTTAATATTTTTTAATTAAAAAAGATATTGTAATTTTGATTTTGGATGAGGCTTGTATTTCGTTGTAATATTTTATTATTAATGGATTTTATGTGGTTTTAATAAACATAAAATATTGATACTAATAAAAATAACAATTAGAATGTTTATCAATTAAAGTTAAAAAATAAATAACATAAATAAAACTAAAAAAATGAAACAAAAACTAACTATTAAATTATTACTTGCTGCAGTATTTTGCATCGGAACATTAAATGTAAATGCGCAAGCATACCAAGAAGGCTCAAGCATTGCAAGCGTTGGCTATGGGATTGGTTTTAGCTGGAAAGCATGGTGGTCAGCTTATGATTCCAAGTCATCATTTGAATCAAAAAACTTTGGTCCAATTTGCTTAAAATATGAATATGGTGTAAATGACAAGTTTAGTATGGGATTGTATTTTGCTCATCAAAAAAGTACTGGAAAATGGACTGATTCATATGTAACTGACATAGATATTAATGGTAATTATATTTATGAAACATTTAAATACGAAGTCGCTATTGGGAATACTGTTGTATTAGGTCGAGGAAACTACCACATCAAAACCAAAAATGAAAAATTAGATCCTTACGCTGGTTTGGCAATTGGTTATCGTAAATATTCCTACGATGTAACCTCAAATGATGCAAGTTTTAATTACAAAGCAAGTTTTGCTGGTGCTTTCGGATTTGGAATGCATGCAGGAGTTCGATATGAATTTACCCCTTTGCTCGGGGCTTATGCTGAATTTGGAGTTGGGCAAGTAGCGGCAATTCAAGCAGGAGTAGCTGCCAAATTTTAATGTTTAATAATAGCTTAAAAATAAAATCATGCATCAGAAGTTGAAACTGTTTAAAACAGCATTTGTCCTTTTGTTTATTCTAACGGGATTTATCGGATTTTCGAAAGAAACTAATCCATCATTTAAAATCAACAATTACTACTTTCAAAAAAATGAAGGGCAGCTGGTTGGCATTAATGGAGAAAAACAAAATGATATTCTATACATTGCTTCACAACAAGGTAAAAGTATTTTATTGACGAAAACAGGGATTGCTTATCAATTCGTTCAATTCTTAAATAAAGATGAAAAAGAAGGTGCTAAAGTTCGTACTCATCGAGTTGATGTAGAGTTGGTTGATGCTAATGTTAATGCAAAAATTGAAGAAGTGACGCTCGCTGACGGTGAAGTCAATTTTTATGCTGGTGGCGAAAATGACTTGACAGGTATAAAGAGTTTTAAGAAAATCATTTATCACGATGTTTATCCGAACATTGACTGGGTATTAAAAATAGATGGTGAAAATTTCAAGTATGATTTTGTTGTTAAGCCAGGTGGTGATATCAGCAAAATTAAAATGAAGTTTAATGGCGAAGATGGTTTGAAAATCAATAGTAATGGGCAGCTAATTATTAAAACTTCCTTGGGAGATGTTGTTGATGAAGCTCCAATTAGTTATCAAGACAATGAAGAGATTAATACGGAGTATATATTAAATGATCATATATTAACTTTCAAGGCAGGTAATTATAATGCGAATAAAACCATTATTCTGGATCCGTCAATTGCTTGGTCAACTTATTTTGGGGGAGTTGGGGATGAGAATGTCACAGATTTGACTACTGATATTTCTGGAAATGTATATATTTGTGGTTCAACAACATCAAGCACATTAATTGCGAGTCTCGGGGCACATCAAACTACGTATATTGCTAATTTAACAGATAGTTATTTAGCTAAGTTCAATTCTTCTGGAAGTAAATTGTGGAGCACTTATATAATATGTGATACACTATATATTACAACAGATTATCTTGGAAATGTTATTGTTGGCGGATATACTAAAGCTATTCAAGGAGTTGCTACAGTTGGTGCGCATCAATCAACATTTGGTGGGTTCGTAGATGGTTTTTTAGCAAAATTTGATTCATTTGGAGTAAGGCAATGGAGTACTTATTATGGTGGTGTTGATGACGATCAGATAATTGATGTTAAAACTGATCCTGCAGGAAATATTTATTGTATTGGATCCACACAGTCTTCAAATGCCATCGCTACCCCTGGTTCTTTTCAAACAACTAGTGGTAGTTCAATGTTGATAAAATTTAATAAGAATGGTGTTAGGATATGGGGTACTTATTACGGTGGTTTTTTTAAAAGTTTAACCATTTCAGGACTTGGAAGTATATATCTCGCAGGTTATACTTATACAAATGCTGGATTAACCACAGTCGGGGCTTATCAAACCACATATAATGGTTCTTCTGATTGGTTTATATCAAAGTTTAATAGTGATGGTACAAGAGTATGGTCGACTTTGTATGGAGGTACAAATTGGGATTATGTAAATGAAATCGAAATTGACAAAGCAAATCCTAAGAATATATATATAGTTGGTTATACTCAATCTAATAATTTGGCTAGTGTTGGAGCTTTGCAAACTGTTAATTTAGGAAACTTTGATTTACTAATAACAAAATTTGATACCTTGGGAGCAAGACAATGGGCTACTTACTATGGTGGTACTAATTTGGAATTTGAACCATCATTAACTATAGATTCGGTTGGTAATGTTTATATTGCAGGCTATACGCAATCAACAACCGGAATTTCAACAACTAATGCTATGCAAACCACCATAAATGGTAATAGCGATAACTTTATTTTAAAAATATTACCAACGGGGTTACGTGATTGGTGTTCTTATTTAGGTGGCACATCTGAAGAATTATTTTGCCATATCTCATCTTATAATTTATCATATTTATATTTTGCTTCACAAACATATTCATCAGTTGGTATCTCAACGAGCGGTTCATATCAATCAACATTACAAGGTGCGACAGACTCGTATTTAACAAAAATGCAAACTGGTGTTTGTGCAACCACTGCTGCAATTACAGGTAATAGCAATATTTGTAGCGCTAGTACTCAATTAACTGCTAATGCTGCTTTCAGTTATTTATGGAGTACCGGTGCAACATCTCAATCAATATCGGCAATTCCGGGTACATATATTGTTACAATTACAGATAGCCAAGGTTGTGTTGGTATTGCAACTAAAATAGTAAGTAGTGGTTCGCCAGTAATTAATTCACAACCTACTAATGCAAGTTACAACAAATGTAATGCATTGCCAGTCTCATTTACAGTAACAGCTTCAGGTGGAACATCACTTTCCTATCAATGGCAAATTTTAAATGGATCGGTATGGGTTAATTTAAACACTACTTCATATCCATGGGCATTTGGTTTTGCTACTAATACTTTAACAGTAGCTAATTATACATCAACTATTACTAGTTATTCTATAAGGTGCGTTGTTACTTGCGGTGCTACCACTGTAAATTCAAGCACTGCGACCTTGTCAATTATTGGAAATAGTATTACAGTTCAACCGATAAATACGACAATATGTGTTGGTTTTAGTTCTTCTTTAGTGGCTAATTCAACAAACGGTACAAGCTATAATTGGTATTATAAATCTCCGTCTTCTTCAGTTTATTCCTTAGTACCAACGAATACTGTTTTTTCAGGTGTAAATACAAATACTTTGGTATTGACATCAGTTACAACAACCTATAATAATTATCAGTTTTATTGTGTTGTAGGTGGATGCGGGCAAAGTTTAAATACTAATGTGGCTTTGCTAACTGTTTCAACTTTCTCAATTAATTTACAACCAGTTTCGCAATCCATTTGCCAAGGCTCTTCTATTACATTTAATGCATCTTCAAGTAATTCAGGAAGTACTTATCAATGGCAATATTTATCTCCAATAGCTGGAAGTGTATGGACAAATGTTCCAAGCAATGTAAATTTTTCAGGAGTAACAACACCTTTTCTTAGCGTGAGTTCAATTTCAGTTACTTATAATAATTACCAATTTAGATGTAAAATAAGTGACTGCGGCACATCAGTTTTGACAACTAACTCTGCTACTTTATCTGTAATAACTCCAGTTATAACTTCAAATCCATCAAATGTTAGCACATGTCCATTTAGTAATGTTAGTTTTTCTGTTAGCACTAATAGTGCAATTGTTAATTACAATTGGCAGTATTCAAATAATAATATCACCTGGTCAAATTGTACTAATAACGGAGTTTTTGATGGTGTTAATTCGCAAACATTAAGTCTTTATAGTGTGCCAACTTCTTATTCAGGTTATTATTTCAGATGTACTATCTCTTGTGGGGCATTAAGCGTTACATCCCAGGCGGCTATTTTAACAATTTCAAATTATATAGGATCTATCAGTGGAAATACTTCATATTGCAGTGGATCTACCGGTACTACTTTAACCGCGAACACAGGCTCAACTTATTATTGGAGTAATGGACAAACAACTCAATCCATAAGTGCTGCTGTGGGTACATATTCAGT
>CALQOD010000008.1 GCA_943332105.1 Chitinophaga pinensis | reverse complement strand
GTTAATCCAACTTCTCCCGCAAAACAAATCATAGGGTCAATCGATAAATCTTCCGAAGAAGATAAAATAGAACATACAACGGCGAGGTCTATGGCCGGATCTTCTACGCGTATGCCGCCTGCGATATTTAAGAACACATCTTTGGCGCCCAAACGAAATCCACAACGTTTCTCTAATACTGCTAATAAAATATGTAATCTGCGCATGTCAAATCCGGTAGTGGTGCGTTGTGGAGTGCCATATACTGCTGTGCTTACTAAGGCTTGCGTCTCAATGAGCATCGGGCGCGCGCCTTCTAACGTGCAGGCAATTGCAGTTCCGCTTAGCTGGTTGTCGCGCTGACTTAATAATATCTGCGAAGGATTAGATACTTCGGTAAGTCCTGCCCCCTGCATCTCGTAAATACCTAACTCAGCCGTAGAGCCAAAACGATTTTTTACTGCACGAACAATGCGATAAATATGATGTCGGTCGCCTTCAAATTGCAATACCGTATCTACCATATGTTCTAATACCTTCGGGCCTGCAATGCTGCCGTCTTTGGTAATATGTCCTATCATTAAAACAGGAGTGGCAGTTTCTTTCGAGTATCGTAATAACTCTCCCGCACAGCCGCGAATCTGCGATACCGTTCCCGGTGCCGATTCATAAACCGATGAGTACAATGTTTGAATAGAATCAACAATTACGAACTCGGGTTTTAATTCTTCTATCTGTCTGAAAATATTTTGTGTAGATGTTTCAGTTAAGATGTAACAGTTGCTTTCCAATTTGCCAATACGCTCAGCACGCATGCGCACTTGTTGTTCGCTCTCCTCGCCAGATATGTAAAGAATCTTTTTGTTTTTTAATCGTACTGCAAGTTGCAAAAGCAAGGTAGATTTTCCAATTCCTGGCTCACCACCTAATAAGGTTAATGATCCCGGTACTAATCCGCCTCCTAACACGCGATTTAATTCTTCGTCGGGTAAAATGATACGCGGACTCGATTCTAACTCAATCTCAGTAATGAGTCGTGGTTTAGCAGCTTTGGTTTCTTTGGTGGTAGACGATTTCCATTTGTTATGATCTGTTCCTGTAGGAACCACTTCTTCTACATAAGTGTTCCATTCGTTGCATGAAGGACATTTGCCAATCCACTTAGAAGCATTTGCTCCGCACGACTGACAGTAAAAGGTTGTTTTCGTTTTTGCCATGCAACAAAGTAAAAAAATATTCTTGGAGGAGATTAAGTGTTTGAGGTATTTGTTGAAAAATTGTTTTTGTATCTTCGGCTATTATACCCCTGTTTTATGTTTGAAATAAGAGCCGCAACTCCTAACGATGTTAAAGCGATTACCGAAATTTATAATCATGCCGTGCTTAACACAACAGCTACCTTCGATACCGAACCGCCATCGGAAGATGACAGGATGCAATGGCTAATGAATCGTGCAGAGATTCACCCGGTTATTGTAGGTGTCATGGATCAACAGATTGCTGGTTGGGCAGCTTTAGGTCCGTGGAGCTCTAAAAAAGGCTATGATATTATGGCAGAGGGGTCGGTTTATATACATCCCGAATATCAATTTAAGGGATTAGGAAGTATTTTGCTAAAGGAAATTATCGAACAAGGAAAAATAGTAGGATTACATTCTATTCTAGCGAGAATTACCACAGATAATTTACATAGCATTTACTTGAATGACAAAGAAGGGTTTATTCGCATAGGAGTTTTAAAAGAAGCAGGCCAAAAGTTTAATCGTTACCTCGATGTAATGATTATGCAGAAAATGCTAACTCCTTAATTCTTCGGATACCCACGCCGTTAGATGAATTGGGCATGATACATCCATGCTGATATATGACTCCTTCAAACGGATCATTACTAATCAGTAAAGGTCCATCTAGATCAACCCAGTCGGCAAGGCCTGCTAACTCAGCCGCTGCTGCTGCGCCACAGGTGCTCTCCGACATACAGCCAATTAGTATTTTCTTCCCGTAACGTTTAGCAAGTTGAATCAAATTTTTCCCTGCTGCCATACCTCCGCATTTCATCAGCTTTACATTAATACCATCACAACTGTTTTTTAGTAAATCAAAGTCGCTGGCATTCTGTATCGATTCGTCGAGTATAATAGGCAACTGAATATTTTTTTTCAATTCACGCAACTGATCATTCATGGCAACGGGTATTGGTTGTTCAACAAACAAACATCCGAGGTCTTGTAAAAAGTATATTTGCTTTGTTGCTTCTTCAACCGATTTCCAAGCCTGATTCGCATCAATACAAAAATCGGCGTTGGTGAATTCTTTAAATGCCTGAATTCGTTCAAGGTCATTTTCTCCTCCTAATTTATGTTTGAAGAGCGTGAATCCAAGATTAGAGTCAGTAGTCGCTTCTTTTATTTTCTCGATCATTTCTTCCACACTGCTGATTCCAAGTGTTACACTGCATCGTACATTTGTTGCAGACGGCACTTCCAGAATTTTTCGTGCAGGTATGTTTGCTAATTGTCCGCATAGGTCGTGCAAGGCTATATCCATAGCACAGCGTAGAGGAGAAGGGATTTCAGAATTACCTAAGGATACTTTTTTTAATAACTCTAATAACTCTTCAACGCTATAAATGACAGAAGGGAAATAAAGATTAAAGGCATTAATAAGTTGATGCGCATCATAACCCAAATAAGGCGGTAAGGCTGCTTCGCCAAATCCTTCTTTATCATTAGTGCTTGCACGAATAAAAAGTGAGTCGGTGCCTGTACGCGTACCATGCGCAAGCCCAAAGGCTCTTTTAAAGGTCAGATGATAAGTAAAAGGAGTGAGTTTAATTTCCACGAGCTAAATATCTGAAAATATCTATAACTTTTTGTGATACTAGGTGTTTTATTAACTTCACACTAGCAATGAAGATGATTAGGTCGAGTAAATTTTGGTTTTGGTCAGTTTTGATAATGATTCATCTGGCATTTTTTGGTCTAGCTATTCAAAAGAAAAATTTCGCTACCAAAGATTCATTAGAATATTTATGGCAATCGCAGAATTTAAAGTCTGTTGGCAGTTGGTATGCCGGTGATTTAACGCAAGAAATTAATCCTGCTTTGTACAACCAACGACCGCCAGCTTATGGCGCATTCTTGTCGTTGTTGAATGTGGATATTGCGCTTAATAATATTTATCTGTTACTCTTTATACAACTCGGGATTAGTTTACTAACTATATTCATATCCGTTCAATTTGTCAAACTGTTTTTAGGAGGAGAATGGAATCGTTTATGGTTATTGATACCGTTAGTGTTTTTTCCTTCGCAGTTTGTTTATTGTAACATGGTGATGTCGGAAATACTTTTGCAGTTGTTTGTCTTGTTATCTATTTATTTTATTGCACGATTAATAAAATACAGTCAGATGAAAGACCTGTGGTGGTCGCAATGGAGTGTAGCTATTGCAATGGCGATAAAGCCTGTTATGTGGTTGTTTCCTTTTGTTGCAATGGTTAGTTTTCTGATTCATTTTTTCAATAAAAAAGTTAAGCTGATTGCATTAATCACTTTCGTAATTCCATTCACAACAATCGCGTTGTTTATGGGATACAGTCACGCGAAAACAGGCATCTGGGAGTTTTCAAGCATCCAGCGAAAATTAATGATTAACTATAACTCGTATGCAATTCTCAAAGATGTATTTAACGAGGAGGAGGCTGTTAAAACAATCAGTGAATTTCAAAACAGCATTGATACTTTACCGTTTACTGAAAAATTTCATCGTATTGATGACTTTAACAAAGAGGTATTATTCAATCATCCGATGAGTGCTATCAAAGCGGAATTGTCGGGTATGTTTCGATTTTTTGTCGGGCATCCGCGGTGGGATTTAGAAGCGTTTTCCTTCGGAGATTCAAATGTTATTAAAGCCTTCCGACCTGATTCTCGATTAATGTCTATTTCTTATTATGCCTATCTGTTGGCTTGCTCACTTATAGGATTTGTTATTTTACTTGCCTTCGTGAAATTTATTTTCTCTCGGCATATTTCTTATTCACTTCGTGGATGTGTTGCGAGTATTGTGATTTATTTTGCGATTGTCACCGGGCCTTCGGCAAGTACACGTTTTCGTTTGCCCGTTTTCCCTGTGCTTATGGCTATCTTTTGTGTTGTCGCGCACGAAATATCCATCAAAAGGAAATCTGCTGCTACATACGTAGAATAAGTTAAATTTGCAGTGTGATGCAAGTTTCCAACTTTACAATCAAACATAAAATTAGTAGCGTATTGCTCTTCGCATTAGTCATGTGGATGGCTTGGCCTGCTGGTGGATTTGCCCCTCTTTTATTTATTGCATGGTTGCCATTGCTTTGGCTTGAAAAAAATGTGTTGGAGCAAAAACGTGTAGGTTTAAAAGTGCGTTTGTTTCGTTGGACGTATTTAGCTTTTATCTTGTTTAACCTCGCAACTACGTGGTGGATTTACTTTGCTAGCGGTGGAGGAATGGTCGGAGCAGTTTTAGCAAACTCGTTATTAATGGCTTCTGTATTTGGACTTTTCCATTGGGTCCATAAAAAGCTGGGCGATTTCTTCGGATATGCCACGCTGTTAGTAGGGTGGACAGCCTTTGAGTATTTGCACATGGACTGGGATTTATCGTGGCCCTGGTTGAATTTGGGAAATGGATTTGCTGCGTGGGCAGATATGGTTCAGTGGTATGAATATACAGGAACGTTAGGCGGCACATTGTGGATTTTAATCGTAAATATTCTTTTATTTCAGCTAATCAGCAAGGCGGATTTCAGAACGAAGAAAAATATCGCATTAATATCTTGCATTATTATTTTCCCAATTCTAATTTCATTCATCATTAAAACGAATGTTGATGATACAGGGAAATCGATTGAGGTAGTAGTAGTGCAACCCAATATTGATCCCTATAACGAAAAGTTTTCGGGCATGTCGAGCGACGAACAGGTGAATAAAATCATTCGTTTAGCAGAAAGTAAAATCACTCCTAAAACAAAATTAGTTGTAGCTCCTGAAACTGCAATTCCAGATGCTATCTGGTTGAATGATGTTCCGGTGCATCCGAGCATATTACCATTTATGGATTTTGCGAAAAAGCATAAGGGCGTTCACTTTTTATCGGGATTTACTGCTTTGGAGTTGTACATGAATCCTGCGAAGAAGTCGGCCACCGCGCGACAGATTTCGAATGGGGAAGCATATTATGATGCATACAATGCTGCTACAGATTTTTATGATAGTACCAATTTCCCAATGCATTATAAATCGAAATTAGTACCAGGCGTGGAGAAGATGCCATTCCCTGCTTTCTTCGGATATTTCGAAAAGTACGCAATTGATTTGGGTGGGACAGCAGGTAGTTTAGGGAGCAAGAAAGTGCCTACAATTTTACCAATAGGCGATGGAGTAATTACAGCTCCAGTTATTTGTTACGAATCAATTTATGGAGAGTATGTAGGAGAGTATGTTCGTCAGGGAGCAAACTTGATTTGTATCATGACTAACGATGGATGGTGGGAAAATACACCTGGTCATAAACAGCATTGTCAGTATGCACGTCTAAGAGCTATCGAAACGCGTAAGAATATTGTCCGCTCTGCCAATACAGGCATCTCTTGTTTTATCAACTCAAAAGGAGAAATCTCGGATGCTACGAAATGGTGGACAGATGACGTTATTAGTAAAGAGGTAATAATTCATGACGGACAAACATTTTATACAAGGCATGGCGATTATTTAGGACGCATAGCATGTTTAATCGTTGGATTACTAATGATTATAACCATCCTTTCATACTTCCCTATTGGTGTTTTTAAGCAGCGATAGGGCAGGTATTTAATCACTTTTTCTTTGCTTTTACATTCGAATTACTTGTAAATTTGCGGGCAATCAATAAAATCAATCTGAATGGCTTCATATGATGCAGTCGTAATTGGTGCAGGCCCAGGTGGCTACGTAGCAGCAATTCGTTTAGCACAATTAGGAAAGAAAACAGCGTTAATCGAAAAATATAATTCCTTAGGTGGAACCTGTTTAAATGTAGGATGTATTCCTTCAAAAGCTTTGTTAGATTCATCAGAACATTATTATCAGGCAGCGCATCAGTTTAAAGAGCATGGCATTGATGTTAATGGCTTATCGATAAACTTTGCGCAGATGATTCAACGCAAAGATGATGTGATAATGCAAACGGTACAAGGTATTCGCTTTTTGATGAAGAAAAACAAAGTAGATGTGATTCATGGGTTTGCCTCTTTTGTTGATACGAAAACAATCAATATTAAAAAAGAAGATGGAAGTATCGAAACTATTACATCTGAAAATACAATTATCGCTACCGGCTCAAAACCTTCCAATTTAAAAGGTGTTACCATCGATAAGCAACGCATAATTACCTCAACGGAAGCATTAAAACTTAAAGAAATTCCGAAACATTTATTGATTATTGGTGGAGGTGTAATCGGATTAGAATTAGGAAGTGTATATGCACGGCTAGGCGCAAAAGTTAGTGTGGTTGAATACGCTGATTCAATCATTCCTACAATGGATAAATCATTGGGAAAAGAATTACAAAAAGTCTTGGCTAAAACAGGTGTTGAGTTTTATTTATCGCACGCAGTAAGTGGCGCAGAAGTAAAAGGTAAGAATGTGAAACTAAAAGCAACTGCTAATAAAGACGGTAAAGAGTTAGAGCTAACAGGAGATTATTGTTTAGTGTGTGTTGGTCGTTCTCCTTACACGGAGAATTTAGGATTAGAGAATGCGGGTATTGCTAAAGATGAGCGAGGAAGAATTATTGTTGATGAGCGTTTGCAAACAGCCGCTAAAGGTATTTATGCTATTGGTGATGTTGTTAAAGGGGCTATGTTGGCACATAAAGCAGAGGAGGAAGGAACTTTTGTGGCAGAGGTGATCGCAGGACAAAAACCACATATCAACTATCTTTTAATTCCGGGTGTGGTTTACACTTGGCCAGAGGTAGCTGCTGTTGGTCATACAGAAGAAGAATTAAAAGCACAGGGGAAATCGTATAAGTCGGGACTATTTCCATTTAAAGCTAGTGGAAGAGCGCGTGCGAGTATGGACTTGGATGGATTTATCAAAGTGTTGGCAGATAAAGAAACTGATGAGATTTTAGGGGTGCATATGATTGGCCCACGTTGTGCCGATTTAATCGCAGAGGCGGTTGTAGCAATGGAATACCGAGCTTCGGCAGAGGATATAGCTAGAATGAGTCATGCACATCCAACCTATACGGAGGCATTTAAAGAAGCTTGCTTAGCAGCAACGGATAACAGAGCTATTCACATTTAAAAATGCAAATGGTATTATTGAAAAATAAAGACGTTATTAATCAATATTTTTTTATTTTTGATGAACAGAAAACACAGAACTACACAACCCGTTACATTAACTACTATGAGAAAAAATTTACTAGTTGTTGCATTGGTATTATTATGCACTAATGTATTGTATGCACAAACACCAGCATGGGTATGGGCCAAATCCGTAGGTGCTCGTTTGGACAATGACGCAAAAGTGACTGCTGTCAAAGACGCTACAGGGGGGATAATTGTATCAGGACAGTTTGATGCAAATGCGCCATTTGGAGCAGCTAATATACCCGTTACAGGTACAATTGATTTATACGCTACAAAGTTTGATCAATCAGGTACTCCCGTATGGGCAAAAGGATTTGGCGGAATGTCAAACATTATGTTCCCAGGTGGAATTGTGATGGATGGCGCAGGAAATAGTTATTTAGCAGGTTCATATTCTTTTGGAATGACAATTAACGGAATTAATTATTATTCTGCAGGTGATAAAGATGGTTATATCATTAAACTGGATCCTAGCGGTAATGTCATTTGGGTCAAGTCGTTCGGCTCTGCTACACCACAAGCCTTTAACGCAATTGCAATTAATGGAAATAACATTTATGTTGCTGGATCTTATTCAGGAACATTTAATGCTGGTTCTGTTACTGTTCCTACTAGTAACGCAGGAAGTACAGATGCGATGGTAATTGCATTTGACACTGCCGGAACAGCACTATGGGCTGCAACTGGTGGTGGCGCTGATGAAGATTATTTTTATGGAGTTTCAGCCTCTTCAACAAATGTATATGCTAGTGGAGCAGTAAGAGGGGCTTCAGCAAGTTTTGGTTCTACTAATTTAACAGGTAGTGGTTCTGCTGATGATATGTTGGTAACACGTCTTACGGCATCAGGAAGTTTTGACCTTGCAAAAAGATTTGGCTCAACTTCTACAGATCAGGCTACTTGTATAGGTTATGATAACTATGGAAATATTTACATTTCAGGTAGTTTCTTAGGTACGGTTAGTTTTGGAGGACCTGCAAGTATAACATCTAATGGAGGAAATACTTATAGCGATGGATTTGTAGCCAAATTGAATTCAGCTGGTTGGGGTCTATGGGCTTGCAAACAAGGTGGAGCTTCTGATGATATAACTACATCTATGGAAGTAGTTAATAATGGCTATATTTATTTATGTGGTTACTATAATAATTCAACAGTTACATTAACAACTACTAGTGGTACGCCAATGAATTTAACTAACTCGGGCGGTGCTGATGGATTCGCAGCAAAATATAATCCTGCAGGAAAAATTCTTTGGGCAGTTAAAGCTGCTAATACTAGCGATGATCGTCCGAAAGCAATTTTAAGTGATAATAATGGCTATTGTTATTTAATGGGGAATTTCTTTGGGGCTATGACATTGGGTTCATTGAATCCTGTGAATTCTTTACCAACTAATATCGGAACGTATATTGGCCGTTTGAATGGTTTTACAACAGGATTTCAAGAAGTAAAAGCTCCATTTAGCTTTTTGCTTTATCCTAATCCAACAACAGGCCAAGTGAATATTGAATTACCAGAGGGTAATTACATGAATGAAATTGAAGTTTATTCAATCACAGGTCAAAGAGTTCATCATGTAGAAATGGATATGCCACTAAAAAGCACAACAATCGATTTAACAGGATTAACCGCTGGAGTTTATCAAGTAAAAGTTTTAACTCCTGATGGATATACGAATCAGTCTATTCAGATTAAATAATAATTTGAATAACAACAAAAAAGCCCTGTAGTATTTACTTCAGGGCTTTTTTATTACTTGTTGTTTCTGATTTTAAACCTGCACAAACCTTCTTCTAAAAACTTCGTGTATTCATCAACGTTAGGCGTATAACTCTTTGGCTCTGCAAGCATTTTTCCTTCATTATCTAATAATACATAATAAGGCTGTACATTTTTATTTAATACTGCAGCTTCTAAATCACTCCATTTATTTCCTGTAGTTCTGATTTTCTTACCACTATACTTACTTACGAATTGCTCGTTAGCAGGTAATTCTGTTTTATCATCTACGTAAAGTGAAATAACAACATAGTCATCTGAAAGGTGTTTTAACACTTTTGGTTGCGACCAAACATTGTCCTCCATCTTACGGCAATTAACACAACTCCACCCTGTAAAGTCAATCATAACTGGTTTGCCAACCGATTTTGCATAGGCCATTCCTGCTTCGTAATCGTGATAACAATTTAAATTATGTGGACAAGATTCGCCTCCTTTTCCGTTTTCAGCATTTGCATTGGGTTGTTCCCATTCTTTATAAAATTCTGGTGGTGGGAATCCGCTGATTAAGCGTAAAGGAGCTCCCCATAATCCTGGAATTAAATAAAAAGTAAATGCAATAGCGATGATTGCAAAGATGATTCTGGTTGTTCCGATAAACGGTAAGTCGCTATCATGAGAGAACTTTATTTTGCCTAATAAATACAGCGACATTAATCCGAAAATAGTAATCCATAAAGCGATAAATAATTCACGCTTTAAGAATCCCCAATGATAAGCCAGATCAACGTTCGATAAAAACTTCAATGCTAAAGCTAGTTCTAAAAATCCTAAAACAACTTTCACGCTGTTTAGCCATCCACCCGATTTAGGCAATGAGTTTAACCATCCTGGGAAGGCAGCAAATAATGCAAATGGAATTGCCAGCGCAAACGAAAATCCTGTCATACCCATAATAGGGCCTAGATAACTCGATCCTTTAGCTGCTTCAACTAACAAAGTTCCTATAATTGGCCCTGTACAAGAGAAAGAGACAAGACTCAACGTAAAGGCCATAAAGAAGATTCCTATTAAACCACCTTTTTCAGAGGCAGAATCTGCTTTGTTTAGCCATGAATTCGGTAACGTAATTTCAAATGCCCCTAAGAATGATAAAGCGAAAATGAAGAAGATAACAAAGAATAATAGGTTGAAGAAAACACTACTTGCTAAATCGTTTAAGGCATCAGATCCTAGTGTAACAGTTACAAAAAATCCGATAGTAACATATATCAAAATAATTGAAAGCGCATAAATAACGGCATTGCGTATACCCTTTGCTCGGGTAGGACTTCTCTTAGTGAAGAAGCTAACCGTCATTGGGATCATTGGAAATACACAAGGGGTAAGTAAAGCCAGAATACCACCAATCATTCCTGCTAAAAAAATTCCCCAGTAACTTTTATCCTCCGCTTCTGATCTGCCTCCATTGTCGCAAGCAGGTTCTAACTTGGATAAATCGCTTGAGGGAAGTGGAATTTTAGAGTTGGTTGGAATTACCTCAGCTGTAGTAGCCGTACTTGCAATTTCAACTTCTGTTGTGGTGGTGGATGATGCTTCAGGAGTTAACACACCGACAGAGGATTCTCCAGTAATAGAGAACTCAAAATCGACAGGGTTCGGCGGAGTGCAGGTTCTGTCGTTGCAAGCCATCGATTCAACAACCCCTTTAAGTTTAAATGCTTTGTTAGAAGTAAGTTTGATCTTTTGTCTGAATTCAGCAACTTTTTCGAAGAACTTTAATTTGATTTCAAAATTGGAATCAAAAACTTCTTCTCCTTTGGGCTCAGTCACAGTACCTACTAAAGCATAATTGTTATCAGGAGTAAATGTAAATGAAGTTGGAATAGGTCCGCCATCAGGAATAAATTGTGAGTAAATATGCCACCCTTTATCAACGGAAGCTTTAAAAACTAATGTTGCTTCTTTCCCCTTTTGTTCAACCATGTAACTCCATTTTACTGGCTCTAACAGTTGAGCATCGACAGAAATAAATTTAAAGCAAAATAAAAATAATAGGGTAATTAACTTCTTCATAATATAATAGAATGAAGTCCGAAATTAAAAAAAATAAGAATGAAAATGGTAAACTATTGTTAATAAGCAGTCTTTTTATAAAAATAGGACTCTCCTTTAGATACATCGTCATAGGTAACCAGGTTTCTTCCATCATTTTCGATGAAGTAACTCACCAATGCAAAATCTCCTGCGCACCCAGCAGTATGTATAAAAAGAATTCCTGCTAGTAGGAATGATATTATTCCCGTAAATAAAAAGATTGAAATTATCAGGACTGAATTTATTATGATAAAAGGAGCCAACGCTAATTGAACAAAGTTTTTTTGATCAGTAATAAATTTATCGGCCATTGCATAAAAAATAAATTTTTTGAAATTGGCTTTGTAGTTAACAGTCGGAGCACCAGCTAGCTTGTAAGACAATCCATGAATCAATTCATGAATTGGAATTAATGGGAGTATCCCCAAAATACCTAATGAAAAAAAATCAAATGATTTAACAAGACCAATAGAACTAGTGAAGATTCCTATAATTATTCCTGCCCAAACTAAAAAATTAAAAATCCAGTAAAAGTAAATTGCTCGATTTTTTTTAAATAAATAAGGTTTAATAAAAAGGCCAATTTCGTTATGGCTTAATTGTTCAAATAACTGATATCCGTTCGTATTTAAATCTTCTGGCTTCATAACTATTAATCAGCTTTGTCATCAAATACAATTTTCTCTTTCATCGATGCATAAGCTAATCGATAAATAAAATAGATAGTAGTAGCAAATACAAAAAATGCAGTAGCCTGATGTAACACACCCAAAGCAACGGGAACACTATTTAGTAAGGTATAAATTCCTAATATGATTTGTACAACTATTAATCCTCCTAATAAATAGGCGCTCTTCTTTTGTCCTGCTTCAAGTTGTTTGTCTTTCCAAACTTTAACAATCAGCGCAATTACAATTACTGTGATTAAATATGCCAACGAACGATGAATGAACTGTACACTTGCAAGATTATTAATCAAACTACCTACACCATCTTTATGTAGCATATAGCTAATAGAATCAGGAACCCATTCTCCTTCCATCATTGGCCATGTAGTATAAACTAAGCCTGCTTTTGTTCCTGCAACAAAGGCTCCATAAATAACTTGTAAAATCACAAGCCCTAATAATGTCCATCCATATTTTTTATAACGGGTATAGGCGTCATTGTTAGTATACTTAACCGGAAATAGTTGTGTGAGTGCCACCCAAAAAATATATCCGAAGGTGATAAAGGCAAATGTTAAATGAATCGCCAGCCTAATATGGCTTACTCTAATATTCGCTGTTAGCCCACTGCTCACCATATACCAACCTAAAAAACCTTGAATACCTCCAAGTACGAACATAAATAATATTCGGGGCATAAGTTCTTTTGAAATAACACCACGCATGTAATAAGTAAAGAGCCCGTACAAAAAAACTAATCCAATAGTCCTTCCTATTAAGCGATGAATATATTCCCAGAAATAAATAAACTTAAAATCGTCTAAAGTAAAATTCGAGTTGATTAACTGATATTGAGGAATTTGCTGGTACTTAAAAAACTCACTTTCCCATTCAGCTTGGTTAAGTGGAGGAACAACACCAGTAACAACTTTCCATTCTGTAATTGATAGTCCTGAGCCAGTTAGTCTTGTGATTCCACCTACCACTACCATGGCAAATATCATGAAACATCCAACAAACAACCATATAATTAAACTGCTTTTATTGGCTGGTCTTTTTTCTATTAACGGGTCTTTCATTTGGGCAAGTCTTTAGTTATTAATTGTGCGGTGGTACGACTTTTTTGTTCAAGTAATATTTCTTTTCCAACAGTTAATGCTTCGATGGTTGAAGGATAATAGTGGCGGATTGTATAAAGTTGCAACCCTGAATTATATTTTACTTTGTATTTTACTTTTAATTTTTCAATTAATAATTCCTTCTTAGGAGAGTCATCAATACAAACAGAAAAACTGATAGCAGAGTTTTGCATTAGGTTTAATTTTATTCCTGCCACAGCAAAATCAGAGAAGATTTCACTTAGGTTTTCTTCAGCAATAAAGGAGAAGTCCTTTGCTGAAATACTAATTAGTACCTGATTCGATTTAAAAATAAAAGAAGGAATTAATGGCTTCGTTTCTAAATCTTTTCCAATCATTGTCCCTTTACTATTCGGATCTAAGAAAGATTTAACATGCAAAGGGATATTTTTATTTTCGAGTGGCTTAATTGTTTTCGGATGAATAACAGAGGCACCATAATAGGCTAATTCAATAGCGTCTTGATAGCTTAACTGAATTAGTTTTTGTGCATCCGAAAAATGTTTTGGGTCTGCATTTAATACGCCAGGGACATCCTTCCAAATGGTTACTGATTCTGCATTCATTACATGAGCGATGATTGCTGCTGAATAGTCAGAGCCTTCTCGTCCTAATGTTGTAGAAAAATTTTCTGTAGTACTTCCTATGAATCCTTGTGTGATAATTATATTTGATTGATTAAACAATTCATTTATTCTTGACTGAAATAATCCTGTACTTAAATCCCAATCTATTTTTCCTTCACGATAGGTATTGTCAGTTATTAAACAATCACGAACATCTAGCCACTGGTTAGTAACTCCGTTTTCATTTAACCATTTACTTACAATTGTAGTAGATAAAAGTTCTCCAAAAGAAACAATCTGATCATAAACAAAATCATATTCGCGAGGAGGTTCTTCTAATACCCATTCTATTTCTACAAAATAATTATTGAGTTTGTTATTTACTTCATGTTTAGTATCAGAAAACAATTCACTAGTAATTTGTAAATGATAATTTTTTAAAGCTTCCAATTGCGATTGCGCTTCGCCAGTTTGATAAACATGTGCGTCTACAATTCTCTCTAGAGCATTTGTTACTTTGCCCATAGCGGAAATAACAACTACGAGCTTATCTTGTGAGTGCAGCTTTAAAATTTCTCCTGCATTTTTTACTGCCGATGCATCTTTTACAGACGCTCCTCCGAATTTAAATACCCTCATGCGAGTTGTTGTTCAGTAATTTTGCAATTGATCCATTCACTATCTAAATCGGCATTGTATTTTTTATAAAATGTTAGAGCTGGTTCGTTCCAGTCTAATACTTGCCAATGAAGTTGTTTCGCACCTATATCACGTGCATCCTTCATCACTGCATCAAATAAAAGTTTTCCAATTCCAAGTCTTCTCATCGTCTCTGTTACAACAATATCATCCAGATAAACACCTTTGCCTTTCCAGGTAGAATATTTTATAAAGTAAATAGCCATTCCCGAAACAACTCCATCTGTTTCTGCAACTAAACACTTGTAAATAGGATTAGAGCCAAAGCCATCTTTCAGCATATCATTAACTGTATTAGTAACTTCTTGCGGTGCTTTTTCATATTCAGCTAGTTCCTTAATTAAAGCATGCACATGTGGGATGTCATTTTCTGTGGCAAATCGAACAATTGTATTCATGCAGCAAATTTATAGTTTAATCAATTTACTCAAGTAACATTTTAAAGCAATCCGTCAAAAATTATCATCTTTACAGGCATTATGAAACTTAGTTATAGAGTTTATGGAGAAGGCAGGCCAGTTTTAATTTTTCATGGCCTATTTGGAATGAGTGATAATTGGCAAATTTTTGCTCGCATGCTGGCTGAAAAAGGTTATCAAGTGATAACTGCAGATTTGCGAAATCATGGATTGTCGCCACATGATGAAGTACATGACTATACCTCAATGGCTGCTGATGTTACAGAATTAATTGCCGACTTGAATCTACAGCAACCTGTAGTAATTGGTCATTCGATGGGAGGTAAAATGGCATTGACTTTAATAAACTCTTACCTCAATTTGATTAGCAAAGCAATTGTAATTGATATTGCGCCTTATCAATATCCAGTTCATCATCGTGAAATTATTGATACATTGTTGTCAATTGATTTGTCAAAAATCACCCGAAGATCTGAAGCCGAGAAACTCATGAGTGATGCAATTGATGATTATCGTACCAGACAGTTTTTATTAAAGAATCTGCATTGGAAAACATCTAAACAAATGTATTGGCGCTTTAATCTTAAAACGCTTAATGAACATATTGAAGAGGTTGGGACTGCTACTTGGCCATCTGTAATCATTGACACCCCTGTTTTGTTCGTAAAAGGAAGCAATTCCGGATATATAGAAGAGGCTCGGTTCTCTGAGATTAAAAATTGGTATTCGAATCTGCAATTTGTGTCTATTGAGGGCGCAGGTCATTGGGTGCATGCAGAGAAACCGTTGGAGTTGTTGAATGAAGTATTGAAATTCATGGATTAATATGAAGTTTATTACTCTTTAGTACCTGAACATTCTATAATTTTGAAAAGTCTTTTAAAGATATTAATCATGTTAAATAAAAATTACTGTAAAGCTTTATTCTTCGTATTCTTTATTTCAACTTTTTTTTCTTGTAGCAATGAAACAGTAAAGCCTCAGATTAAAGATATTGAAGAATTGGTTTTTGCAAGTGGCAGTATCGATTGGAAAGATGCTTATAATGTGACAGCACAAACAGAAGGGGTATTAATCAGTTCATCAATTGAAGAAGGTGTTTTCGTACAGGCAGGACAGCTATTAGCAATCATTGATAATCATTCTAATGAAGTTAATTCTTCAGTTGCAAACGATCAGCTTCAAATTGCTGATCAAAATGTTTCTGCTAATTCTCCAGCTTTATTGCAGATAAAAGAAAATATCCGCGCTTCAGAAAATAAATATCGTCAGGATTCACTTCAGGCTCGTCGTTATGAAATTTTATATTCTCAACAAAGTACATCAAAAGTGATAATGGAAAACGCACAGTTAGCAGAGAAGAATTCTTATTCAAGCTGGATGTCGTTAAAGAATCAGTATAACGCGATTTTACTTCAAGCTAAACAACAACAAATTATCAGCAAAGGACAATTGCAAAATAGTTTAGTCGCAAGCGATTTTAATAAAATTCAATCGTTGCAAGCAGGAACTATCATCAAGAAGTTTAAAAACAAAGGCGACTATGTTCGTCGTGGAGAGGTAGTGGCTATCATTGCTAGCAAAGAGAGTATTGAAGCGGTTGTAAATGTTGATGAGAACAGTATTGCAAAAGTTGAAGTAGGTCATAAGGTGTATGTTCAATTAAATACCAGTAAAGGAAAAATACTTAATGGTGTTGTTTCAGAAGTATTGCCTTCGTTTGATTTACTAACTCAATCGTATATCTGTAAAATTAAATTGACTGATAGTTTGCCACAATCTTTTTATGGTACTCAGCTTGAAGCAAACATCAGTGTAGGTGCTAAAAAATCGGCAATGATAATTCCGAAGATGTATTTGGGTTACGGAAATAAAGTGAATGTAAAAGGGAAGAGTGATGCTGTTGTTGTTAAAACTGGAATTGTATCTAACGATTTTGTTGAAGTGTTAGAAGGTTTAACTACTGAAGATGTTTTATTACCAATTAAGCTATAGGTTGTGAATATAAATGCACAAATAGCAAAAACGTATATTGTTACCAATAAGAAATTAACGGGTGTAGCAGTTGCAGGTGTGGTATTGGGTATGTCGATTTATATTTTTATGAATTCGATGTTGCTGGGGTTTGATAAAGCATCAAGTAAGTCAATTTTTAAAACGACTCCCCATATTCGTGTTTACAAGGATGATGAGATTAGCAGACCATTGGTTTCAAGCAATGGAAAGAAAATGTTGTTAATTAATCCCAAAATTGTTCCCGCAAAAAATACGATAATAAATCCAGGTCTTGTTATTTCATCAATTCAAAAAATGAAAGATGTTGAAATAGTAACGAGTCAGGTGAATGCGAATATTTTTTATAACAGTGGTAAATCACAAATTACAGGTTTGTGTTCAGGAATAAATCCTGAAGAAGCCGATCGCATGTATGCTATTTCTTCTACCATCGTTGAAGGAAGTCTTGGTGCGCTAAAAGGTAATCCCAATGGTATTTTAATCGGTAGTGGAGTGTCCGATAAAATGAGTTTGCGCGTGAACGATTATGTCAATATTACCTCTTCGAAAGGCTTAAATAAAGCATTTAAGATTGTAGGAATTTTTAAAACAAACAACAGTGTTATCGATAAAACAAAATCGTATGTAAACGTTTTATCAGCGCAGCAGTTATTGAAAGAAGGGAATGTGTATGTAACCGACATTAACGTGAATATTAAGAATCCTGATGATGCTGAGAAAATTGCCATCCAGATTTCGGCAAGTACAGGATACAAAGCAGAGGGATGGAGGCAAGCGAATGAAACATTAATGGCAGCACAGCGAATGCGTAAAATCATTATCACCTTTGTTTCTACGACTATTTTGTTAGTGGCAGGTTTCGGAATTTATAATATTCTGAACATGACCATTACGCAAAAAATAAATGATATTGCCATATTAAAAGCAATGGGATTTAAAGGCAATGATGTTATTCGCATATTTGTAACGCAAGCTGTATCTGTTGGAATCATGGGTGTGATTGGAGGAATGATGATGGCAACTTTAATTATTACTTTGTTGCAGCATATATATGTTGGCGGTGATATCGGATATTTCCCAATTACTTACGAAGTAACCAAGTATATCCAAGGTATTGTTGTCGGTATGGTAATTACATTTTTTGCTGGATATATTCCTGCTAAAAAAGCAGCTAATATTGATCCTGTTGAAATTTTTAGAAGATAGAAAATGAAAATTCTCGAGTCAAAATCAATTTCAAAGTACTTCACCGATCCTGTAGAGTTTCAGGTATTAAAAGATATTTCATTTGATATAGAGAAAGGAGAGTTTACAACTTTAGTAGGTAAATCAGGTAGTGGTAAATCGACGTTGTTATATGTCCTTTCTACTATGGATACCGACTACACGGGAAAACTTGTAATTGATGGACAAGAGACAGGCAATATGACAAAAGATGAGTTGGCTGGTTTAAGAAATGAGAAGATCGGATTTGTTTTTCAGTTCCATTATTTATTAAGTGATTTTACTTGTCTGCAAAATGTGATGCTTCCTGCATTGAAACTTGGAAAGTTATCAAACAAGGAGATAGAAGAGCGTGCCTATCAAAAATTAGCGATGCTTGGATTGAGTGATCAGGCATTAAAATTATCAAGTAAGTTATCGGGTGGTCAGCAGCAACGTGTGGCTATAGCACGTGCATTGATAAATGATCCACTAATTATTATGGGTGATGAACCGACAGGTAATTTGGATAGTAATAATACGCGAATTGTTTTTGATATTTTTCAGGAGTTATCAAAAAACTACGGACAAACAATTATTGCCGTTACACACGATGATGATTTTGCGAGTAAAAGTGATCGTATTATTGAACTAAAGGACGGCGAAGTTATTCGCTCATAAATCACGTCCTAATCCGCGTTTGTATGTTTCTAAACAACGCTCTCTTGCCATTTTATGATCTACTATCGGTTGCGGATAGCTGAAGTCTTGAAATTCAGGAACCCATTTACGAATGTATTTTAAATCGGTGTCGAACTTTTTAGTTTGCTCATACGGATTAAATATTCTGAAATAAGGTGCCGCATCGCAACCACTTCCTGCCGCCCATTGCCATCCGCCGTTATTTGCTGATAAGTCAAAGTCGAGGAGTTTAGAAGCAAAGTATGCTTCTCCCCATCGCCAGTCGATAAGCAAATGTTTAGTCAGAAAACTTGCAACAACCATACGAACACGGTTATGCATATACCCTGTGGTGTTTAATTCACGCATACCAGCATCCACAATGGGGTATCCGGTTCTTCCTTCGCACCATGCATTAAATTCTTCCTCGTTGTTTCTCCATTTAATAGAATTATACAATGGTTTAAATGCCCCTTCGATAACATGTGGAAAATGCCAAAGAATCATCATATAAAATTCTCGCCAGCATAATTCGTTGAGCCAGCTATCGCTTAGATGTTGTGCTTTACGAGCCATTTCACGAATTGAAATTGTTCCGAAGCGCAAGTGAATTCCCAAACGACTGGTTCCATTAATTCCCGGAATATCGCGTTGGTCTGCGTATTTTTGAATGATATCATCAGCGCAATGGTCTGATGGAAATATCAAATTGCTTTTTTCAAATCCGATGGATTCTAGAGTTGGAAAATTAATAGGTGCATGATAAAAATTCTTCAGCAGCGATTTTGAATCGAATGTTGAAATACCTTCTGCATTTAAACGACTTTTCCATTTTCTGCTAAACGGAGTGTAAACAGTATAGGGCTTACCATCATCTTTAACCACTTCTGATTTTTCAAAGATTACTTGGTCTTTATAAGTGTTAAAGGAGATGTTATGTTTGCTTAGTAGTAATTCAATTTCTTTATCGCGATTTATTGCATAGGGTTCATAATCGTGATTAGTATATACCGCACTAATTGCAAATTCATCAATTAGCTTTTTCCAACACTCCACAGGATTGCCGAATAAAATTTTAACGCCTGAATTAACTTTTTGAAGTTGTTGATGAATGTTGTGCAACGATTCATATAAAAATTGCACTCGCGCATCTTGTTTGTTTTCTAGCTTATCAAGAATGTTGGAGTCGAAAATAAAAATCGGAATGACCGGTGTTCCACTACTGAGCGCATGAAACAATGCGGCATTATCATGTAGCCTTAAATCTCGACGAAACCAATGAATAGCAATTTGTTGTTTATTTTCCATAAAAGTTTTTTAAGGCTTGTTCAAGGAGTTCGAATTTAAAAGTAAATCCTGAATCAATTATTTTTTTGTTAGATACTCGAGAAGAATCAAGTACAATTGCAGATTTTTCTCCGAGTAATATTTTCATTGCCCATGAAGGAGTTGGGATACTTATTGCGTTTTTACACAAAGAATGTTTTAGTTGTCTAGTGAACTCTTCGTTTGTAACTGGATTTGTTGCAACGGCATTGTATATACCAGTCAGTTGATTCTGTATTACATGCATAAATATACCTGCGAGATCATCAATATGAATCCAACTGATAAATTGTTGTCCACTTCCTAACGTTGATGCAATACCCCATTTAACAGGTAATGACATTTCTACTAAGGCGCCTCCTGATTTTGATAGCACTACACCAATGCGAATGTTGCTAATTGGAACTGTAAAATCAGCGTATGCATTTTCCCATTGTTGGGTGGTGTCTGATAAAAACCCTTTTGCTTTTTCACTTGATTCATCAAGCCAAACATCATTTCTGTCTCCATAAAAACCAATTGCTGAAGCAGCAATTACATGGGAAACATGATTGGGATGATTTTTAAGTGCTTTGCTTATGGTTGCGGCAGCTTGCAGTCGACTGGTTATAATTTTTTTCTTGAACTTATTTGTCCATCTTTCAGCGGCAATATTTTCTCCAGATAAAACAATTATCACATCAGCAAAGGAGATAGCTTCAAGATCTATTATTCCGGCTTCAGGGTTCCACTTATAGGTAGGAAAAGATTGTGATTGATTATTACTTCTAGAAAGCCAGGCAACCTCATAACCATTTTTTAAAAGAAGATTTGAAAGTTCCTTACCAACTAAACCACTACCTCCTGCTATAAGTATATTTTTCATGAATGATTTTTGATTTGTTAAGAAATTAAAAGGTTCATTGCTAGTGAATAGATTTCAATATCCGACAATAAACGTTTAAGATTCAAATTTAGTTGGCTTGTATTTTTATAACTTTTAATTTTATTAAGGGAGGGGGCTAGGTGGCCCCCTGTTTTATGTTTTTTATTTTTTGCAATGTCGATTTCTAACGTCTCCCAATATTTCTAGACTGAATCAAATCTCCAAATTTACACCCTGATAGCTCCCGAATCTTCGGTATGGGTTGAAATTAAAACAACATCACTCCTAAATAGTTTATTCAACAACGTAATTCGGGTCAAATCCAGACTCGCCTGGATCAAAGTTTAAAATTGGCGCTGCTGCTGGACGATTTCCAAATCGAATTTGAAATCCTACTTTAACGTAGAGAGATGGAACCTGATAATATTTCAATTCATTAATTTGAATGTTAGCGGTTGATGTAACACCACCTTCCATTGTAAATACTACAAATCTATCAGTATAATATCTGATTAAAACACTTCCACGTTTATAGTTAAAGCGATAGATACTCCATTTGTTATTATTGATGCTATCCGAAGTAAAAAAGTTATACCCTCCAGAATTATTTAACTTCAAGCTTAAGCTAAATTTTCGACTGAACATATGCGTATACGTTACATTAAACGGAAATGTAAATTGCAATTGATTCTCATTGGAAAGTTGAACACCCGCACCAGCGATGGGCAAAATGTAGTCTTTTCCAAAAACAGGTGAGTAGGTAACTCCCAGCGTATGCCACCATCGGTTATTATGATAAAGATGTCGCCATAAAACATTTCCATGATACCGCATATGGTTCAATTGTAATGAAAAATTAGTAGTTGGCATGCTGATGAATCCTTGCACTAAGTATAAATTACGTAGTCCTTTTGCCATTACACCTGAAATACCAAACTTAGATACTGTAAAATTCTGATTTGGTTGAAAGAAATCAATTTGTGATCTGCGCGCATTTAATCCGTAGTGTGTTAGAATTGCGATGAAAGGTTTCCCTCCACTTGCATCAAGCCAGTCTTTCTTCTTCCAAACAGGAACTCGTAAAGCGAAGTTTGCGCCGGTATAGCCATTAGATACTGTAGAATCTTTTATTTGCGATGCGGGTAGATATTCACCTTCAATTTGCCACATTGGCGATAAAAATGGATGGGGTCGATAATATTCTTGTGCATTTGTAGACGAACTGATAAAGGTTATCAGTAATAACATAGAAAAGCTAACTGCTTTAAGTAGAATAAAATTATTTTTGTAATTCATAATTATGAATGAGCAACAACTCGATAAATATAGAAATGATCTCGAATTCATTAGGCAGACTGCGCAGCAATTTATCAGAGATTGTGAGCGCTTGGGATTTCAAGTTGAATTTGATGTTACCCAGCTTACTGGGATAATACATTTGCAAATGTATATAGAGCCCTATTTAAGACAGTGGTGTAAAGAAGAGAATTCAAAGCTCGCATCGCTACTTTACCAGATAGATATTCCTGAACATCATTACCCAGAAAGAGGGCCTTGTTCAGATATTCCTGCTTTGACATCTCTAGTTGTAAAACGCGAATTGATAAAAGTAATATTAAGAAAACTTTATTCAACATAGGTTGTTAAATACTTATAATAATAATGCTGTTATAAAATTTAAAGTCATGAATCAGTTTTCGATAAAAGATGTGGAGGCATTAACGGGGATAAAATCGCATACACTGCGTATTTGGGAACAACGTTATGGTATTCCACAACCTAAGCGCACAGTAACGAATATTCGTTTTTATGATGATGAAGATGTCAAGCTTCTTTTAGGTGTTTCTGCCCTAAATCGCCATGGATACAAAATTTCAAAAATAACTAATATGACCGGCGAAGAAAGGTCTTCAATGGTATTAGAAATCTCTAAAGATTCTAGCGATAATGTTGTGCAAATTGAATCGCTGACAACAGCAATGTTCAACTTTGATGAAGTTTACATAGAACAGATTCTTAGTAGTTATACTCTTAAAAACGGATTTGAAAATACTTTTTTAGATTTAGTGTTCCCTTTCTTTGGGCGTGTTGGTATGCTGTGGCAAACAGGAAGTCTAAATCCCGCTTACGAACATTTTATTACGAACTTAATTCGTCAGAAATTATTTGTTGCCGCCGATGCGCAACCAAAGCACTTAAAGTCAGGAGGAAAAAAATTCCTATTGTTTTTACCAGGATTTGAACCACATGAAATTGGATTATTGTTCGCAAATTATTTGATTCGTGCTAAAGGTCATCATACTAATTATCTAGGTCCTAATTTACCTACCGACGATTTAGGTCCAGTAATGCAATTGTATAAAGCGGATTATATTTTGACTGTTTTGACAGCATCGCATCCAACGCAAACGCCACTTTTTATAACAAAGAAATTATCCAACGATTTCCCAAATACAAAAATTCTTTTAAGTGGATTTCAAATGATGCAGGCTAATATTCAATTGCCTAGTAATGTAAAGGTCTTAACATCCATGCAAGACCTATCTGCTTTGCTCAATGTGTTAAACAATTAACTACGAATAAATTCTAAAAATTCTTTTCTAGTTTCAGGATTTAAAAATTTCCCAGAATATTCAGCAGTTACCGTTGAACTATTTATATCTCTGATGCCTCGTGATGCAACACACATATGATGAGCATCAATCACAACAGCAACATCATTTGTATTAAGTGCTTTTTTAATTGCATCAGCTACTTGTATAGTTAATCGCTCTTGCACTTGAGGGCGACGTGAATAATAATCAACTAGCCGATTTAATTTTGAAAGTCCTATTACTTTGCCCGTTGAAAAATAAGCAACATGCGCTTTACCATGGATTGGCACGAGGTGGTGCTCACAGGTAGAAAAAACGGTAATGCTCTTTTCCACCAACATTTGCGAATAACGATAGTCGTTAGTAAACTGGGTAATTGAGGGCTCATTTTCTGGAATCAATCCTTTAAAAGTCTCATTTACATACATTTTTGCTACGCGCAGTGGAGTGTCTTTGATGCTTTCATCTGTAAGGTCCATTCCGAGTGTATGAAGTATCTCGCTAAAGTGTGAAGCAATCTTTTCTATTTTTTGGTCCGGACTAAGTTGAAAAGCATTACTATGTAAAGGCGTTTTAGCTATTCCATTGAAATGATGGATAATATCGTCAACCAATAAATCGTCGTGATTTAACTTAGATACTTTTAAAGGGGAGGAACTCATAGAAGAACTTTAATTTTGTAACAAGTGGTCACATTAATTGTTTAGCTTTTAACAAAAATTATTAAACAAATGCCGGACACTTTTTTACTTTTGATGTTAGCTCTGATTATTATAAGTTATTACAAGATAGCTATTAAATGACAATTGACTTGCAAATCAATGATTTAATATTGTTTAAAAGATTGTCTAAAAAATTAAACAAAATGTTTGCTTTAAATAATAGGTAGACTTATATTTGTGGAACTTTTAACTTAATAACTTAAACAATGACGCAATTCGAGTTTTCCCACAAAGTTAATCTTCATTACAGCCCATTAAGAGGATATGCTCTTAAACTGACACAAGATCATGAAGATGCCAATGACCTAGTTCAGGAAACTATGTTAAAAGCTTTCAAAAATAAAGACAAGTTTGCAGAAGGCACTAACCTGAAAGGTTGGCTTTATACCATTATGAAAAACATCTTCATTAACAATTATAGAAGAATGGTAAAGGGAAATATCTTTACCGATGATACAGAAGGACAGTTTTATATAAATCAGGCAAGCTTTACCGCAAAAAACGAAGGAGAAAGAAACCTTGTGATGAATGAGTTGAATTCAGCAATAGGGGAACTAACAGAGAATTTAAAAACACCTTTTTTGATGAGCTTCGAAGGGTATAAATACGAAGAAATAGCAGAGCACTTAGATGTTCCATTAGGGACAGTAAAAATCAGAATTCACGTCGCACGCCAACGATTAATGGAGCGATTAAAAGATTATGGCACCAAGCATAGTTTTGTTTTGGATTAGATTAATTGGTTAGTTTTAGTTAAAAAGCCACTCTTGTTTTAAGGTGGCTTTTGTTTTTTATAAATGTTGATTAATAATTTTGTTTAACTTATCTCGTTATCTAAAGAAAATTACCTTTGATTTTACAATAAAAGACGTTTATTAAGTGAGAAAAAAAATAGTTTACACCCTGATCATTTTACCTTTTTCGTTTATCCTTTGGAGTTTTACCGCCGACTACTTTCAGGTCAGTAAACAGCTCGAAATTTTTGCAAGTGTTTACCGTGAAGTAAATACTTACTATGTAGATGATATCAATCCAGGTAAGCTTTTTAAAACGGGTGTTGATGCTATGTTACGCACATTGGATCCTTACACAAATTTTTATACTGAGTCAGAAATAGAAGATTATAAAATTGAGCATGTCAGTGCCGATTATGGTGGAATAGGAATTTCTTCTTTACGGATAAGGGATAGTGTTTTTGTGTTTGATGTTTATGAAGGGTATGCAGCGCAAAAAGCAGATGTGCGTGCGGGTGATGTTATTCTTTCTGCTAATGGTAAATCTTTAAAAGGACTTTCTGGTGATGAAATAGATGGTCTGATGAAAGGACAGAGCGGTACTTCGATTACTTTATTACTCGGACGAACAGGTGAGTCGCAGACAATTGAGAAAATAATTACGCGTGAAGAAATAAAAGTGAAAAACGTTTCTTACTACGGAATGATAAATGATTCTACTGGCTACATTAAACTCGATAAGTTTTTACAGGATTGTTATAGCGAAACCCGCCAAGCCTTAGTGGATCTTCAAAAGAATCCAAAGATGACTCAACTTGTTTTTGATTTGCGAGGAAATGGTGGGGGCTTACTCGAAGAGTCTGTTAGAATATTGAATTTGTTTATTGAAAAAGGGCAGTTACTCGTAACGCAAAAAGGAAGAATAGCGGGTTCCAACAATGTATATAAAGCAGAAGTCGATCCTATTGCACCTGAATTGCGTATTGCAGTATTAGTCGATAAAAATTCTGCATCAGCTAGTGAAATTACTGCAGGAAATTTTCAAGATGTAGATAGAGGAGTAGTGGTTGGGCAGCGTAGTTATGGCAAAGGGTTAGTTCAGCAAACACGCTCGCTTACTTTTAACTGCCAGATGAAATTAACTGTTGCAAAGTATTATACTGCAAGTGGACGTTGTGTGCAAACAAAAATTTATACGCATACATCATCAGAAACTTCGGCATTTGAAGAAGTAGCAGATTCATCAATCAAACCATTTAAAACTAAAAATAATCGTACTGTATTTGATGGTAGCGCCGTTTATCCTGATGTATTTGTTACCTTAAAGGATACTAGTAATATCACCAAAAGTCTTTATCATAATATGATGATATTTGATTATGCTTCATATTATCGAACTAAACACACTTCGATTGATTCGCTAGGCGATTTTAAATTTTCAGATGCAGATTATAATGACTTTATAAATTTCGTGCTTGCTAAAAACTTTGATTATAGAACGCAAACTGAATTAGCATTTAATGATTTATTAGAAACTAGTAAGCGTGATAAATACTATGCAAGTGCAAACAAAGAAATCGACTTTTTAGGAGGTCAAATTAAGCATGATAGAAAAGCGGATTTGATTTCTGCGAAAGAAGAAATTAAGTCGCTACTAGAAAAAGAAATTGTGGGTCGCTATTATTTTCAAAGTGGTAAAAATCGATTTATGATGAAAAATGATCCTGTATTATTGCAAGCGCTAAATACCATTTCCAACATATCACTTTACAATAATATTTTAAAAGGGGAAGGTGATTATAAAATAATTGGGAAGAAAAAATAATTACTTATCGTAATTCGAAATTTTGTCCTAAGTAAACTCTTCTTACTGTTTCGTCTTCTGCTAACTCATGCGCAGTACCTTCTTTCAAAATCTTTCCTTCAAACAAAAGATACGATCGATCTGTTATGGTTAATGTCTCATGTACATTATGATCAGTAATTAAAATACCGATATTCTTTTCTTTTAACTTGTATACTATTCCTTGAATATCTTCCACAGCAATTGGATCTACTCCGGCAAAAGGCTCGTCTAATAAAATAAATTTAGGGTCTACAGCTAATGCTCTAGCAATTTCAGTTCTTCTTCTTTCTCCTCCTGATAAAACTTCGCCACGACTTTTTCTTATTTTTTGTAAGCCAAATTCATCAATTAATATTTCTAACTTTTCTTTTTGTTCTTCCTGACTTTTCTGAGTCATTTCTAAAACAGCTTTGATATTATCTTCAACACTTAACTTTCGAAAAACAGATGCTTCCTGCGCAAGATAACCAATACCCATTTGAGCTCTTTTATACATAGGCTCATGCGTTATATCAGTATTTTCTAAAAATATTTTACCCTCATTTGGTTTAATTAATCCAACTGTCATGTAAAAGGTAGTTGTTTTGCCGGCGCCATTTGGTCCAAGTAGCCCTACAATTTCTCCTTGTCTAACTTGAATAGAAATATTATCCACAACGATTCTACCCTTGTAGCGTTTTATTAAATTATCGGTGCGAAGTGTTTGCATGAATGTAAAATTAGAAAGTTAATTGTAAACTAGCCCGAATTCCATAATTAGAAATGTTTTCATTTTCTAAATAAGCCAGGCGCCAAATAAAATCAAATCGTAATATTTTAAAGATATTCTCTATTCCAGCACCAACTTCAACATATGGCTTAGCGCGTAGTGTGGTAAATGCTTTTTTGTTTTCTAATATGTCCAAATTTCTTTGGTTGATACCACCCCAAACTGCTTTTACCTGAGCAATTTCTCGCCATTGTAGCTTACGCATTAAAGGTATTTTATTAAAGAAGAATCCATCGAAATGTTGTACCGCTGTTCCTGTTAAATAATAATCACTTACAAATTCAAAATAGTTCATCAGGTTAAACGCTGCGTAATCGTAAAAGTATGTTTCGTTTCCTGGATGCATTTCTAGTAATGGATACGGAACTTTACCCCAAACTCTTCCACCGCTTAAAGCCCAGTATGCATAACCAAAAGGAGCTAATCTTAATAGGTCATCAACTTTCGCATTTATTTTTTGATAGTTAAAGTCGCCTTGCTCTACACCTTTTAGACCTTGTGTATAGTTAACCTGCAAAATTGGATAATCAGATCCTAAGCTTACGCGATCTATTTTACCTGAAACAAATTTTTCTCTATATGCAAAACGGAAATACAAATTCAACTCAGTAGTCTCATATTTGTTTCGTATATCCGCAGTATTATTGTTATAATAGTAATTGATGTTTAAATCGCCAAGGGGCTTGAATACTGAGTGCTGATAAGTAATTCTATTTGATAATCCAGGGCCCCATTCTATTTCGTACCAAGCTTTATGAATCTCGATATTGTTTAATCTGCTCGCAGGGTTTCTGCGAAAAAGCGATGATAATAGATTGTCCTCTTGAAATGCATTATCACTTTGCCCTAATTGTTGAACATCATTTTTATAATTCACACCAATAAATTGACGGGGCTTATCATTGATTTTAAATTTGATGCCACCACCATATTTATATCGCTCGTCTTTTAAACCGTATGCTACATAGCCTTCAAGCTGAAGTTTCGTGCTAAAATCATCACTTGTTCTTGCTCCTATTCTAAATCGGTTTCCTTCAATTTTATTAAAACTATAAAATGTGTAATATGGACCCAGTTCAATTTTCCCGATGTCTTTGTACCCAGTAAAAAATAAAGTTATTAAATCAACATAAGTTTGAAAAACAGGAAGTGTTTTAATTGTATCAACCATATGATAAATCTGCAATTCACGATTTGATAAACTATCGTGCCTGCTACTATCCCAGAACGAGGTCGATTTTTCACCTGCATCTTTTTTTACTATTATATTATCTCTATTTTTAAATATGGAATCAATTTGCTGTTCATTGATATGAAAATCGCGATACGATGTTGTTTTTCTTCCAATAAATCCCGTTCCTTCATCTTTAGCAGCAAAGTCTACCACTAATTTATCTTTCGATAACATCCATTGCTGATTATTAAAGTAAGAATATTCTTGAACGATAGCCATATCTTCCACCCAATTGATATTTGCTTTGGCAGAAATTCGCATGTCGATTTTTTTTATTGCCCAAGTAGTATCATTCACCCACAACTCTCCAAGAAAAGTTAATTCTTCTGGTCGCCTTGGTCTGAATTTTATTTTATAGCACCATTTACTATCAATGAATGTACTATCAAGCAAATAATATTTGTAGTAAAGTGTTCCAATATTTGAAGTAGGACTAATAAAACTTTTTCCAAACAAATCAATAAAATTTTCATAGATATCTACCTTTTGATACATATCGCCTAAAAACTGTGTTACGGTAGCATTTTCTAAACCGGATATTTTACTTGCTTTGATAATTTCTCGCTTGTCTTTCGGATTGCTTTTGAAGTAAACATCAGATAAAGATTCGGATATAAAAAAAGGCAGGAAGGGTTTGCTGTTTGTTTCGCTGCTATCAATATTATTCCAAATAAAATTAAATGGCTTAAGTATTTTTTTATTTTTTAATTTATCATTAATATTGGTAATATCGAACTCAAGTTTATTGTAAACTTCAAATTGATAAGTGCGTAATTTAGATGGATCATTTTCTGATTTGTGCTCAATAATATTTCGTATTATTTGTAAAGCAGGATTTTCTCCCGGACGAATAATAACTTCTTGAAATTCTATTTGGTTAGTTGATAAAACAATATTTATAATTTGTGTTTGCCCTTTTTTTACATGCATCACAACAGGTTTGTAGCCAATGATTGTACATAAAATAGAATCTGTAGGAGATGTACTATTCAATCTGTAATTGCCATCGAAGTCGGTATTTGTACCTATAGTACTTCCCTTGAAAATAATCGTTGCAAAAGGTATTGCCTCATTTGTTAGTTCATCTGTTACTTTCCCAGTAATTACAGTTTGCTGTGCAAGTGCAATACATGGCAGAATGATAAAGGCAATCAGTATTTTAATAAAAGTGGTTATTCTATTTAAATTGATTTTCATTTGATAAACTCTCCCAATATTCTAAAGCTCTGCGAGTATGAGGAATAACAATCGTTCCTCCAACTAAATTAGCTACCGTAAATATTTCAAATAATTCTTCTGTTGTTAGTCCTTCTTCTTTACACTTCCCTAAATGATATTTTATACAATCATCGCAACGCAAAACCATGGAAGAAACTAATCCCAGCATTTCTTTTGTTTTAACCGGCAATGCGCCGTTCTGATAAGTAGATGCATCTAATGCATACAGTCTTTTCATATTTGTATCACCCTGTGCTAAAATCTTCTCATTCATTTTAGCTCTGTAATCGTTAAATTCGTTTACTAAACTCATGTATTATGCAATTGAATTTTTGTTTTTATTTCTTTCTACAGCTGCCGAAATAAATATGCTTATTTCGTAGAGTAAAAGTAATGGTATGGCAACTAGCATCTGACTAGTTACGTCAGGAGATGGTGTGATTATCGCTGCAATAATTAAGTTAACAATCATTGCATGCTTGCGATACTTGCGCATAAATGAAGGCGTCATGATTCCAATCTTACTTAAAAAATAAATAATCATCGGTAATTCAAAAACTAATCCTGAAGAAAGTGTCATCACAGTTACAATATTAATATACGAATCCATACTAATTTGATTCCGTATTTCTTCACTTACATGATAACTCCCTAAAAAGTTAATTGACAAAGGCGAAATAATGTAATAGCCAAATAGAACCCCAATTAAAAATAGTGCAGAGGTAAAAAACACAATTCCTCTTGAATATTTTATTTCCTTTTCTGATAACGCAGGACCAATAAATCTCCATAATTCCCATACCAAATATGGAAAACCCAATACACACCCGCTAACAAATGCAACCCACATATGTGTAGTAAATTGCCCACTTATATCTAAATTGATTACTGAAAAATCAATTTGTGTAATACACATATCAACATTTAACTTCTGACCTAATAAGCACATCATTCTATAAGTCCAGAAGTCTGCATTTTTAGGAGCTAGAATAATTCCATCAAAAATAAATTCCTTATTAAAGAATGCAACGAAACCTATAAGGCAAATTACTATAACTGAACGCACAACATGCCACCTCAAAGCCTCGAGGTGATCTAGGAAGGTCATCTCATTATTACGATCTCTTTTTTTTAATAACATAACTTAGATTATGCCTTCTTTTAATAAATCATGCAGGTGAATAAATCCTACAAATCTTTTCTTTTCAGTAACAACAAGTTGCATAATATTAAAAGATTTCATCACATCAAGTGCTTCAATTGCCATCGTTTCACTTTCTATTTGCTTTGGTTTTTTGTTCATTATGTCTTTTGCGGTAAGTGTTTCAAACTTGCCTTTTTGCTGCATCATTCTTCTTAAGTCACCATCAGTAATTATCCCTAGTAATTTGTTTTTCTCAACTACAGCGGTGCATCCTAATCGCTTTGAAGTTATTTCTAAGATAACATCTGTAATTGGGGTATTGGGTGAAACAATTGGTTTCGGATTATTTGACCACAAGTCCGAAACTCTTAAATAAAGTTTTTTACCTAAAGCTCCTCCCGGATGATACTTTGCAAAATCTTTACTAGTAAATCCTCTTGCTTCCAATAAACAAACTGCAAGTGCATCACCCATTGCTAATTGTGCAGTGGTGGAACTTGTTGGGGCTAAGTTATGCGGACAAGCTTCTTGTTTAACAGCTGTATTTAAAATAAAATCTGAGTGACGAGCTAAGTCAGAGTCTTTCTTTCCAACCATAGCAACAAGTATATTTCCTCCATTTTTTATTAATGGGGCCAATACTTTTATTTCTGGTGTAGTGCCGCTATTTGAAATTAATATAACGATATCGTTTTTTTGAATCATTCCAAGGTCGCCATGAATAGCGTCAGCAGCATGCATAAAAAGAGAAGGCGTTCCCGTAGAGTTAAATGTTGCAACCATTTTGTTTGCAATTATTGCACTTTTCCCGATTCCGCTAATCACCACTCTTCCCTTAGAGGCCACAACTTTTTTCACAACTTCCACAAAATCCGAATCAATTTGCTTTTTCAAATCAACAATAGACCTTGATTCGATATCGATTGTTTTACGAGCTGATGCTAAAATTTTTTGGTCCGAAATCATGTTTTTGGATTTGTATTACTACTGCAAAAGTATTTTATTATTTAATCTGAACTTTATTTGTTTTTTTTTGTTTTTCCATATATCTTCACCCATGCGGAGTATAGGTTTATAATTCATTCTTTGGAAGATAAATTTTACTAACCGAAAGACAAAAATAGGTTAAATTTGTTGTCCTTTAATTTTCTATTAAATAATGTTGTTGGCTGAATCAACGCTCCAGGAAGCGTTAAATAAGTATTTTGGATACGATCAATTCAAAGGTGAGCAAGAACAAATTATTCGTAATGTTCTTGATGGAAACAACACTTTTGTGATTATGCCCACCGGAGGTGGTAAATCAATGTGTTATCAGTTGCCAGCATTAATGAGCGAGGGAACTGCCATTGTGATTTCGCCATTAATTGCATTGATGAAAAATCAAGTAGATGCAATTCGTGGATTTAATACGGATGATGGCGTGGCACATTTTTTAAATTCATCACTTTCAAAAACGGAAATCCAAATTGTAAGAAGTGATATTAAAGCCGGTAAGACCAAATTGCTTTATGTTGCTCCTGAATCACTAACTAAAGAGGAGAATGTAAAGTTCTTGAAAGAGGTTAATATTTCTTTTTTTGCAATTGATGAAGCCCATTGTATATCAGAATGGGGCCATGATTTTCGTCCAGAGTATCGTCGCTTGCGACCAATTATTGATGAAATCGGTAAAGTTCCAATTATCGCCTTAACAGCAACAGCAACAGAAAAAGTACAGGGCGATATTCAGAAAAACCTTGGAATGATGGATGCTTCTTTATTTAAAGCATCATTTAATCGTGCTAATCTTTATTATGAAATTCGACCTAAGCAAAATGTGCTGAAGGAAATAATCAAGTTTGTAAAGCAGAATGCAGGTAAGTCGGGTGTTATTTATTGTTTGAGCAGAAAGAAAGTAGAAGAGGTGGCAGAAACCCTTGTCGTTAATGGAATACGAGCTTTGTATTATCATGCAGGATTAGACCCTGTTACTCGGGCTACAAATCAAGATAAATTTTTGATGGAAGAAGCTGATGTAATTGTTGCAACTATTGCATTTGGAATGGGTATCGATAAACCAGATGTTCGGTTTGTAATACATCATGATATTCCAAAAAGTTTAGAGGGCTATTATCAAGAAACTGGTCGCGCAGGTCGCGATGGAAGGGAAGGTAAATGCTTAACTTTTTATTCTTTCAAAGATATTGAAAAGTTAGAAAAGTTCATGAAGGGTAAACCGGTTGCAGAACAGGAAATTGGGAAGCAATTATTAACCGAAACAGTTGGTTATGCCGAAACATCTGTTTGTAGAAGAAAAGTTTTATTGAATTATTTCGGAGAAAAATACGAGCAGGAAAATTGCGGAAATTGCGATAATTGTTTACATCCAAAACCATTGATAGAAGCACAAGACGAACTTATATTATTAATTGAAGGAATTAAGGCAGTAAAAGAAAAGCATCAGGTAGAACATCTAATTAATGTACTTTTAGGTGTAGCAGACCAACAAGTAAAAACGTATAAGCATGATAAGTTAGAGGTGTTTGGAGAAGGAGCGGATCAAAGTGATCGTTTCTGGACAACCCTTATTCGGCAAGCAGTTTTAGCAGGATTTTTACATAAGGATATTGATAATTATGGCTTACTAAAAATCAGTGAAAAAGCGGAGGAGTTTATTGAAAATCCTGTTTCATTTAAAATCGCATTGGACACAAGTTTTGAAGATACTGAGAGTGATGAAGATGACGATTTTGGAGCTGGTGGAGGCGGCGCAGCCGATATGCAGTTATTTGAAATGTTAAAGAATTTGCGTAAGACCGTTGCAAAGAATTTAAATGTGCCTCCATTTGTTGTTTTTCAAGATCCTTCGTTAGAAGAAATGACAACCAACTACCCCATCACGATAGATGAATTGAAGAATATTACAGGTGTTGGAACTGGTAAGGCAAGTAAATACGGCAAGCCTTTTATTGAGCTAATAAAAAAGTATGTTGAGGATAATGAGATTGAGCGCCCTATAGATATTGTAGTTAAAAGTGTTGTCAATAAAAGCGGATTAAAAGTTTATTTAATTCAGAATATCGATCGTAAAATTTCGCTGGAAGGAATGGCAAAAGCAAAAGGATTAATGGTAAAGGAGATTGTTTCAGAACTTGAATCTATAGTTGCATCAGGAACTAAAATAGATATTAGTTATTATATCAATGATTTAATAGATGAAGAACGCCAGGATGAAGTTTTTGATTATTTTAAAACTGCGGAAACTGATTCGGTTAAAGATGCAATTAATGAACTTGGAGAAGATGATTATACCGAAGAAGAAATTCGCTTAATGCGCATTAAATTTATAAGTGAATTAGGAAATTAGTCTGAAAGGCCTTCAATTAAAAAACCTGTAGTTTTACTACAGGTTTTTTAATTTAGTATTCATCTTCATTGAAAAAGAAATCGTCTTTTGTGGGATAGTCGGGCCATATTTCTTCAATAGTTTCGTATGGCTCACCTTCGTCTTCCAATTCCTGAAGGTTTTCTATTACCTCCATAGGGGCTCCTGAACGAATTGCATAATCGATCAGCTCATCCTTGGTTGCAGGCCATGGGGCATCTTCTAGGTGGGAAGCAAGTTCTAAGGTCCAGTACATAGTTGTAAATTTAATAAATTTTAAAACGACAATAAAATAATTATGTTCCCCCGTTTTAGGTGGGGCGTGCAAAAATAACAAAAGATTCATCTAAAAAAAACAAATTTTTTAGTCGTGTTTTACATTCTTGGGGTCCAAGGACTCTCCACAGCGTTAAGATTTTTTGCTGTCAGGCGTGACAACATGAATAAATAATCTGATAATCGGTTCAGGTAAATAGCGATTATTGGGTCGGTTTCAGCCTCTTTTTGCAAATGAACAATGAGCCTTTCCGTCCTTCTGCATACGCATCTTGCAATATGAATTTGAGATACAAGCGGGTGACCTCCAGGCAGTACGAACGATTTTAATGGTTCAAGTTTCTCATCCATTTTGTCCATTGTCTTTTCAAGCATCTCGCAATCTTCAATTGATAATGTTGGAAGCTTCATCTTGCTTTTTTCAGGGTCAGCAGCCAATAATGAACCTATAGTAAACAATCTGTCCTGTATATAGAGTAATTCTAGTACTTGCGTATTGTCTGTCAATTGATCCCTGATTAGTCCAATCCACGAGTTTAATTCATCAACAGTTCCATAGGTTTCAATACGCGAATGATATTTAGGAACTCGCGTCCCACCAATTAAGGAAGTTTCGCCTTGGTCACCAGTCTTAGTGTATATTTTCATTTTAAGCTAGTTGTTTTACTGTTAAAATTAGGATTGCTAGTATCCGATTCTACCAAGCCATCTTTTAGGCGTACAATACGATGAGCATTGCGGGCAATATCTTCTTCATGGGTAACTAAAATGACAGTATTTCCTCGGCGATGTATGTCTGCAAATAGTTCCATAATCTCATCGGATGTCTTAGAGTCGAGATTTCCTGTAGGTTCATCGGCAAGGATAATACTAGGATTTGTTACTAATGCTCTCGCAACAGCAACACGCTGTCGTTGCCCACCTGAAAGTTCATTTGGCTTATGTGTCATACGATCATTCAAGCCTACGCTCGCTAAAGCTTCTGCTGCTCTTGCTTCTCGATCGGATTTACTTACCCCGGAGTAAATTAAGGGCAATGCAACATTTTCTAATGCGGTGCTTCTTGGTAATAAATTAAATGATTGAAATACGAAGCCAATTTGACGATTTCTAATCTCCGCTAATTCATTATCCGTCATTTTTGCTACGTTAATATTATTTAGAAAATATTCTCCTCCTGATGGCGTATCTAAGCAACCTAAAACATTCATTAAGGTAGATTTTCCAGAACCAGAAGAACCCATTAGTGCAACGTATTCATTCTTAAAAATTTCTAAACTAATATCACTAAGTGCATAAATTTTTTCAGTGCCTACCTGATAGGTTCTTGAAATATTGTTGATTTTTATAATGGAAGCCACGTGAATAAATTTTTATCAAAGGTAACAAACGGATGCTTATTCTGTTTGCGCATTTTGATGAAATAAAACTCTATTTTATTAATATCTTATTTTAATATCTTATTTTAAAATCTTGTTTTGAAAATCCTTTATTGAAAAATACGATTCCCATCATGTATACATCAATCGAAACACTTACACTCGGGTGCTTTATTATTTCTTGCCAGGCGCTCTTCATTTCCTTCGACCAATTGATATCGTCAAAGATGATAAAAGATTCATCATGCATATAAGGTAAGCACAGAGTGAAGTAACGCATGGTTGGTTCATAACGATGATTTCCATCAATGTAAATGGAATCAATTTTACTTTGAGACTTTAATAGTTCTGATAAAGTAGTATCAAAATTTCCAGTTATTACTTCTATATTCAAGTCAGGGAATTGCTGAAATTGTTTGCGCGAAAATTCAGCAATTGCATCACATCCTTCTAGTGTAGTTAATTTCATCTTCGGATTTCCTGAGCTGATATATAATGAACTAATACCTAATGATGTTCCTAATTCGATTACGGTGTTTGGCTTTAAGTACTCCATTAAGCGAAATAACATACGCGCATATTTAGGATGTTTTGCAGCATTTTTTGCAATGGAAGCAATGGATAATTCTTTCTTTAAGTTTCCATTTACACCTGCGCCAAAATCGTTTACAGCAACAGCGATTTTATCTTTTAAACACCTTTTTCGATAAGATTCTATTCGCTTTTGCGACAATTTTTTTTTATCATATCGCCAAACAGATTCGTTTAAATTATAAAGAAAAGTTGATTGTAATCCGTGGCGGCCAACTGATGAAAACCAATAAATAATATAACCCCAGGCTAATCGAAATAAACCAATCATGAAGATCTTTCTTTGGCATTTAAAGAGAACAAAATACTAAGTGCGAGTATCATAATTATTGTTCCTAATGCAACAATAGAAGATAAATGATGATTAAAATATTCAGCAATAATCATTTTAAATCCTACAAATACAAGAATAATAGCAATGCCATATTTCAGATATCTAAAAATTTTCATCAAATGTGAAACTCCGAAGTATAATGAGCGAAGTCCTAACACTGCTAATACATTACTGCAATAAATTATAAATGCGTTCTTGGTGATTGATAAGGAAGCTGGGATTGAATCTACTGCAAAAATCAAATCGGTGAATTCAATTACTACTAATACGAGTAGAAGCGGAGTAGCAATTAATTTTGCATTTTGCTTAGTGAAAAATTTTGCACCATCATATTTATCTGCTAATGGAACAAATTTTTTCATGATGCGCACCACATAGTTTTTAGATAGGTCGGAGGTTTCATCGTCGTGATGAAAGAAGATTTTTAATCCTGTAAAAACAAGAAATCCTCCGAATAAATAGATAATCCATTCAAAATGTTGGATAAGTGTAACACCTGCTGAAATAAATATTCCACGTAATACTAGGGCTCCCAATATACCCCAGAATAAAACGCGATGCTGATATTCATCAGGAACTTTGAAGTATTTAAATACAATGATGAACACAAAAAGATTGTCTACGCTTAACGTCCATTCAATTAGGTAAGTGGTAGTGTATTCAATTGCTGATGCTACACCAAAACGATAATAAATCCATACTGCGAAGGCCAATGCAACACCTATCCAAAAAAGCACCCAGCCAATTGTTGCTTTTATCGAAACTGCTTTGTTATCACGATTAACGAAAAACAAATCGAGGCCGAGCAAGACTACAATACCAAGGCTAAAATAAATCCAAAAATAAGCCGGAACTATTTCTGTCATCAACTAGTTTTTATAATTTTTTTCATCAAGTGCATCTTTTCTCCATTGATTGAAAAAGTCTATCACCGTTTCTTTGTCGTAACCCTCTCCCTTTTCGAGATAAGCCGAATTTTGGGTGTGAATTAATTCGCCTGCAGAATTCAAAATAACAAATACAGGGAATCCAAATCGCTCTGGGAAATGAAGCTTTTTTAATGTTTCTGCATTCTTATTTTCCTTGCTGTAATTAATATGTTCCACCACAAAATTTTTATTCATTGCAGAATCTAATTGAAAATCGGCAGTAACAAATTTGTTAAACATCTTACACCATCTACACCAATTGCCGCCAATCATTAGCAGTACATGTTTGTTTTCTGCAGTAGCTTTAATTGTGGCAGATTTAATTTGTTCTGCAGCATTAAGCTCCGGATGATAAATTAGTGAGTCTTGTGCCCATAAATCCGAGACCAACAACATAAAAAAAATAATAATTAGTTTTTTCATTTCTCTTTAGTTTCAGGAATTACTTTTTCAAATTCTTGCTTTACGTCTTCTATGGCAGGAAATAATAAATGCGATAAGTTTAAAACTGGATTATACAGCAAGGATTCTTGTTTTGTTATTTTATCAATTAACTGCACACGATTATCAATCGGTTTGAATATGGCTAAAATAACACTTACTGTTAACGCGAATTTTAATCCACCGAAAATAGCACCCACAAGCTGATTAATTTGTGATAGCTTACCGATTTTCAAAATGCCTTCTAAAAATCTTGCAAGTAAAATCATAACTACCAGTACCAAAATAAAAACAAGTATAAATGTAATCCACGGCAAAACTTTGTCTGGGCTATCTGTCATTTTTTTTACCACCCCTTCAAATAATCCTGAAAACTTTATAGCCACATATAATCCTAGAACAAGTCCAATCATCATCGCAATTTCGAAAATGATTCCTCTTTTCCAACCTTTGTATATTCCCCAGCAAATAGGCAGTGCAATTAAAATGTCTAAGTAGTTCATGTTAAAACAATGTTTCTGCTAATATAGTACTCTGTTGTTGTTTTGGCTCTGTTGCTTTTTATCAATCATTAACAATAAAAAGAGCTAAATGGTTAATAAGCTTCTATCACCATTTTTACTCCTGGTAGTTCCTTCCCTTCAATATATTCAAGTAATGCACCACCACCAGTAGAAACATAACTTACTTGTTTTGCAAGTGAAAACTGATTTATTGCAGCGGCAGAATCGCCACCACCAATTAAAGAAAATGCCCCATTTGCAGTTGCGGCCACAATTGCATCTGCTACTGTTTTAGTGCCGTTTTCAAATTTTTTCATTTCAAAAACTCCCATTGGACCGTTCCATAAAATCGTTTTACTTTCAGCTATTATCTTTGAAAACGCTGCTGCCGAATTAGGGCCAATGTCAAGTCCTAACCAACCAGCTTCAATATCGCGGATATCCGTAGTGTTAGTATTAGCATCTTTGTCAAATTTGTCTCCATTAACGGAGTCAGTTGGTAAATGAATTTGCACTCCCTTTTCCTTCGCCTTTTCTAATATCGACAACGCTAAGTCTAACTTATCTTCTTCGCAAAGAGAATTGCCAATGTTTCCACCCATTGCTTTAACAAAAGTGTAAGCCATTCCTCCACCAATAATCAAATGATTAACTTTATTCATCAATTGCTCAATGATTAATATTTTATCAGAAACTTTAGCACCACCCATAATCGCGGTAAAAGGAGTAGCGGCATTGCTCATTACTTTTTCTGCGTTATTTAACTCGTTTGCCATTAGATAGCCAAACATACTACTGCCTTTAAAATATTGAGCAATAACAGCAGTACTCGCATGGGCACGATGTGCAGTTCCAAAAGCGTCATTTACGTACACATCTCCTAAGGCTGCAAGCTTATTAGCAAATTCAGGATTCCCTTTTTCTTCTTCTTCGTAAAAGCGTAAATTCTCTAATAAGAGTACTTCTCCATTCTGTAAAGATGCTGCCGCCTCTTCAGCAGGCCCATTAATGCAATCAGTAGCAAATTGTATATTACGATTTAATAAAACTGAAAGTGTCGGTAGGGCATGCTTCAATGAGTATTTCTCTGCCGGTCCTTCTTTTGGTCGGCCTAAGTGCGACATAAGTATTACGCTGCCACCATCATTTAATATTTTTTCAATTGTTGGAATTGCAGCCTTGATACGAGTAGGGTCAGTTACCTGAAAATCGCTGTTTAGGGGTACATTAAAGTCGACACGGATAAGCGCTTTTTTACCAGCAAAGTTAAATTGATCGATGGTTTTAATTTGCATAATAGAGGAATTTTAAGAGAGCAAAAATAGGTGTTCCTTGCCTAAAAAAACTTTTCCACCAAAGCGATTGGATAAATTGTAATAAAAAAACCAAATATGGCAGTCGAAAACTCATCTTTGAAAGATCATTCCGTGTATTTTTGCGATTATGCAATTTAAGGATGTAATTGGGCAAGACAAGGTAAAGGCAAGTCTTCGTGCTTCTCGCAAAGCAGGTCGTGTCAGTCATGCGCAATTGTTTTTTGGTCCACCTGGATCAGGGGTTTTACCTATGGCAATGGCCTATGGACAGTTTTTGATATGTGAAAATCCATCTGATGATGATAGCTGTGGTGTTTGTTCAGTTTGTCAGAAATGTAATAAGATGGTTCATCCGGATATTTATTTCAGCTTTCCTGTAATCACGCTCGCCAAACAAAAAATTGATAAGCCGGTTTCTAACGACTTTGTCTCCGATTTTAGAAAGGCCGTACTTTTACATCCATACATCGATTATAATGATTGGATAGCGGAGATAAGCGATACAGAAAATAAGCAGGGGAGGATTTTTGTGCATGAAGGACCAGAAATAATTAAGCGAATTAACTTAAAAGCTTTTGAGGCGCCATTCAAGGTAGTAATCATGTGGCTGCCTGAAAAAATGGGACAGGATCTGGCAAATAAACTTTTAAAGAGTTTTGAAGAGCCACCTGATAATACTTTGTTTATCTTGGCCTCTGAACAGCGAGAAGTACTTCTTCAAACTATTTTATCTCGAACACAATCTGTTAAGCTTGGCCGGCTAGATGATCAGCAAGTGATAAACTCCTTGGTGCTTAATAAAAGCATAGATATGCAAAAAGCAGGTGAAATAGCACTTCTTGCAGATGGCGATTATCATTTTGCGGAAGAATTGGCAGCGCAATTAGTGGGTGACGATACATTCGATAAAGCATTTTTAGCATGGATGCGTTTGTGCTTTAACCCAGTAAAAAATATGGAAGCATTAATGGCTTGGGTTGATCAGATGGCGACACATAAAAGAGAAGGGCAGAAACAGTTTCTATTCGCATCAATTCAAATGGTAAGAGAATGTATGATGGTTAATTTGGCTGATCCATCACTCGTAAAACTCGATAATCAGCAGGTGAAAACATTGGAGAAGTTTCTTCCGTTTATCAATGCCAAAAACATGACTCCTTTTGTAGAGGAACTTGGTAAAGCGCATTATCATATTGAGCGAAATGCCCATGCAAAGATTCTATTCCTTGATTTATCGCTTAAATTGGGTAACATACTCCAAATTAAAGAATAGAAAAGTTAACTTTACAGCATTAATTAAATAATCATAGAGGTAAACGAACAAAATATAGAAGCTTATGGGATGTAGTACCTGTTCAACCACCGACTCAACAAATGGAACTCCTGCCGGTTGTAAAAGCAACGGCACCTGTGGTACCGGAGGCTGCAATAAATTGAATGTATATAACTGGCTGTCCGATATGGTGCTACCAGAAGGACATAAACCTTATGATGTTTTAGAGGTACGATTCAAAGGAAGCAGAAAGGAGTTTTTTAGAAATGGCAATAATCTGGTTTTAAAGGTTGGCGACATTGTAGCGGTGGAAGGAAACCCTGGACATGATATTGGGGAAGTAAGTATGGTTGGCGAGTTGGTTCGCTTTCAATTGCGAAAAAGAAACCTTACGGATGATTCAATTGAGATCAAATCGCTTTATCGGGAAGCTAAGCAAACCGATCATGATAAATGGAAAGAAGTAAAAGGTCTTGAATTTAATACAATGCATCGCTCTCGTACCATTGCGTTACAATTAGGGCTTAAAATGAAATTGAGTGATGTTGAGTATCAAGGTGACGGTAAAAAAGCAACCTTTTATTATACAGCCGATGAGCGTGTAGACTTTCGTGAGTTAATTAAAAGATTAGCTGATGAGTTTAAGGTGAGAATTGAGATGCGGCAGATAGGTATGCGTCAGGAAGCTGCTCGTTTGGGAGGTATTGGTTCTTGCGGAAGAGAGCTTTGTTGTTCTACTTGGCTGACTGATTTTAAAATTGTTTCTACGAGCGCCGCACGATATCAGAATTTATCATTGAATCCTTTAAAACTGGCAGGACAGTGCGGGAAGTTGAAATGCTGCTTGAATTTCGAGTTAGATACCTATATGGATGCCTTGAGGGATATCCCCGAATCAAATATTCGATTATCTCTTTCTAAGGGAACTATGGTGCATCGTAAGACGGATATTTTTAAACGAATTATGTGGTATAACCTAATTCCAGAAACAAAAGAAGGGGATGATAGAACGCATTTCGTGCCTGAAAACTGGGTTCCACTAAGTGTTGAGCGCGTTAAAGAAATTATTGATTTAAATAAACGCGGACAGAAACCAGATGATGCTGGAATTTTAGAAATAGAAGATACTACAGAAGAGGATATGCACTACAAAGATGTTGTAGGGCAAGATAGTCTTACTCGTATGGATCGCAAGAAAAAGAAAAAGAATAAGAAGCCAAGCGATAGAACTGGTAGAGAAAAAACTCCTGCTGTTACAGTTGCTAAGCCTGCTTCGAATAATCCACCTTTAGCAAAGCAACCAGCACCTCAGCCAAAATCTGTTCCGAATCATAACCACGGACCAAAACCGCAACGCCAAATGCCTGAGGCGCCAAAAGCAAATCCATCAATAACTAATCCTGTAAATCCAGAAAGGAAAGTTACAGGGGCCTCTGATTCGCCTTCACAGCAGCCTCCATCAGCGCCCGCAAACAATCCTGCTTCACCTCCTAAAAGTAATCGTCCACCACGTAAATTTGATAGAGGAAGTTAATACTCATGAATAGTTCAAAATTCTTTTTTTATGGGTTATTCACGGTGTCGTTATTTTGGATAGCCTGTACAGATAATTCTACTTTGTTTGAAGAAAACAAAACAATTCAGGATGCTAATTGGGATGCTGAAAAGGTTTTTAAATTCGAGACAGAAATTCCTGATACATCGAATGGGTATAATGTTTATTTGAATTTGCGAAATGCTGGAAATTATCCATATAGCAATGTATTTTTATTTGTAAATACTTATTTCCCCAACGGAACTATCGATAAAGATACTGTAGAAATAATGCTAGCTTCGCCAGAAGGGAAATGGATGGGAAGAGGACTTGGCGACATCTGGGATAACAGAATTTTATTTAAACGCAATGTTACATTTCCTGGAAAAGGCAAATATCGCTTTGAGATTTCACAAGCAATGCGACTAAATCCGTTACCTGGCATTACCGATGCCGGAATGCGTATCGAAAAAGTGAATTAGCTATGTTACACATCAGAAATATAGAAGAGCTAAAATCGCAATGGGATGTTGTGATTCAGAAAGTAAACAAGCATTTTGATGCTGATGTTGATCTGCAAGGATTGCTTTTTATTATTGGAATTCAGGAACTCGGTCAGGGAGTTAGAAATTTTAAAAAAGATGAGAAGCAAGATCTCATGCATATTGCCACTTGCAGATTGTTATCCGCCTATGGCTATTACGAATTAGTTGGGGAAGATGAAGAAGGCTGGCCACATTGGAAATTGGTGAAGCAGCTTCCAAAGATGAATCTTGGAGAGCAAGATTATTTGATCAAGCAATGTGCTATAGATTATTTTGAAGAACACGATATATTTTAATAGAAACAAAAAACCCTGACAATTTCTGCCAGGGGTTATTTATTTATTTCGATTTAGTATTATTTGATAACAACAGTTTTTCTGACTTCTGCGGATTGTTCTAAACGGATGTAATCTTTCGCAGATAATACATCTTTCGATGCTTCTAGATTTAGAACAGCTTCCCATTTAAACTCGAAGAAAGCTTCTCCCGTTCCAGTAGAAAGTTGCTCTTGATATAAGTCTGCGCGAACACCAGTCTGGGCATTTACTACGCTGTCCTGACGAAGTACTACAGTAGCACCTACAACAGGGCGACCAAGGGTATCAACAACTGTAATTATAGCTTTACAAGGTTCTGTTTTTTTGCAGGCAGATACACTGATAATTCCTGCAACTGCTAATAAAAGGATAATATTTCTAAGCATAGTCTATGTAAATATGGGCTCTGTACGACAAAGCTACATAATTTGTTCGAATTTAATTATTATTGCAATAGAAGAGAAAACAAATCTTCCGTAAACTTGCAAATCCAAAAATAAGCAAATCTTGTTATGAACAAAATAGCATCAATTTTAAGCCTTATTGCACTCGTGTTTATGAGTTCAATAGGATATGGTCAGAAAAATAATAAAACAGTTAAAAAAGCAACTATGGAAAAAGTGTATTATGTTCAAATCACAACTGATTTTGGAACAATGAAAGTGAAATTGTACAATGAAACGCCGCTTCACCGCGATAATTTTGTGAAATTAGTTTCAGAAGGATTTTATGATAGTCTTTTATTTCACCGTGTAATCAAAGGTTTTATGATTCAAGGAGGAGATCCTCAATCTAAAAATGCTCCTGTAGGTCAGATGTTAGGTGGAGGAGATGTGGGGTACCGAATTCCTGCTGAGATTAATGATAGTTTGTATCATAAAAAAGGCGTTTTAGCTGCTGCGCGTGATAATAATCCTGAGAAAGCATCTAGCGGTTGTCAGTTTTATATCGTTCAGGGTAAGCCTATGATTGAAAACGAACTTCAAATGATGGAGAGTCGTTCTGGTAAGCCATTGTCAGAAGCTAAACGCAACGACTATAAAACAATTGGTGGTTCAGCATGGCTTGATGGAGAATATACGGTATACGGAGAAGTAGTTGAAGGACTGGATGTGATTGATAAAATTGCGGCAGTACCTTGTGGTCCTAATGACCGCCCTGCAACAGATTTGCGTATGAAAATGGTTTTAGTGGATAAATAATCATGTTTGAAAAAATAAATCAATTTATCGCGGAAGCAGAAGCAGCTACTCCTAATGGAAAGGAGGAGCTAGAGGAATATCGCCTTCAATACCTTGGCAAAAAAGGGGTGCTTACTGATCTTTTTGCAATGATGAAAGAGGTGCCTGCCGAACAACGTAAAGAGTTCGGACAGCTGGTAAACAAATTGAAGAATGTTGCAGAAGATAAGGTAAATGCTATTCGTGAGCAACTCGAAAATCAAGTGGATTCCACTGCAGTTGCAATCGATTTAACTTTGCCAGGAGTGTCTCAACAAACAGGCGCGATGCATCCAATCAGTATTGTTCGCAATGAAATAAACAGAATCTTTTCACGCATAGGCTTCACCGTTAGTGATGGTCCAGAGGTGGAGGATGACTGGCATAATTTCTCAGCATTGAACTTTCCACCTGAGCATCCCGCGCGTGATATGCAGGATACTTTTTTTATTAATTTAAATCCGAATGAAGAGCATTACTATGGACAACTAGCTCTTCGTACGCACACATCATCGGTGCAAATTCGTGTGCTTGATAATCAAGAGCCGCCGGTAAGAACGATTTGTCCGGGACGAGTATATAGAAATGAGGCAATCAGTGCCCGTGCGCATTGTTTCTTTCATCAGGTAGAAGGATTTTATATTGATAAAGGTGTATCGTTTGCCGATTTAAAACAGACGCTTTTGTATTTTGCTCAAGAGATGTTTGGCAGCGAGACTAAAATCAGGTTACGTCCTTCATACTTCCCATTTACGGAGCCTTCTGCCGAAATGGATATTAGTTGCTCACTTTGCAAAGGCGATGGTTGTAACGTTTGTAAGCATACTGGCTGGGTAGAAATTTTAGGATGCGGTATGATTGATCCTGCAGTACTTGAAAATTGCAATATCGATTCAACAGTTTATACAGGCTTTGCCTTCGGGATGGGAATAGAACGTATTACCATGTTGAAGTATGGAGTAAAAGATTTACGCTTATTCTCTGAAAACGACCTTCGCTTTTTGAAGCAATTTAGAGGAGTAGTTTAAAATCAACTTACAATAAATGAAAAACCCCGACTGATTTAGTCGGGGTTTTTTTATGATGATAAATGCTGATTAAGCTTCTTCCAAATGAAATTCATAGGTTTCCATAATCGGATTCGCCAATAATTGTTTGCAGGCTGTTTCAACTTTTTCTGAAGCCACTTCTTTCGACGCAGCTTCAACTTCTAATGAAATTCTTTTGCCAATACGCACATTGTCGATTTCATTAAGATTTAAATTTTTCATCCCTGCAGAAACCGCTCTTCCTTGAGGATCTAATAAAGCCTTTTGTGGCATTACATTGATGTGGGCAATAAATTTCATAATTCAAGTTTTTTATCTGGTGGAAATACTGTTGACAAAATTACATAATAGCAAAGAATTAATGGGAGTGCTGCATGTTTTAAAATTATTAACAACAATAAACTTCCTATTAATAAAAAGTAAATCTCTTTCGCTGCCTTAAACGACCATGACTTTACTTTTAAGGAAATCATTGGGATGTCTGCAAGCATTAAATACGAGGTGATTAACGCATAGGCAATCAATAAAGCGGGGTTGTGTACATATTTGCCAAACGCCGGATTATCGAATGCTATAAATGGAAGACCTACAGCTACTAAAGCATTTAGAGGAGTTGGCACCCCAATAAAATAATTTTCTTGACGGCTATCAATATTGAATTTTGCCAGTCGATAGCAAGAGGCCAATGTAACGCTAAACATAAAATAGGGCATATAAGTAGGGGATGTCGACTCAACACTTAACTCAGTTAGGCTTAACATAGAACCCGAAAACAAATGAAATAGTGTAAGCCCTGGTACTACTCCAAAGGTTACCATATCTGCTAATGAGTCCAGCTGCTTGCCTAGTTCAGAACTAGAGTTTACAAGACGGGCAACAAAACCATCAAAGAAGTCGAG
>CALQOD010000007.1 GCA_943332105.1 Chitinophaga pinensis | reverse complement strand
GCTGGAGTTTAAACGGCGAACAAGGATTCGTTTTACGATGTGGTGGGTCAGGACAATTATCATTTACATTTTGTGGAGTTGATACGCTTGGAAACTCAATGAGCTGGCAGCCTATTGTATCACCTGCTAATGTATTAACATTAAACACATGGACGCATGTAGCCGCTAGCTTTGATGGTGACTCTTCAAAGCTTTTTGTCAATGGAATAAAAGTAGCATCTCAATACTTCCGTGGAACGATGAAACCTAATACATCCTATCCGATGCGAATTGGTCATTTGAGCGATGTTGTACAGACAGATACAAGATCCTTCAACGGACAAATTGATGAAGTACGCATCTGGAATATTGCAAAACCACAAGTAGAAATATTAGCAGGATACAATCGCCATATCTCCCCTACTTCAAATGGTTTGGTTGGTTATTGGAATTTCAATATTGTATCTGGAACAACAGTGTCGGATCAATCAAGTAGTGGAAACATTGCAACCTTTAATACAATTACATTATCGAATAATGTTCCGTTTTATTGGTCTACTACGTTGCCTGTTATCACAGCTAATGGATTGAATCTTTCATCGACTTCGGCTTATACTTATCAATGGAATTATAACGGTCAGCCAATAACAAATGCAACGGCTCAAAATTACACAGCGGCACAAAACGGCACATATACGGTTTCAATAACAGATTCTATTGGTTGTCCAGCAATATCAAATCCAGTTATCGTTAACAGTGTTGGCATTCTAGAGATGGGCAACACGAAGCAAATTAAGTTATATAACGGCGACGGTTATATAAGAGTTGATGCTGACAATGGAATCGATATAAAAAACATCTGCATTTACAATTGTGGTGGATCAATGATAACAGAATTAAAGACCCCTTCAAACAGTAACACTATCAACACAGAAAAAGTTATTCCAGGAGTTTATCTTGTTATGGTTATGACGGAGAACGATATTTTCCGGAGTAAAATATTTATCAAGTAAAAAAAAGGTGTCGCGAGGCACCTTTTTTTTATCTATTATATTTGCATGATGAAAAAAACTGCAATCTTCTTTCTGCTTTATTTTATTTCTATTTGTGGATTTGCGCAATATACTTGCATCGAAATAAAATGTGATTGCGATAATCAATCGTGTGACACATTGTCGATTTCTACTTACAACCGACAAGAACAATTGATTAAGAAAATCAAGTTTTCTAAAATTCCAACGGAGCCAACTTTATACATTACTTATGATTACAATTCAAATGGGCAATTAACAAAAAAAACTGCTCGCAATAAACAAGGTGGATTAGTTTGGTTCAACAAATCGTATTACCAGTACAACAAAACGCTTTTTGCAGACACACTTTTCAAAGCAGATAGCACAATGAAGATTGCTTTTTTACATGTAAAAGACACTAATTTACGAGGTAAAATTGTGTATTGGTCATTTGTAGGTGATAGCATTCCAAGTGTAGAGCAGCGCATTGTATTAGACTCTTTAGGAAATGAATTTTTAAATACTACTTGTTACAGCCCTAACGATTGCATTACTTACAAATCCTTCTATAAAGGAAAAACAAAAACCAATACCGAAGTATGGGTTTTAAAAAGCGAAAAGCCTTCGCCTGTTTTAAATGAGATTGAAGAATATATATTAGATGACAATAATCGCTGGAGAGCAATGAGCAAATCGAATGGAGATGGCAAATGCCAAGAGCATTATTTTTATTTTTATTTGAATGAAGAAAAAAGCAATTAAGCAATTATTTTTTCTCCATGGGGCCCCGTTTATAAATGATTAATCCATTTAAAAAATTACGCAATAGCTGATCTCCACATTTTTGATAATTCGGATGATCCTCTTTTCGAAATAACGCATTTATTTCAGTTTTAGAAACTTCGAAATCGCTGAGCTTTAATATCTCAATGATATCATCATCGCGAAGCTCAAGTGCAACACGTAGTTTTTTAAGAATATCGTTGTTCGTTAACATAGTTTCGCAAAATTATTAAAAGACCTCAATAATTTTAAAGTCCTTGTTATTAAAATGAAACTCAAAGCCTTTTGGTTTACCGAGCATACATTGCACAAATGGACCTTTTGGAGAGAGTATATTAATTGACATTTCATCTACCATTACTTTGTTCAAATTATCAGCAATAAAGACAATAAAATCATTCAAAACCACAATAGCTCCTAACTGAACGAAATCAACTAATTTATCTGGCTTTAACATCATAAAAACCATAAGATCTTTCATTGCCTTTCTGTGTTGGTCACCATAAATCAATAACGTTTGATTAGCATTTTCACGTCCTGTTTCATGCTTATCACCCGCAGAACTTTTCTCATTACTTTCGACAGATGATTTTAAAGATATTAATGTTTCTGTCAGCTCATTAATTTGATTTCGTTTTATACTCAAACACGACTCAAGCACCAATGATTTAAGATTTCGCTTCTCCTCTTCTGACAAAATTAAATTCTGCGGCATAAAGCAAAAATAAACAATTAGACACACTAAATTTTTAGTGGTATAATTGTCTTAAAAATAGTTGTTATATTTGCTAAACGTACAAAAACAAGTAATATGAAAAAAAGCCTTTACTTATTTACTATATTGATAGCTTATAGCACTATTAGCGTTGGTCAAATCAGCAATAGCCTTTATGGAATAGTTCGTAAAAACTATTATACCAATCAAACTTTTGATTCTGCAACAGTTCGCTTAGGAAGTATAAATACAACCAATGGATATGTAACCAATATAGGAAATAACACCTATCAAATGGGAATAAATCTGACAGGTGCTTCACTAAATCCGTATGATTCTACCTATGTGTTTATAGGGTCGGGAAATAAAATTAATACATTGCATTTACGTGATGGACAGCTAATTAATCAAGCAGTAATTAATAATCCTATAGCAATAAGTTACTTTGATAATTTTCGTTTCTGCAATGGAGACAGCACAATGTATGGCCTTGCTAGAAGAAATTATTTTGATTCAACCTTAAACATTACAGTAGGACAATTATTACTCGCAAAAATAAATACTGTTACTGGGACAATTACTCAGATTTCTCCCAATTCAATTGGACAAGGATATGCTTTAGCAGGAAGCGCGATTGATCCATATCAGATGATATATTATTATTCTACAGGATCGAATCTTGTAGGAGTTGATATGTATACAGGCAATGTGTACTCTAATTCGCCAATGCAATTACCTCCCAATAGTCATTTTGACAATTTTACTTACAGTTGTATAGATACGGCGCTTTACGGTTTAGTAAGAACAAATTATTTCAATAGCGTTAATCCATTCCAGCTAGACTCATCAACCATTCGATTAGGCAAAATCAACCCAACAACTGGAGCCATCACAGTTTTATCATCTGCTTCCTTATTCGGCTTTGGTTATTCTCTAAATGCAGGTGCTGCGATTGATCCCAATAACATGACCTACTATTACAGTACAGGTGATTATATTGTGGGAGCCTCTCTTTTTGATGGTCAGCAAAATAGCCTTGATTCCATTCAGTTTGCAAATGGAAGTTATTTTGATTTGATGCGTAATTTTGATAATTGCTTAGCGATAAATATAATTCGAACAAACAACAGCACAAGCACAAGTTTATCAGAAGCTAGCAATCTCTCAATTACAATTTCACCAAACCCTACAAGCGATATTTTAACTATTCAAGGAAATGATCAAATTGAGAAGGTTGAGTTATACAATTTACAAGGACAATTAATGCTTCAGCAAAAATATTCTTCCAACGATATTGAACTGTCTGTTGCTGAATTAACGAATGGCCTTTACATGGTAAACGTACACTTGTTAAACGGAAACACGTTGGTAAAGAAATTTCTTAAGCAGTAAGTTAAAACAACGCCAGCTGCTGTTCTTTTAATTGAAAAGATTTACGATGATAAGGAGTTAATCCGTATTGCATTATTGCCTTAACATGGACTTCCGTGCCATAAGCCTTATTACGATCCCAAGCATACTGCGGAAATTCAAGATGTAAATTTTTCATAAGCTCATCACGGTGAGTCTTAGCTAAAATAGATGCAGCGGCAATAGAAAGATACAACCCATCACCTTTCACGATAGATTTATGCTCAGTAGTCTTATATTTTTTAAATCTGTTGCCATCAATCAATAATAGTTCAGGCTGAATATTTAAACCAGCTATTGCCTTATGCATAGCCTTGTAAGTTGCATTTAAGATATTTATCCTATCAATTTCAGGGGCATCAATGACCGCCACCGACCATGCTAATGATTCCTTCTCAATTAATAGACGTAAATTATCACGCATAGTTTCCGGAAGTTTTTTCGAATCATTCAATACATTGTACCAATCTAATTTCACCTTTGGATGCAGTATGACTGCAGCGGCTACAACAGGTCCTGCAAGGCATCCACGACCAGCTTCATCTACTCCTGCTTCAATTACTTCTTTGTTATAGTATAAGGCTAACATTTATCTATAATTACTAATTACTATCCGAAATTGGTTTATTTTTGTACAAGAATCAAGTCATGCAGAAGAAATTTATCACCAATTTGGCATTTTTGCTTTTCCTTAATTTGCTCATTAAGCCATTTTGGATTCTTGGAATTGATAGAGCTGTGCAAAATACTGTTGGTGCTGAATCATACGGATTATACGCTGCCTTATTTAACTTAAGTTTTCTTTTTAATATACTATTAGATGTTGGAATAACAAATTACAACAATCGTAATATCGCAATGCACAACCACCTACTTGAAAAACATTTGAGTGGGATTATCATGTTACGTATAGTACTTGCAATTGCCTATACAATAATAAGCTTGTCAATTGCTTTTATTTTAGGCTACCAAGGCGCTCAAATTTGGATGCTTTCAATAATGTTGGTAAATCAAGCCTTAATATCATTTATTCTTTATTTGCGCTCCAATATTGCGGGACTGCAGCTTTTCAAATTAGATAGTATGATATCTGTTTTGGATAGAGCTGTAATGATTATTATATGTTCGTTTTTAATTTGGGGCCGTGCTGCTGGCAGTGAATTTAAAATTGAATGGTTTGTTTGGGCACAAACATTGGCGTATGTTATCACTGTTGCTATCACCTTTTTTATTGTAGCCAAAAAAGCAAAACTGCGTAAACTACAATGGAATCCTACCTTTTTCTTTATTGTTTTAAAGCATAGTTATCCATTTGCAATACTTATTTTATTAATGACATTTTATAACAGAATTGATTCTGTTATGATAGAACGATTATTACCTAATGGGGCTGAGCAGGCCGGGATTTATGCTCAGAGTTATCGATTGTTAGATGCATCGAATATGATAGCTTTTTTATTTAGCGGACTCCTTTTGCCGATGTTTTCGCATATGATAAAAAAGAAACAGCCGCTACAAGAACTTGCTGAACTTTCCTTTTCTTTTATTGCAATTCCTGCTATCGCATTAATTGGATTTTGTTTTTTCTTTAGTCATGATATAATGGGATTACTTTATCATTCACATGTTGATGAATCCTCCAATCTTTTCAAATATGTAATGTGCTGCTTCCTTGCTATCAGTTCCGTATACATTTTCGGAACAATGCTTACTGCGAACGGAAATTTAAAGTATTTAAATATCATTGCATTGTCAGCGATGACTTTAAATATTGCCCTCAACTTAATATTAATACCAAAATTTCAGTCACTTGGTGCCGCATATGCAAGTATGATTACTCAATACACTGCGGCGGGATTACAAATAATTTTAGCACACAAAATATTTAAATTTAAATTCCAAAAAATCCTGGCCTTGAAGTATCTACTTTACATCGGAGCCACATTTTATCTGTTTTATACATTAAGTAACTACCCTTACAACTGGTTTTTAAAAGGAATGATTGGCTGTACCATCAGTTTATTAATTGCCCTCGGTTTAAAACTGATTAAGCCCTTTGAACTTGTTAGCCTATTGAAATCAGAACAACAATAACAATCGAATAACAAACGTAAAACACTTTAAATAATATAACAATACTGATTTTTAGCTGTTTAATTATTTTAATCCCTCCTTTATTTAAATTAAATTTGACAAATAATTTAAAAACTATGAGTCAGTCAGAAATTGGACAAATGAATACAATTATTTTACTGCGAATAATTAAGAAGTGGCAAAAGCATCTGTTAATTTGTTTTTTTGCTTCTGTGGTCGCTGGATTTATTATTTCACTTCCGATTTTCATGAAACCGATGTATAAATCATCTGCAGTTTTATATCCATCAAACCTTTCACCTTACTCAAAAGAAACTCCAACTGAACAAATGGTTCAGTTATTAAACTCAGAAGATGTAAGAGATAGTTTAGTTAGAGAACTTCATTTATTTAAACATTACGGAATCGATTCAATTAATGGCTACCCTCGTTATGAGATGATGAAAAAATTAGAGGAAAATATTTCGATAAGTAAAAATCAATATGAGGCCATTGAGATCAACGTAATTGACGAAGATCCTAAAATGGCTCAGCGTATCTGTCAATGTATAATTGACTTTATGGATATCAAAGGTGTTTCTTTAATACATAAAAGAGCAATAAATGTGGCTGAATTAAATAAAATAGCAATGGAAGATGAAAAGCACATTTTAGATTCAACAGAATCTGTATTAACCGCACTTCGAGATAGTTCAGGTATTACAGATTTTGAGTCGCAAATTGAAGGTTTTTCAAGAGAATATTATCGTGCTTTAGCGTCTGGAAATGTAAATGCTAACATGGCAAAAGCGCATGAAAACCTAATTGCTAAGGGTGCTGAATATATGACATTAAAAGAAGTTGTTCGTAATAGTCGTGATGCCTACACTTTATATAGAAAGAATTATGAATCTGCTTTAATAGATGCTAAGAAAGAATTGAATTTCCGCAATATCGTTTCTCCTCCATTAGTTCCCGAGAAAAAAGATTCGCCTAAGCGAGCAATTGTAATGATTCTATTTACACTTTCTACTATGCTAATTGCAATTGTAACAACTGTTTATATTGAACAGTACAGAGATAAGTTAAAAAGTCAGTTGCAATAATCCTGAATGAAAGAAGGCTTTTTTCAGCTTGAAAAATCGAGGGCAACTTGGTTTTATATCTTAACTATCCTCATAGCTTCTTTCACTGCCTATGGATATGTTAAAGGATATATTGTTGCATTGGCTACCCCTTTCCTCCTTATCCTTACAATTGCTGCAATCTTTCGTTTCGATTTACTTATTTATCTGGCGGTACTTGTTACACCTTTCTCCATTAATTTATCTCAAACGGGTATAGGCATTGGCGTTAGTTTACCTTCCGAACCATTGATGTTTGGAATTTTCTTAGTGTTTTGGATAAAAATACTAGCAGAAGGGGGGCTTGATAAACGCATCTTACAACATCCTGTTACCTGGATGATTTTTTTACATTTAGCTTGGTATACTATAACTACAATGACCAGTTCAATGCCAGTAGTATCTATCAAATCGACATTAGCGCGCTATTCCTATATTAGTGTGTTTTACTTCTCTTTGCTTTATCTTTTTATTAAAAAGCAAAACATTCATAAATTCTTATGGGCATATATGCTTCCATTGTTGGGAGTTTGTATTTTAACGATGTTAAATCAAGCAGCAGCAGGTTTTACTGAACAAAATGCTCATATAGCTATGGTTCCTTATTACAACGATCATACTGCTTATGCTGCTGTAATAGCATTATTCATACCTGTAATTATTGCACTATTAATTCAACGCAATATCAACAAAACGATCAGAATATTAATTTTTGTTGTGGCTACATTATTAATTACAGCCATCATTCTTTCTTACACACGGGCTGCATGGGTAGCATTGGCTGGCGCTTTAGCCTGCTTATTTATCTATATTCTAAAAACCAAAAACTGGGTAGTATATACGAGTATGGGATTGGTAATTTTAACTTATGCTTTATTCCATGTACAAATCACAATGTACCTAGAGCGTAACGATAAAACCTCGTCGACCGATTTTACTAAACATGTCCAGTCAATCGGAAATATCTCAACGGACGATTCAAATATCGAGAGATTAAATAGATGGTCGTGTGCTTTAAGAATGTTTGAAGAGAAACCAATTTTAGGATATGGACCAGGCACTTATATGTTTCAGTATGGTAAATATCAGAAGTACTCTGAGCGCTCTGGTATCAGTACTAATTTTGCTGAAGGAGGAGGATCACATAGTGAATACTTAGGTCCTTTAGCAGAACAGGGTATATTCGGGCCCGTTACCTTCATATTAATAATTGCGGTACTTTTACAACGGACATCTTCCTTTTTACGAAAATGCAAAAATCGAAATTCGCGAATATTAATAAAAGGATTGATTTTAGGATTAGTAACCTATATTATTCATGGAGGATTAAACTATTTTCTAGACACAGAAAAACTAGCTGTTCCGTTTTGGGGCTTTATAGCCTGCATCGTTGCCTTTGATATATACTACTCTGAGCACGAGACTCAGGAGCTAAATAAGCATTCGACAACTAAGTAAAGTAACATCATCAATTGGGTCTTCAGCCTTTTTAAAATCATTGAATGAGTTTATTACTCCCACATGCAAATCCTTCATCGAATTTGCCTTATGATTCCTTTCAATCAATTCCATTAATATTTCAACGCCAAAGGCTTCTCCTGTAGAATTTTCTTGTTCCACTACCCCATCTGTATAGCAAAACAAGGTTGATCCGGGCTGAAATGATACTTCACCTTCATGAATAAAAGGAAGCTCATCGAACATCCCTAATCCTGTAGTTCCTTTTTCAAGTAAATGAAACTCTTGACCGCTATAAATCAAGGGAGGATTATGTCCTGCATTAATATATTTTACCACTCTTTTTTTGGTATTAATAATCGCTAAAAATACAGTGATAAATTTTTCACCCTTTGCCGATTTATTTACACTAGCATTAAGATCATGTACTAAATCAATCAACGACTTTGACAATGGAGCTTTGGCATTCAAATTAGCTTGAAAATTTGACATTAAAAGTGCTGCAGAAATTCCTTTTCCAGATACATCTGCCAAACAGATTAATATCTCGTCCTCGTTTAATTCGATATAATCATAGTAATCTCCTCCTACCATCTGATGTGGAAGATAGGTTGCTGCTAAATCGATGCGGGTATTATGAGGAATATGAGCAGGAAATAACATACTTTGCATTCGTGCTGCTAACTCTAGTTCCTTCTCAATTTGTGCTTGGCGGATAGATTCTTTAGTGAGTCGTTTATTTTCAATAGCTACTACAATAATATTTGTAATCGTATGTATAAAAGGAATTACATCTTTAAGATTTATAATATCTTCATGCGAACTTGAACCGATAAAGGCAAAAGCTAAATCTTGTTTATTATGATTAACAGGAATAATAGTTTCAAATGATGACAACCAATCAGGCATATCACTTCCTGTGGTCATGATTTTTTCTATATCTGCAATGCGCTCTTCATTGAGCTCAAGATGGAATTCTTCAGAAACTCCATACTTTAACATACAGTGCCATTGATGTTCATGGATATATAAAATCAGTTTATTAATTTTTAAATGCTCCTTGAGAACAGACTGATATACTTCAAATAACTGCGGAGCGGGTAAATCGTAATTAATAGCCTTCGTTATTTGTAATAACCAATGTAACTGAAGATTTTTTACATTCAGTTCTGATTGCATACTTGATTTATTTCCAATTTCACTAGCCATAGTTATATAACATCAATGCATTAACGAATTTTATCTAACATTTCCGGCAATCGTCCTAAATAGGCCAGCTCTTTCATTTTCTCTCTAGCATCTTTCGCAGGAGTACCAAAATAGGTTCCTGCTTTAATTGATTTAGTCACCCCACTCTGTCCTAAAACGACCGTCCCCTTTGAAATAGTTAAATCTTTTTGCACACCTACTTGGCCCCATAAAGTCACTTCATCTTCAATATTTACACAACCTGCAATGCCTACTTGAGCGGCAAATAAACAATTTTTACCTATGACGGTATCGTGACCAACATGCACTTGATTATCTAGTTTACAGCCTTGTCCAATGATTGTATCAGAAGATACACCACGATCTATTGTGCAAGAAGCTCCAATTTCAACATCATTATGAATTACTACACGACCACATGAATGCATTTTCTCATAAAATCCTGGTAGTCGTTTAAAATAAAATGCATCTGCACCTAAAACAGTATTAGCATGAATTACAACATTATCTCCTAAAACCGTATGATCATAGATAACAACACCACTATGAATTAAGCAATTTTTGCCAATAATAACATTAGGCCCAATACTAACATTAGGCTGAACTATTGTTCCTTCATCAATTTTAGCTGATGGATGTATATCATTAACTGACGCTTCAAAAGGCATATAATTTTTACAAAGCCAAACATAATCACGGAATGGGTCATCTGAAAAAACAAGTGATTTACCTACTGGTGCATCTACCATTTTATTAATAATAACAAATGATGCAGCTGAGTTAAGTGCTTTATCATAATACTTCGGATGATCAACAAAAGTCAAATCGCCTACTTCAACACGATGAATTTCATTAATTCCTTTAACAAGTGAATTCTCATCTCCTATCACTTTTCCGTCGACCATCTTGGCCAACTCGCCTATCGAAATTGGATTTTCAAGTTTCATAATTATCATCAAAGATAATTTATCATTTTTGAATTATATCAAATTCTTGGAATGAATTATTAAATTCGTAGCATGCTATCTAAAAAAGCAAAATACGGACTAAAGGCGCTTGAATATATTGCCAAGCAAGATCAAACTATTCCAGTACACACATCAGATATTTCATTAGCAGAATCGATCCCAAGAAAGTTTTTAGAAACCATATTACTGGATTTAAAAAAAAATGACATACTGTTTAGTAAACAGGGAAAAAATGGTGGTTACTTACTTAAATTACCTCCTAGCGAAATTACAATCGGAAGAGTAGTTCGATTAATTGACGGCCCAATTGCGCTTCTACCTTGTGTTTCATCAAACTTTTATGAACCCTGTGAGGACTGCGAAAACGAAGCATTTTGTGGCTTGAAAAATATTTTTGCTGAAGTAAGAGAAGCAACAGGTTTTATTTTGGATAAACTCAGCTTAAAGGATATTTTACTAAGGGAAATTGAGCTAAAAAAGAAAAAAAAGGTTTCAAATAAAAAAAATCCCCGCTCAAATAAAGAATAAACTTGTAGGTATTTTTTATTTTGAATTATCACAGCGATTACCGTATATTTGAAAATCCTACTAAACTCATAGAGTTTTAAAAATTAAAATGAAAAAGCGGTACGATATTATAATAATTGGAGGTGGTGCTTCTGGACTTTTATTACTTGCTAATATTTGTAATAAAGCAACAAAACGTACTTCAATTACGATGATAAACACTGGTCATCCTATTGCGAGAGGTATAGCTTATTCAACTAGCAATGTAAATCACTTGCTTAATGTAAGAGTTTCTAGGATGAGTGCATTTACTGAAGATACTAATCATTTTACGAATTGGATTTTATCAAAGCAAGAATATAGCGAATATCACTCTGATTCATTAGGTGAGTGCTTTGTTCCTCGAAAAATGTATGGTCATTATCTCGATGAGCTATATCATTCAATAATATCTGATCATTCAAAAAATATTGATTTTACCTATATCGATGATGTAGTTATTGATTTAAAAAAATCAGAAAATATATTTACTGTTTTATTAAAAAACAACCAAGCTATTGAAGGAGTAAAAGCAGTGCTTTGTACAGGAAATCAACCGCCGATAACACTTCCGGGCCTTTCAAGTTTGAAAAACTCTGACAGAATCTTTATCAATCCTTGGGATGAAAAAGCTGTAGAAAACATTAATCAAGACGAACCTGTTTTTATAATTGGAGCCGGACTAACAATGGTTGATACTGCAATTAGCCTAATTGATCAGGGATTCAAAAATAAAATAATCGTATTATCGAAACATGGAGCTATTCCGATGCCACATCCAAATGAGCGCGTAACAGTTCCTCATTCTGATATTGTTCCTCCCTCCGACTTACACAAAATATTTAGTAATTTAAAAGCACGAATTCGTTCAGCAATAGACAATACCGAATGGCATGAGCCAGTATTAGAAGCTGTAAGACCTTACACTCAAAAAATTTGGCAAGAGTTATCTATAGAAGAAAAAAACAGATTCATGCGACATATCAATCATCGCTGGTCAAAACTTAGACATCGTTTGCCTCTTCAAGTGTATGACTTTATACAAGCATTAATTGCTAAAAACCAGGTTGAGCTTTATGCGGGCAAATTGATTTCAGTAGAAGAAAATCAGGAAAGCTTAACGGTCGAATTTTTTAATAAGGAAAGTAATTCAATAATAAAGAAAGAAGTTCAACGTATAATTAATTGCATTGGTCCAGAGGGCAATATTAGTAAAGTAGAAAACCCACTAATTAACAACATGCTTACTTCTGGAATGATTGCTAAAGATGCACTTTCTTTAGGCTTTAATGCAACAGGAGATGGAAAAATTATTAATAAGCAGGGCGAAATAGTAGAGAATCTTTTTACAATTGGATCGGGGTTAAGAGGAATCCTATGGGAATCAACGGCAATTCCAGAGATTAGAGTTCAAGCGCATCAAATGGCCACTGAATTAGTTATTCAATATCACTAAATAGTTACATAATTTATTTTCTGATTCTTTTTTGGCTTCATACCCAAAGAAAAATCTTACCTTTGCACTCCGAATTTCCTATAGAAAAGCATACAGTTCTAACTTTCAGCGCTTTATACAATCGATTGGATTAGAGGTAATATACGAACTTAACTTAACTGCGAATACACAATCATGCAATCAATCAGAAACATTGCAATTATTGCCCATGTCGATCATGGCAAAACCACTTTAGTAGATAAAATTTTACATCAGACGCAAATTTTTCGTGACAACGAAAAAACTGGTGACTTAATTCTTGACAATAATGATTTAGAGCGCGAACGTGGTATCACAATCATCGCAAAAAACATTTCTGTTAATTATAAGGGAACAAAAATCAACATCATTGATACTCCAGGTCACGCCGACTTTGGAGGTGAAGTTGAGCGTGTTATGAATATGGCGGATGGTGTTATCTTATTAGTTGATGCTTTTGAAGGTCCGATGCCTCAAACACGATTTGTATTGAGCAAGGCATTAGAAATGGGTAAAAAAGCGGTCTTAGTTATCAATAAAGTAGATAAAGAAAATTGCCGACCAGAAGAGGTGCTTGAAAAAGTGTTTGATTTGTTCTTCCATTTAGGAGCTACGGAAGAACAATTAGGTTTCCCGACAGTTTACGGTTCTTCGAAGCATGGTTGGATGGGACATGATTACAAAAACCCTACAACAGATGTGATTCCATTATTAGATTTAATTATAGAATATTTCCCTGAGCCTCCGATCTATGAAGGAACACCTCAGATGTTAATTACATCATTAGATTTCTCAACATATGTTGGGCGTATTGCGATCGGGCGTATTAGCCGTGGCTCACTAAAAGAAAACCAGCCTGTAAGCTTGGTTAAGCGTGATGGTACCATTAAAAAAATGAGGATCAAAGAAGTTTTTGTCTTTGAAGGATTAGGTCGTAGAAAGGCCGAAGAGATAACATGCGGTGATTTATGTGCGATTACCGGTATAGAAGATTTTGAAATTGGTGACACCATTGCTGATTTTGAAAATCCAGAAGCCCTTACTCCTATATCCGTTGATGAACCAACAATGTGCATGTTGTTTACTATTAACAATAGTCCTTTCTTTGGTAAGGAAGGTCGTTTTGTGACTTCTCGTCATATACGAGATCGATTATACAAAGAGTTGGAGAAGAACTTAGCAATGCGTATTATAGATACTGAATCCCCTGATTCATATTTAGTTTATGGCCGCGGTGTACTTCACTTGTCTATTTTGATTGAAACAATGCGTCGCGAGGGATACGAATTACAAGTAGGTCAACCTCAGGTAATCACTAAAGAAATTGATGGACAGCGTTACGAACCAATTGAGAACCTTACGGTAGACACACCTGAAGAAGTAGCAGGAAAAGTAATTGAATTAGTAACACAGAAGAAAGGAGAATTGAAAATCATGGAGCCTAAAGGTGACTTACAGCATTTAGAGTTTGAAATTCCTGCTCGTGGTTTAATCGGTTTACGAAGTAATATATTAACTGCAACTGCAGGCCGTGTAACTATGGCTCACCGCTTTAAAAGCTACGAGCCCTGGAAAGGTGTGATTGCAGGAAGAATTTCAGGAGTTTTATTAGCTAAAGAAAATGGAATTGCAACGCCTTATTCAATTGACAGAATGCAAGACCGTGGATATTTCTTTATTGATGCAACAGAAAGTGTTTATGCGGGGCAGGTTATTGGTCAGCATATTCGTCCTGATGATTTATTAATTAATGTTTGTGAACCAAAGAAACTAAGTAATATGCGTGCATCGGGTAGCGACGATAATGTTAGAATTGCACCAGCAGTTAAGTTTTCATTGGAAGAGTGTATGGAATACATCGAGAAAGACGAGTATTTAGAGATTACTCCTAAATCGTTACGTATGCGTAAGGTTTACCTTGACGAAAACCTTAGAAAGCGAATGAGCAGAAAAGAAGAAACGATTTAATCGTTCATACTAATAGTAAAACAAAAAGGGAGCAATTTAAAAATTGCTCCCTTTTTTATTTTCAATATCTAGCTTTAATTACCAAATCTTTGCTCTGTCATTATTATCACGATACATCATATCACCTTCATTTACACCAAAGGCTTTGTAGAACTCCGTCATGTTTGATAGTGTTCCTAGTACACGGAAATTTGCTGGTGAATGCACGTCCGTTAGTAAACGTTTACGCAACATTTCATCCTTAATATTTTGTTTCCATACTTGAGCAAATGCTAAGAAGAAACGCTGGTCACTAGTAAATCCTTGTACAACTGGCGATGCAATTCCTTCATTTGCCATCTGTAATGCATAATAGGCAGTACTTAATCCTCCTAAATCAGCAATGTTCTCACCAATAGTTAATTCGCCATTAACAAACTCTCCAGGCAATGCTTCGTACTTATTAAAGCAGTTTATTAAAACCTTTGAACGTTCTTCAAACTGTGATTTATCTTTTTCACTCCACCAATCTAACATATTACCATTTCCATCATATTTAGAACCCTGATCATCAAAACCATGAGTAATTTCGTGTCCGATAACAGCACCCAATGCTCCGTAGTTAGTAGCATCATCAGCACCTGGGTAATAAAACGGAGGTTGCATAATAGCAGCAGGGAAAACGATTTCATTTAATGTAGGATCATAATATGCATTCACTTGATGAGGTAACATTTGCCATTCTGATTTATCCACTGGCTTCCCTAATTTCGCCATGTTTTCTTTATATGAAAATGCTTCTGAACGTTGTACATTTAATACATAGGCATCATCTTTAATTTCTAATTTTGAATAATCTTTCCACTTATCGGGGTATCCTAATTTAGTATTAAACTTTGATAGTTTTTCTAATGCTTTTACTTTGGTTTCTTCGCTCATCCAATCCAGTTTTGTAATTCGAATTTTATATGTAGCAAGAATATTTTTAACCATTGCACTGACTTTTGTTTTCAAGTCTGGACTAAAATATTTTTGAATGTAAAGCTGACCTACAATTTCACCAATAGATCCATCACATGCTGAAACAGCGCGCTTCCAACGAGGACGCATAACCTGAGTTCCATTCAAAATTTTACCATTGAAATTAAAACTCTCATTTACGAAGTCACTACTCAACTGTGATGCACAACCTGAGATATATTTCCAAAGAATATAATTTCTCCAAACTGAAGCATCCGTTTGTTCATATACAGATGATATTGCAGTAAAATAATCTAACTGATTTATTACAACTATATCTGTTTCCGGAATTCCATTTGACTTCATGTATAGCTGCCAATTTATTGCAGGACTCATCTTTTCTATCTCACTTAATGACCTAGGATTGTATGTTTTTTCTTCGTCTCGCATTTCAACTCTCGACATGGATATTTTAGCGATTTTCGTCTCTAAGGACAAAATAGAATCAGCGATTTTTCCAGGCTCGTTTAAGCTTAAAAGCGTAAACATATTTGTCATATGTTCAACATAAGATTTACGAATAGAAGAATTACGTTCATCATCCTTTAAATAATAATCACGATCGGGCAATCCTAAACCACTTTGTGTTAAATAAAGAACATTTTTAGAACTGTTTTTCAAATCACGACTAACATAAAATCCAAAAATATTGTCAACACCTTTGGCTGTCATTTCTGCCATGCAAGGAATTACTTCTTCCTTAGATTTAATTGACAAAATACGACCAATATCCCCCTTAATCATAGATATACCTTGCTGGTCGGCTTTTGCAGAATCTATTGCAAGGTTATAGAAGTCGCGCAATTTTTGACGTAACGTACCCTTTGCAGCCGACTTATCAATCGCCACTTCTTCAATAACAGTTCTGATTTTTTTATTGTTTTCATCTGCTAAAACATCAAAGCTACCCCAACGACTTTGGTCAGAAGGAACAGGATTATTCTTTAGCCAAGTGCCACTTGCGAAATGGTAGAAATCATCGTTAGGTTTAACGGATTTATCGATTGCATTATAATCGACTCCTTTTAAGAGAGTAGTATCTGACATAAATGCAGCTGATACAGCCACACCTAATGCTAATCCAACTCCGGCAATCATTTTTAATTTATACATAAATAGAAATTTTTTACAGCCCCAAAGTAATAAAAGAAATAGTGAACACTCAAATAATCGAATTAAAATAAACGACATTACCTATAATTTAACAGTTTGCATACAAATTACAAAAATGCCCATTCAGACCATCTGCATTTTTGTGATTTAAAGGTTTTCAATACATTTACGATTCCAAAACATATTATCAAAATCAATTCATGAAAAAGCTACTTGCAGTCGGATTTCTCCTGTTGTTTTACATTCAATCATTTGCTCAATTAAATGTTAGTTTACGAGCTAATTTACCTTTTAATAACGTCCTATCTAATATAGGCGGCTATATTGATAGTTCAGGAAATGAATATGCTTTGGTGGGAACTTTTACAGGTCTTTCTATAGTAGATGTAACGAACCCTGCCAATCCTGTTGTTAAGTTCAATATTACAGGCAATAATTCAGATTGGAGAGAGGTGAAAACATGGCAGAACTATGCTTATGTAACTACAGAAGGATGTTGCAATGGCCTTCAAATATTGAATCTTGGATACTTGCCTGATTCTGTTCCTACGAAATTTTACAAAGGTGATGGAGCAATCAATAATCAAATAAATACTGTTCATGCCTTGCATATTGAAGATGGTTATTGTTATTTATTTGGTAGTAATTTATTTAATGGAGCTGCGTTGATTCTTGATCTTGCGAATCCATGGAATCCTACCTATACTGGGCATACTCCGGGTACATATATTCATGATGGTTATGTGAGAAACAATAAGCTATATGGCTGCCATATTTATGATGGTTATTTTTCAGTGATGGATGTAACAAATAAATCAAACCCACTATTAATTACTAGTCAAAATACACCAAGTATGTTTACTCATAATGCATGGCTTAATGATGCAGGTAATGTTTTGTTTACTACTGATGAAGTGAGTGATTCATACCTGGCAGCTTATGATGTATCAGACCTGAATAACATTATTGAATTAGATAAAATTCAGACAACGCCTGGCTCAGGTTCTATTATTCATAATACGCATACTTTAAATGACTATGAAATTATTAGCTGGTATAAAGATGGAATTGCAATAGTTGATGTTAGTCGCCCAGACAATATGATTATTACAGGGACTTATGATACCTACCCACAAGGATCTGGAAATGGCTATAATGGTTGCTGGGGAGTTTACCCATTTTTACCTTCTGGAAATTTAGTTTGTTCTGATATTGACAACGGACTGTTTGTACTAACGCCTACCTATGTACGAGGATGCTATTTGGAGGGAATAGTTACCGATTCTGTTTCTGGCATGCCATTAAACGGTGTTTCAATTCAGATTTTAAACACATCTGTCAGCAAAAAAAGTAAATTGAATGGAGAATATAAAACAGGCCTAGCCCAAGCAGGAATTTATGATATTCAGTTTTCTAAAGCAGGATACACTTCAAAAACTATATCGGGCGTTGCTTTGAACAATGGAATACTTACTAATTTAAATGTACAGCTATTAAGCTTCTCTACAGTAATGGCTACAGGAACTGTAACAAATGCTGTAACAGGATTGCCAATTTCAAATGCAATAATACATTTTAAAAACTCCCAATTTGATATAACTGCAACGACTAATACATCCGGACAATATAATCTAGTTGGATTCTATCCAGACAACTACATTATTACGGTTGGCAGTTGGGGTTATCAAACAATTTGCTCAAGCTCGCAAGTAGATGCTACTCCATTAAGCTTTGCTTTAACACCAGGATATTATGATGATTTCTCTTTAGATTTTGGATGGACAGTGATTGGACCATCACCAAATGCTTGGGAACGAGGTGTACCGATACAAACTAATTACATGAATGCAATTGCTAATCCTGGGACCGATGTTTTAGGCGATTGTGGTGATCAATGCTATGTAACAGACAATGGTGGCGGTAACGCTTGGGATAATGATGTTGATCAGGGCGCAACCATTCTAACTTCGCCCATATTTGACTTATCTACCAACTCTAATGCATCGCTAAGCTATAAACGTTGGTTTTTCAATGGTGGATTTACTAATGGTGCACCAGACGATACGATGAGTATTTTCTTGACCAATGGATTTACAACTGTATTGTTAGAGCGTACTTATGCTGGTCAGCCTAGTCAAAGTACTTGGTTGAATCAAACCTATCAGATCGGCAGTTTACTTCCACTTACTTCTACTATGAGACTTTTTGTAAACATCAGCGATCCAGGTCCTACTTTTAATATTGTCGAAGGCGGGTTAGACAACTTCGTAATAAGCAACCTTACAGGTATTCAATCCACTGAAGCTCCAATTGCTTCTATATCTGCTCATCCTAATCCATTTGCAAACAATACGCAGGTAAATGTTGTAAATAACTTAGGAGGAAAAAGTACATTATTAGTGTATGATGCACTAGGCAAAGTAGTTGAAAAAAGACAGTTAGAAGGCGTAAATAATTATTTGAATATAGGTCAGGAATTAACATCAGGAATTTATACACTTCAATTAATTTCTTCAAATGGAAATTCAAATACAATGAAGTTGGTGAAAGAATAAAGATTCTACTTAGAAATATTACAGCCAGGTAAAACTAAAAGTTGCCTGGTTGTTCTTTTTCAGATTTGTAACGATTTAGGATGATAAACATTACTACTTTATAAACTTCCTATTGTTGAAACAATAATTCATTACAAAAAATAGTTATCTGTTTTGATTGAATATTTGTAGTGTATCGCTTTCAGCAATGAAAAAAAAATATTTTGCCTTACTTGGTTTGTTGGCCACCGCCCTTTTAACACCTGCTTTTAGTCAAAATCCAATATCCTGTAAGCCTTCAACAGTTAAAAAATCAACCAAGTACTTAGAAGACGCTGAACGAGCTCATCAATCGCGAGAGTCATTTGTAAAAATGAAAGAGCTATTAATCAAAGCACTTGAGGAAGATTCTACTAACGGTAATGCATGGTGGTTATATGGTGATATTGCGCTTCAGTCACATAAAGATGATGAGATGGCCTCAGCTTATGAAGCACTGATTCGATTTTGTCCAGATGCCTCTGCCGATGCCTATTATCATTTAGGAGAGTATTATTACAATCAAAAACGATATAAAGAGTGTATCAGAATATATGACGAATATTTAAGCTTTGGCAACCTACGAGAGGAATATGCGGCTGATGCCGTGCTCAAAAAAGTAAGGGCCAAACTAATGATGAACCCAGTTCCATTTAATCCAACTGCATTAAAGAGTGTTTCAACAGGAGATCCTGAATACCTCGCTATCATTTCGCCTGATAATGATCTTTGCTTTTTTACTCGCAGATTTGATGAAAATCGAAAAGGTGCCGTTACAGTTAGTAATGTAGAGAAGTTCATGATGGCCGAAAAGAAAGATGGTGTTTTTACAAAAGGCGAAGCCCTGCCTTTACCATTTAATAAATCATCAAGCGGTAATGAAGGCGGCGCATCAATTAGCGTTGATAATAAATCTTTATTCTTTACTGTAAACAAAGGTGGCAACTTTGATATCTACACTTGCGAAAATATTAACGGCCAATGGTCTGAACCTGAAAGCGTGAGTCCTTTGGTAAATGATGCAAAATATTGGGATAGTCAGCCAAGCATTGCACCAAATGGAAAGACGCTCTATTTCGTTAGCTATCGCGATGCAGTAAATAAGACAAGTGATATTTATATGACTACGAAATTATTGGGGTCAGGATGGACGGCTTCAGCTAAACTACCTAAATCGATTAATACAATAGGGAATGAAAAAACCCCCTTTATGCATCCTGATAATCGAACTTTTTATTTTAGTTCTGATAATTTACCAGGAATGGGAGGCTTTGATATATACATGTGTAAATTAAAAAGCGATGGCACCTGGTCTGAACCAACCAATGTTGGTTATCCAATAAATACGGAAGCAGATGAAGTTGGTTTTTTTGTAAGTACGGATGGAAAAAAAGGATACTTTGCTTCAAATAGTTTGAAAGGTGTTGGTGGCTATGATATCTATGAATTTGAATTGCCAGAAACTGTTAAACCTGATAAAGTATTATTTCTAAAAGGAGAAGTTGAAGGCGATAAATCAGAATTAGTGAATGCGAGAATTGAATTAAAAAATGTTAAGACCAAAGAAACTGTAGAAGTAAAAGTTGATAGCATCACTGGTAAGTATGCATCGGTTGTTGCATTTGATGACGACTATATTCTTACAGTAAAAAAAGAAGGATTGGCATACAACTCTCAATATTTTTCAAAGAAAGACACGACACTTAACCAACCCAAAAAAGTAAATGTTGAAGTGAAAAAAATTGAAATTGGAAAACCATATCAGCTGAACAATATTTTATTCAGTACTAATTCAAGCGAATTGAATCAACAAGACAAAGATATTATTGAGGATTTTTCAGATTATTTGAAAATAAATAAATCACTTAAAGTATCTATAGAAGGACATACTGACAATGCAGGAAATCCAATTGAAAATCAAAAATTATCCGAAGAAAGAGCTAACGCAGTTGCAAACTATTTATCAGAGCAGGGAATCGATAAAAGCAGATTAACTTCAAAAGGATTTGGCGCAACAAAACCAATTTCTGATAATACATCAGAATCAAGTATGGCTAAAAACAGAAGAACTGAATTTGTAATCTTAGGTAGATAATTAAAACTCGCCGAGCCATCCTTTTAATATTCTTTTCTGATTTTCGGTTAGGCCTTCCGTTAGTTCAATAAAATAATCCAAATAGGGAGTATTCGTGCATCTCATTATAAAGGATTTTATATTTCCTCCGCGCGAAATCATTATTTTTACTTCATCATTAATTTTTACTAATGACATGCTCTCATTCAGATCTCCAGTAAAGCGATAATCGTTGATGGCAATTACTTCATCCCCTACATTTAATCCTGCTAACCACGCCGGAGAGCTTCTTTCTATAGATGCAATTGTATTCTTACCACTCTGCATATTAATCCCTAAATAAACTTTCTCCTCGTCAGCAAAATTATCTTCCAGTGAAAGACCTATTTCCTGAGTAATTGTATCGAAAGGTATTTGCTGGGTATCGTTTACATACTTACTGAAAAAGTAATTCATATTCTGACCTGCTATCTGACTAACGGCATCTTTAAACTCTGCATCTGTAAAGCCACGATTATATCCTAAAAAATAAGTTTGATACAACACTTGCATAACATCATCCAACGATTTTTTACCATTGGTTTTAGCACGAATAATCATATCCAAAGAAGCGGCAATTGCGGCCCCTTTTGAATAATAACTTACTGTACTATTGTTTGAATTTTCATTAGGGCGATAGTACTTAATCCAAGCATCAAAACTAGCTTCATTTAATGGTTGAATTGCTGCTCCTAATTGATTATCGGTATAGGAAAAGGAGTTCGCTATTTTTTGCAAAAACTCTTGTCGCGTATAAAATCCACTTCTAAAAACTATTAAGTCTTCATAGTAAGCTGTAAATCCTTCTGAAACAAAAAGTAGATTGGTGTAATTTTCATTATCATAATCAAATGGACCAAGTGCTTTAGGACGCATGCGCTTTACATTCCACAAGTGAAAATACTCATGCGCTACCAGCGTCAAAAAACTTTTGTAATCATCTCCGGAATATCCATTTCTTTCTGTTTGAAGAGTAGTGGAATTTTTATGTTCTAAACCGCCGCCTCCATTATTAAGATTATGAATAATAAACAAATAATTTTTACAAGGATGTGGCCCACCAAAAACATTTAATGATTGCTCGGTAATTACGGCCATATCTTTTTTCAACTGATCTTCATTATAGGTCGCTTTACCAAACATGGCCACTTCATGATTTACTCCACAAGAAGTAAATGAGAACACATGATGATTCCCAATTTCAAAAGGAGCATCTACAAGGACATCATAATTATCAGCAACAAAAACATTTCCCTTATATGGGTCTTTGTCTAATGCTACAGAAATAGTTTTCCAATTAGTAGGCAAGTTAATATTTATAGTAGCCTTTTTAGAAAGATATTCTTTAACAAAAACAAATACACTTGTTCCATTTAAGTATGCATGTTCTGCGTCGATAAAGCTTGTTCGTACAGAAAGCTCATTTGCATAAACATCATATTCAAAATTAACATCTCCCCTCTCAGCATTAACTGTCCAGATATTTTTTCTTGTTTTGCTTACAGACAATTGTTCACCTATTGCGTTAAACGCTTTATACGATTCTACATTCTTAGAAAATTCTCTTACTAAATAGGATCCCGGTGCCCAAACCGGTAAATGAATATCCATTTGGCCGCCTTTCCAATTTCTAAAACACACTTTCACATGCGCATAATGGGTTTCTGGATGCGGGAAATCGACAGTATATTCTTGAGCAAAAATGTTTGAACTTATAGCCAAACAAGTAAAAACTAACAATGCAAAATTTTTCATTCACCAATATTTTGAGCAAATGTAAATAAATTGTTTAATCCCTAATTAAAAAGAATTAGGGCGACGCTTACCATCTTTGAAATAAATGGTTCGTAATTTTTTCTGCGTCAAAAGGTATGCTATCAATACAGAAACTATGGTAGTTATGGCTAGCACTGCGAAAATACGGTAAGGATGATTAGGTAAATATCTTTCTGTTATTACCAAAACAGCAATCTGCAAGGGAGCAATCATCATCAAACATCGTCCAAATGTTATATTGCCATCACGCCAAGTTTCTTCACTACGAAGAGAAACTTTTGTTTTAAATCCAAAGCCACCATATTCACTAGGACGCTGATTTAATTTTACACCAACGGTAAAAATAATCAGAACAATAAATGAGCAAAATAGGAGTAAAATATTCATGGAAAAAACTTATTGTTTAAATTGTTTTTGCAATTCTTCCATAGTCATGGATTTATAATCTGATGGGATTTCAAACATTTTTTTGCCAACCTTTTCGTCTGAAACCTTACTCGCAATCATTGTCATTGACATGCCATTTAAATCTGCCGTATACTCTAACGGAGCACCTTTCAAATTATCGAAATCACCTCCCCAGCTACCGCCTCCAGTAATACCTTCTGCACACCAAACAATCATCTTCTTAGTCTCATCAAAAACCATTGTTGCTTTCTTACAAACAAATCCTGCAATGTTCTTGGTTTCATCTGAATAAGTTATTGTTGGAGTTTTTGTTTTTACAGATTGATTATCAAGAGGATTCATCGCAATTTTTTTACCCATTACATCTATCAACATTGTCGTTTCCCCTTTAGCGCAGATGGTAACCATCTTCATCCCCATAATACCATTGCTTTCACTGCGGCAATTATTATTAGAAAAATAACACACGCTTTCAGAAGGAAGCATAGCTTTTTGAGCTGCTGGCAAATCCAAACTAGGATAGGATATTCTATATTGAATCTTACCTTCTTTTATTTGGGCAAAGATTATAGAACTGAACATCACCATTATGATGCTAAATAAAAAAAACTTGGATTTCATTTGACTTTATGTATTAAGCAAATTTAAATAATAAAATACTATTGCGCAAATTATTACATTTGTATACCTCATTAATTTTCAACATTATGAAAAAGATTTTAACAATATTGCTTCTATTAACATCAACAACACACAACTCCTTTTCACAAAAAGGATTTCTTCAATTAGATGATATATGGAATAGCAGAAAATTATATGCTCAAACGGTAAGTGGATTCAATTCAATGAGCAATGGTGAGTATTATTCAAATTTAGTCTATGCACCTAATTTTCAAATTGTGAAATATGCTTTTAAAGATGGGAAAGCATTGGAAACAATTCTAACTGAAAACGACCTGGTTTATAATGGTGATACAATTACCATCAGTGATTATCAATTCAGCAGCGATGAAAATATGATTTTACTATCAGCAAATACGGAAGCTATTTATCGTCATTCGAGCAAATCAGATTACTACGTTTTTAATCGCATTTCAAAACAAATTTCAAAAATTACGCAGCAAGAAAAAGTAATGTATTGTCAATTTTCGCCCGACAATAAACAAGTAGCTTATGTGAAAGAGAACAACCTGTTTGTTTATGATTTATCATCAAAAAAAGAATTCGCCATCACAACAGACGGAATGAAAAATGCTATTATTAATGGGGCTACTGATTGGGTTTATGAAGAAGAATTCAGTATGGATGTTGCCTATGTATGGTCACCTGACGGAAAGAAAATAGCCTACTATAAATTTGATGAAAGCAATGTTAAGGAGTTTAACCTAACTTATTACGGAGAGCTTTATCCTAAAGAAGAAAAATATAAATATCCTAAAGCAGGTGAAGAAAATTCGAAAGTGGAAATTTATGTTTATGATTTAAACACAAATCAAAGTAAGTTGATCAATACTGGTAAAGAGCGCGAATATATTCCGCGTATAAAATGGACAGAAAATTCAAATATTTTAAGTGTTCAAACATTAAACCGACATCAAAGTCATTTAGAGTTATTATTCTGCAATGTATCAGATAATTCATCAAAAGCTGTTATTAAAGAAGATAATAATTCATTCATTGAAATAACCAACGACTTGACATTTTTAAAGAATGGGAAACAGTTTATATGGACATCAACGCGTGACGGTTTTAATCATATTTACCTTTACGCCACCGATGGAACATTAATTAAACAAATCACAAAAGGAAATTTTGAGGTTTCCACTTACTACGGATATGATGAAGCAAAAAAAACTTTTTATTATCTATCAACAGAATTAAGTCCTACCGAACGATATGTTTTCGCTATTAATGCCAATGGAAATAAAACAAATTTAAGTCCTGAAAAAGGTACTCATAGTGCATCATTCAGCAGTGGATTTGAATATTTTATTGACACCCACTCAGCTTATGGAAAGCCATATACTTGTTCTGTAATTAATAATACAGGTAAAATAATTCGGGTTTTAGAAGATAATCGAAACTTAAAAGCAGCTCTACAAGAATTCAAATTAGGAAAAATCAAAGAGTTTACTTTTAAAAATAAATACGGACTTGAGTTTTATGGTTGGATGATTTATCCTCCCGATTTTGATTCAACATTAAGATATCCCGTATTAATTAATGTTTATGGCGGTCCAGGTGTACAAACAGTAACTAACGATTGGGATGGCCCCAATTATTTATGGCATCAGATGCTTGCTCAAAGAGGGTACATTATTGCCAGTATTGAAAACAGAGGCACGCCAGGCAGAGGATTAGAATGGGCAAATTGCATCTATAAAGATTTAGGGAAATTAGAAGTAGATGATCAGATCTCAGGATCAAATTACATTAAAGCATTACCGTACGTTGAAAATAGCCGCATGGGTGTTTGGGGATGGAGTTTCGGAGGTTACATGACATCACTTTTAATGACAAAGGTGCATACTCAATTTAAAGCAGGTATTGCTGTAGCACCTGTTACTAATTGGAGATATTATGATAATATTTACACTGAAAGATACTTGCAAACACCGCAGGAAAATGCTGATGGCTATGATAAAAACTCCCCTACTACTTATGCAAAAGATTTAAAAGGGAATTTATTATTGATTCACGGGTCTTCAGATGATAATGTGCATATGCAAAACTCAATGGACTTTATCAATGCCTTGGTAAAAAACAACAAACAATTTGATTTGTTTATTTATCCAAATCGAAACCATGGTATTTATGGAGATGGTGTGCGATTACATCTTTATACTAAGATGACCAATTTTATCATTAATAATTTATAACAAAAAATCCCCGAGTTTCCTCGGGGATTTTTTTGTCATTCATTTTTATTAGAAATTACCTCGAACTGAAAAAATAAAGTTCCTTCCAACTCCATTCATGCCACTTGCAAAAACACGGTATTGTGTATCCAATATATTTTCAATTGCGAAATTTATATCAATATTCTTGTGAATCTTATACGATGCACTAAGGTTTAATGTTATCCATGCAGGCATTCCGTCAGGAGTAGCATATTGCTCATTGTCTTCTCCATTTAACAGATAATCTTTCAATTCCTTGGCGCCATTATAATTAACGTAAAACATGGTGCTGAATTTCTCTGCTTGATATTTTAAAGAAATACGCGCTTGGAACGGAGGAATATGATCTAAAGGACTATCCACTGAATCTGTTTTCAAACGGCCGTACGTGTAATTGATACCTGTTTGAAAAGTAAAATGATTATCTAAGATGGAAGTTAAATTTGAACTGATTCCGTAAATATAACCTTGCTGCTTATTCTGATTTGCTAACACCTGACTTAAATCTCCATCATACAAAATTGTATCCTGCCCGTTAAAAGTAAATTTATCTACTACCGCAATATCTTTAATTGATGTATAGTACAAATAATTCTCCCAAGTAGTTTTACTTCCCAATGATTGCGTAAAGCCCAATTCATAGTTTATTGTTTGTTCTGGTTTCAAATCCTTATTAGGAACAATTACATTTCCGCTTGATGAGCCAAAAATTTTCGACATATCATCTACGTTAGGAACTCTAAATCCTGTAGCAATTGTAAAAGATAACTTAGTTGCGTCAGAAGGTCGATGTATGAATCCTATTGAGGCAGAATAAACAGGCGTTTGTTGCTCAATGCTCGTATATGGCAAATGAAATAACAATGCAGTATCTATTAAGGTAGACTTTAAAGAAGAATAACCAACGCGCATTCCTTCCGAAATAGTGGTAGTAGTAGAAAGCGTGTGAATATGAGAAACATATAATCCCAAATAATTCATTTTATTATCACCATCAGGATAACGAGTGTCTAACGGTGTTGATATTCCGTTAACAATATTAGTCTTGTTCGCTATTGATTTTAATGAATTCAACTGGCCATCCACACCAATTATTAACTTGTTTTTTTTATCAGTATGTTGTGCATACAAATCAAATCCTAACACACCAACATTTTCAATTCGATTATTACGATTGCTAGTTTTATAACTTCTGCTATGTCGACTTTCTTCTAGGGCCTGATAGCTAAAACCTATATGATACAATTGAGCCCATCTGTTTTGTTTTACATTATTCATTGAATAAGCAGCCATCAATCGCGATTGCGGACCATAATACCATTCAGCATATTTCAAACTCCCTCCACTAACATCCGTTAATCGATCATAGCGAGGCACGTCATTAGTTGTTGAATACTGAAAGTTCAAATAATGAGTTGTGTTAGCATTTTGCTTCCATGAAAACTTCTGTATAAAATCAATCTGGTTATATGCAGTTCCTACTTGCTTAAAACGATCTTCATTTTTCATAATTGAATCAACTCCATTATTTGTTTCAACATAATATGGTCGTTCTCCATAACTACCATTATAAAACGGATTCTGATTTGACCCTCCTCGTAAATCGCCAAACTGGCTTATAGAAAACGATGTTAATGAAGCAAATCTTAAGGTCCCATAATTAAAATCGATATGATTTGTAATTCCATTATTAGCCGAAGCATATTTTGACAAGAAAGAAACATGCATTTCATTTTTATCAGCGATATCTGAAAACATAGCTTTTTTAGTAGATAAGTTTATTACTCCGCCCAATGCATCACTTCCAAATATGTTTGACGATGGACCGTATAAAACTTCTACTCTGTCTAATAAATTCACATCTGTTTTAATGATATCTTGTAAATGACCAGCACGATAAATCAGATTATTCATTCGAACACCATCAATCATCAATACTATTCGGCTAGCTTCAAAACCACGTAAAGTTGGGCTTCCACCCCCCTGCTGACTCATTTGTACTTGTAGACCTTTTTGAGCAAGAAGATCTGCTGTAGAAGAAGGATTACATGATTCGATATTCTCTTTTGTAAATACCTTAACCTCCTGAGTTACGTTCTTTATTGTTTCAGGAGTTTTATTTACTAAGATGGTAACACCATCAAGATTAATACTTTTTTGAACGCTATCTTTTTGACCGTACGATAATGTGCATACTGAAAGCAGGAGCAATAAGCTCCAGATATTTTTGTTTTTCATTTTGTTGGATTTAAGAATTAATTAATTTAATTAATAATTTACTTCAACAAAATAATGGTGGTAGGATTGCTGGCTTAATAAAAACTGATAAAGAAATTAAATGACGATTCGAATAAATCGAACGCAAAGGATAAACATAAAAGCAAAGTGAATGACTGTTTTCAATCACAATTGGATTAAAAAATGTTTTTAAAATCAATTTAGGTAAAGATGAATGACTAGATCCGGAAGAATCAAACCAATCGATTGTCTTTTTTAATAATGATTCTTCTCCAATATCACGATAAACTTTAACAACCGCATAGCCATTATCAAACTTCTTATCAATAATATCGAATAACTGTCCGTTGATGAATAGCTCCTCCTCATCAAACTGTGCTAATTGAAATTCCAATGCGGTTAATTTCAAAACAGTAAATTGCTGTTCAATACGTGAATCAATAAAGTTAATAGCTGATTGCTTGAAGGCGTAGCGCTGCGAAAAATACATTGCTGACATACCAAAGAATTGCATTAAAAACACAAGCAATAAACTATGGGCGACGGCTTTATTTGGCACAACTTGATTTTGAATTGCTAAATTAGTTCATTTTATAAATAAAACTAATTTTGCAAATATGAATGTAGTAACATTGCTTTTAGGTTGTAATATTGGAAACTGCGAAAGCACTTTTATTGAAACACTGAATGCGCTCGAAAAAAAATGCGGAAGGCTTATGAATAAATCTTCCCTTTATAAAACGGCCGCATGGGGGTATTCTAAGCAAAACGATTTCTTAAACCAAGTGATTGTTTTTGAAACAGCATTAGCACCTATCGAATTGTTATCGCAAACATCAAAAATCGAATTTGAGCTCGGAAGGTCTAGAATAATTGCAAATGGTCCCCGAAATATTGATATTGACATTTTGTTTTACAATGACTTAGAAGTTATCACCAACAACCTTGTTATTCCACATCCTCGATTACATTTGCGAAAATTTACACTAATACCATTAAACGAAATAATCCCTAATTTTATTCATCCGGTATATCGAATGTCGATAGCAGACTTATTAAAAGCTTGCAAAGACGATTCACAAGTAACAAAATTGGAAAAAGAATAGTATGAAATCTTCACTACCCTATTCATACATAGCAATCGAAGGAAATATTGGCGCGGGCAAAACATCCCTTGCCAAGATATTTTCTGGTATCTATAATACTGATTTAGTTTTAGAAGAATTTGCCGATAACACCTTTCTTCCTCAATTTTATGAAAATCCGGATCGATTTGCATTTCCTTTAGAAATGTCGTTTTTGGCGGAGCGCTACCAGCAACTAAAGGCAAGGCAGGAGTCCTCAATTAAAAATAATAAGGTACTTATATCAGACTATTTGTTTGAAAAATCGATGTTATTTGCAAATGTGAACTTAAAGGGTAATGAATTAGATTTATTTAGAAAGTTCTTCGAATTGATAAACAAAAACCTACGCCAACCTGACCTTATACTATATTTGAATAAGTCAACTGAAGAACTTCAAAAGAACATTAGCATAAGAGGAAGAACCTACGAGCAAAACATACCATCTGGATACCTTGACCGTATTTCCAAACAATATCATCAGCATTTAACTGAATCTCCCTCTATACCTGTTTTGTTTGTAGAAAGTGATGAAATTGATTTTATTGAGAACTCCTCTGATTTGCGATTTTTATTGGAGTTAATCCAAAACGAGAACAATATTGGCTTTCGTAAAATCCAAAAAACACTATAAACGAGACTGTTAATCAATAATTAAATTATCTTTCCGAACCAATTTGTATTTGATTTTTAATTATTATTGCATCAATAATCAAAAAAAAACATAAATGAAAACTAAGCATTTACTAATAGCATTTTGCTTATTTATTACTGGAGCTTCTTACGCCCAGACTACTACTGGTGGTGGACTTCCTAATAAAAAAGATTTTGATCGTGTTTCTGTAGGACTAAAGTTAGGGTTAACGCATCTTAGCGGTGACTTATTAAAAGGTCCTCAAAACAATTCAAGAATGATTGATCAACAAAATCTGAACTTAGGTTACGGGTTAATGGTTAATTACCAATTAACTCATTCAATTGGTTTAAGAGCAAGTGGTCTATTATCGAAGTTTGAAGCTTATGATAACGAATATTTATACAATTCAAAAGGGACGTGGCTTCCTCCTAATCCAGCAAATCCTAATACGCCACCTACCCCGAACTTATTCCCTGACAAATATGAAAGTAATATGTACGAGGCAGCTTTAGAAATGACCTACAACTTCGGAAATATTAGCTTCTTAAATAGAAATAAGAATTTCCATATGGTTGCAACATTAGGCGCTGGAATGTTCAATTTTGATGGTAAAGTGACTTTAGATGGTTCAACAAGTGTAATTGTAGGATTGGATTCTGCTACTGCTGTTACAGTAACTCCAGGTACTGTATTAAGAACTTCTGGTAGCACTACTGAATTAATGTTACCATTATCGTTAGGTTTTAAATACAAAATCGGTAAGATCGATATTGGTTTAGCTGCTGAATACCGTAAAACTTTTACTGATAATGTTGATGCTACTACAAAAACATTCTCTGAGTACGATAGTTACTACATGGTAAATGCGATGGTATCTTACACCCTTGGGAAGAAAACTAAACCGATGGAATGGGTTAACCCAATGGAAGTTGTTTACAATGACATCTCCGACTTAAAAGAGAAAGTAAATATCCTTTCAGGTGACAAAGATAAAGATGGAGTTTCTGACTTATTTGATAAAGACAATGCAACTCCAGAAGGAACAAAAGTTTATGGTGATGGAACAACCGTAGATACTGATGGCGACGGTGTAGCAGACTCAAAAGACGCTGATCCATACACAGCTAAAGGAGCTAAAGTAGATGCTAATGGACAAGAAATCGATACAGATGGGGATGGTGTTGCAGATTCAAAAGATCTGGAGCCATCTACTCAAAGTGGATCATTGGTTAACTTTCAAGGACTTACAATTGCAAAACCAGGTGAACATGGTAAAGATGGAGTTAATGGCTCAAATGGCGCAGGTGCAGGTTATATGCCTTCAATATTCTTCGACTTAGGCTCACCAGCAGTTAAATCTATATATAACGACCGTATCTTTACAATTGCTAAGATGATGAAGGCGAACTCTTCTGTTAAACTTATCATTATTGGAAACTGTGATGTTACTGGAAGCGACAACGAGAATCAAAGGTTGGGAGGCCGTCGTGCAGAGAACGTTAAAGAAATCTTAGTTAAGAATTTCGGCATCGATGCATCTCGCGTTTCTACAGAAACTAAAGGATCTAAAGACCCAATTGCCGTTAAATTAAACTCTATGAATAGAAGAGTTGACTTCTCTATAAAATAAAAGATCTAGTTTATAAATAATAAAAAGGGCAGACTCCTATCGGAGTCTGCCCTTTTTATATGTTTAATAATTACTATGAATATTTTCTATTTAAAAAATTTGAATAAATTTGTTTTGAAATAAACTCTTTCATATGAGCAAAATATCTTTTTTTTATAACAAAGATGAAGTCTGTAAAGTCAGTTTAAAGGCACTAGAACGAAGAGATTTTGTAGTCAATGAATATGATGAAACCAATGGTATAATCATAGCCACCTCTAAGAAACAATTTTTAAAACCTGAAATACACGTTCAAATAAAGATTAATCACATAAACGAAAATCAAACAACCATTGATATTAAATCTGAGCTTAAAAAAACATGGTTTATTAATAAAAATCTGAAAAATCAAGAAGAGCAAAAATTAATTAACACATTATATAAATGCTTCGACTCTATTTAATCTTTACTAAGCTCTATTAATCTATCTTGTATAAGCTAAATGAATTTTCACCAGACTTAAACACAAACTCAAGATTTGTAGATGAAACATCCTTAGGAAGTGAATTACCAGAAACAGGAAATCCTTTGCAAAGTTTACCATTATTATCAACTAAGTACAATTTATTGGTATTAGCATCCATAAAAGACACATAACAGTCGATATTGTCAATCATTATAGATATATCCTTTACAAGTACATCTGCGGGAAGTGAATAATTAAAAAGAATCGTTCCGTCAATTTTAAAACCTGAAATATTTTGCTTGTCGTAACCAGCAATAAATACATTGTTGCTTTTTTGTCCTAGATAAATATCTTTAATTGTTTCTGTTTCTGCCTTAAAAAATATTGAAGAAAATCCCGATCCTTTAGCTTTTTTCAAAACGCCACCACTTGTTTCCCAAATAAACACAGTAGAAGTGTCCTTTGATTCAAATATTCTGTTGATTGCTGGCTTTCCAATTGTTTCATCCAACCTTAGCTTTTTTTCTCCTAATGGTGATATAAAAAAACAAATTCCTGTAACATCAACTGCTGTTATATAACGTTTTTTACCATACACAGAAAGCCAAACAGGTGTTTTAATACTTGATGTTAATGTTACTGTTTGATAATTTATCAATGGAATTCCAGAAAGTTCATAGCCATAAATTGACATATTTCTACAGCAAACAAAAAATTGTGCATTGCTATTATAGTTTAATTGAAAGACTGAAACGCCTGTTGAAGCAGTATCAGGTAATTGAATTGGATAATTCCCAACATTATTACCAATAGAATCTAAAAGGTAAATCTTACCAAGTGAATTAAACAAATATTGTACACTGCCATTGTTATAGAAATCGACACCTTTTATTTCGCCTTTTATTTCGCTATCAATTGCCTTTTTCCACTTCATTACTCCATCGCGTCCAACAGCTATTAAATCTAAATTAGCATCTTGAACAAATAATATATCATGATCTAGTTTCGGGATAAAAGGACCCGCAATAATAGTAGTGTCACATCTATAATCCCAGATTGCATGAGGCCCTTGAGATACCTTGTTGAAATAACTTATGCATCCAGTTGTATTAAAAACACCATTCGAAGATGCAATATTTAATGCCAATCCATTCCATCCTTTCACTTTATTACCATACTGTGTTAGCCAGTCGAGCCAGCCTGGGGCAGCAATCGACTTAAATATTTTTTCTGATTGAGGAAAGCTTGCATAAAAATATAGATTTCCAAATGGATGCACCTGATTGGTAATTGTTTTAAATCGTGGTTGATCTACTAATAGATTTTTACTCTGATTATCATTAATAAATCCACGCAGTGAAGAAACCTGATTAGACGCAATAAAATAACCTTTGATTATGCAATAATAACACCCAGTTAGTTTGCTAAAAAGAGGGCCTAATACAGAAGGAATCAAATCCGATTTCTTTAATTTTCGTATTGATATTCCATTATAAATTTCTTCTAGTGGTTTAGCACTATTATTTTGCTCCGAAATAGCCGACATTTTATTTTGACAAAGGGAAATATTATTAACAGCAACCGCTGCAAAATAATTGTTATTATTTGCTTCGGACATTGGCTCCGTTACAATTAATGAAACTTCATTACCCATCCAATCTTGGAAATATTCTTTATTGTTAGATGAAATGTTATAATTATTTTCCTTCATGTAATTAGAAAAATCGTTGAGCCATGCAGATGGACTACTTATACCCCAAGCAACTACTGCTGCAGTTCTAGAAGGCAATATTTTAAATACATTAAGTGGAACACTTTTCTGATCTTTAAATAATGAAAGAAATTGATTCGCCCCATCAACAATTGTTGTACCTTGAAACGTTATACAATCAGACTTAATATTCAACTTAGCGATAGACCATTCTCCGACACGCTGTAATGGCTCCAATTTTATACCAGACAAAGTGTTCAACTGAGTCATTACCCATTTATGAAAACCATTATAATGAATACCTATCACCAGATTTTTTCTATTGGTATCAACAAAACCCATTAACTTAACAGCAGGCGAAGTACTCTTAATATATTTTTGCTGTCTGATAGCATCCTCCACTAAATAAGGAGTAAAGCTTCCAATAAAAACTCCTTTAGAAACTGACCATGTAAATATCCGATTGCTATCTAGCCTTACCTCTCTAATTTCAGTTCCATTGTAATTCCGTGTTTCCTTCTTTACTTTAAGACCTAGCAATCCCATCACTAACTGATCAGCTTCGCCATCAGGGTTTGTATTGTTTAATCTCAAATAATAAATCTGACTGAATGTATAGGGGCCTGTTACATGGCCAGAAACAACCAATGGGTATGTTTTAAATACTGCTCGTAACGAATTATTCTTTACAACGGCAGAGTCTAATGATATTAATGATCGATACCAATCATCAAGTACTTCAATAGAATCATGATTATTAAAAAAACCTGTATTAGCTAGTCGCTTTAAATCGCCAGTTGTTGGATCAACTGAAATTACCCAGGCAACATCTGCAGGTATGGCTTCATAAAGACTGGTTGATTCATTTCTGTAATACTGATAATAAATAAATATGCCCGCAACAGCTACAAGTATTATTACTGAAATTATTGACGAGAGAAGTACTTTCTTCATTTATCAGGATGGTTAGTCAAAAGTACCCTCTATTCTAGCTATGACTAACTACCCGTCTATCCACTTATTTACAACACAATGTTAATATGTGCTAATATATTTCACCGATATATTTTTAAATTTATAAAATATTAAAAACTTCTTTTTCATTCTTAACTATGGGCATTAATTTATATATTATAACTTAACCCAATAACAATTCGCACGGTCGACTGCTGGCTGTTTAAAGATTTTGGCTCATCTACTGGCAATAACAATTGAGAATCTAATGCGATGCTTTTATAAATAAATTGTAGTCCTGTGCCCATCATCATCAATTGCATAGATGTTCCATTTTGTAAGGCATCGCCTATTCTAACCCCTTTCGTTTTTTCAAATGTATTTATCACAGAAGGCACAACTAATAATTGATTGCTAACATTCCATTTATAAAACACCATCGAAGATACATTTACAACAGAGGCCAGTCGTTCATTAAATGAATTCGTAGAATTGCCTCTAAAATTAGTAGAGACAGAACAACCAAGCTTCTTATAGCCTGCAGCATAATTGGCCATAAAGTTATAATCGAGAGACCCTGTGCTAGGTTGGTTATAAAATGCTGCACGCTGTCCATTGCTTAAAGTAAAATCATTTCTACCTGTAGGAAGTTTGATTCCAGCTCCTAATAATAATCGGTTTTTAAATTGATGATCGCAATTATCTGAAACAACGTGATGCAATACATTAAATGATATATCACCAATGCCCTGCACTGCATTTTTTTGAATTCCTTCAACCTCTATATTTTGCAAATAAGGTACATTTATATCTAACTCCCATTTGGGCTTGAAAAACCAACGACCACGGAGTTCAATAGCTCGAAACACCTCGTAACTAGAAACCTTTTCTGCTGTAGAAGAATGCTCTGTTTTAAACACACTGCCCTCAGGAAACCATTTATTACTTCCTACAAAGAATTCGTTTTTAAATGCTCTATAGCGCGAATAAATGCTTATTGAATTTTTACTTTCATAAGGTAAAACACCAGTATAGCATCCGCAAACATCACAAGCGTGGGTGACAAAACTTAGACATACAATGCCTAAAATCAAAATATATTTTTTCATTTTTTACTTTTCGCTAAATCGTTTATCGTTTAGGAAAGCTGGATCTGTAAGTGTGTTTAAGAAAAGTAATAATTGCTGTTTTTCTGCGTCTGTAATTGACATATTACCGCCTGTTAATAACGGATCAATGGTGCTGCTTTGGATAATTCCTGATCTGTAATGGTCAATCACTTTGCTCAACGAATTCAGTCGACCGTCATGCATGTAAGGATACGTAACAGCCACATTCCTGAGTGATGGAACTTTGAATTTACCAGAATCGCTTGGTTGTAACGTAATTCTTGCACGGCCTGCATCAGCGAAGTGAAGATCTAATCCATTATTACGGAAATTCAAATCGGTCATTAATGGTTCCTTATGACAGCTTTCACACTTTGACTTAAATAGCGTATATCCATTTTGCTCATCAACGGTGAATGTTGCGGTCCCGGTTTTAACCTGATCGTATTTAGAATTGGCTGAAATCAACGATGACATAAACTGAGCTAATGCCCTTGTCATAGCTTGTGTTGTAATAGAATCGCTACCAAAAGCCTTTTTAAATAACGCAGGGTAATATGTCGACCTACGAAGCTTAACCAAGACGTTAAGTAAACTTTCATTCATCTCAACAGGATTTGTAATTGGCCCGATAGGCTGCATATCAATATGTGAAGAACCACCATCCCAGAAAAAATTTGAATGCCAGGCTAAATTAAAGAGCGGAGGTGCGTTTCGCGTCCCTTCCAAATCATTAATGCCATGACTAAGCTTATGATCTAAATGTGCAAAAGCTGCAAATTGTTGATGACAACTGCCACATGATATGGTACTATCTAACGATAAGATTGGATCATAGAATAATTTCTTACCCAAACTAAATCCGTAATACGTAACAGGATTGTTTACCAATTGTCCGGAAGTGGGAGGAAACCCATCGGGCTGATAAAACAACGGTTTTGTTACAGGCGGTTCTACATCAGGCACACAAGCTTGTATTGTCACAATAAATGACAACAGTAAAAACAATTTATATTTAAGATCTACTTTCATTTATAATAAATCCTGCGAAAATACTATCTACATCCGCAGGATCAACTTTGTTTTTATAAAGGGTCGTTATGAATATGATCAAATGAGAACATATCCGCATAATTGTTTGCAACATTCGAAGACGAAATACCAACGCCCATTATTGTTGAAGAATTCGCGATTGAAATATTGTTTGGATTTTTGAATATTTCCAATACGTCAGTTAAGATGTGGATCTCGGCCTCACGTTTTCCTCCATCAACAATCAATATCGAAGGTGTAAAATCAATTGAAACTGTTCTTAGAGCGCTATAAGCTCCAGAAAATCCACCAATATGATAAACAAAAGAGTTATTAGATGATGCTGAGGATTGTCCTTCTAATTTCATAAAAATATAGCCTTGATTCCAACTCCAGAACATTCCGTTTACAGGATCTAAGGCACCTGTTTGCGAACCAGAAACATTACGCGCACTATCAACACCAATCATATATTCAATTCCTGTATACTTTCCACCAGGGATATTAGATAACTCGGCTATTAATGAGTTAGTATCATTCGCATCAATTAAAAAATAAGAATTAGGCACTTCATACTTAGTACCATCATCTTTTATTAACTTAACGTTGGATACATAATACTTGAAATTAGTAACCGAGAATGTTTCGCCAGCAGCATTTACATAATTAGTAGCTCCAGTTGGGTCTAAGAAAACACTACCTGCAATATTTTCAAAATTAAGTCCAACAGAACCTGAATTGTAAGTTGTAGTTCCATTGTTAGATGGCGGAGTTGTTTCATCGTCATCACATGAAACAATAGAGATTGCAACAAATGCAATCATTAACATATTTAAAAATTTATTTTTCATTTAATTGTTTTTTTTTGATTTTGATTTTGATTTAATTTTCAAATTTGTAAATAGATAGCAACTATAACCTTGGAGGTTGAAAATTATTACTCAAGAAACCAATACTCAATGAAACTATTTTAACATGATTGATTTTTTGGATAAAAAAGAAAAAAAATGTTAATCCTTCCAGCATATTTAATTCGGAAACAAATTCTAGCTTTTGCTCAATAACTGTATTTGATGACTCGCGCTTTTCTTCTTGCTTTAATTGCTTGGTTAATTGACAATATCCTTTGCAACAGTTATTTTTAAGCTCTTTCTTTTCGCAAAGGTTATTAGCAATATAATCGCGGTTAATAAAAAAATCTACTAACAATAATGTTTTGCTAGCACTCGATAAAAAAACCAAGAGCGTTAGCATAATCACAATATTGTTTTTAAACACTTGCATAATTAAGTTTTACAAATATAAATCTAACAAAAGTACAATCACAATGTTTTAAATAATTAGTAATCCTGACATAAATCAAACAATTCTAGTATTTCTTTACAAAGGAAAACATGTCTTTGTAGTTATCTGCAATAATTGGAGGAAGATGACCTGGCAACGTTACATTAGGAATATCCGCAATACTTAAATCACTCGGATTTTTAAAGAACTCCTGAACGTCAGTTTTAATTTGAATTTTCGTGTTTAACGACTTATTTACCTCTATCGACTGGCCATTAAAATACAGTGTTGACCACCTTAATGAATTGGTTCCATCATAATCATGATAACCACTAATATGATATTGGAATAAACTATCCGTTCCTGCCAAAGGACAACGCCCTTCCATTTTTACAAAAATATAACCTGTTGACCAGCTCCAAACCATTCCATTACTCGGATCAAGCGCTCCACCTTGTACTCCTTTGGAAAGAGTAGTACTGTCTACACCAATCATGAATTCAATCCCGATGTATTTACCGGCAGCAACATTATTTAAATTATTTAATAACGACAGCGGTTTACCGGCATCCATTAACCAATAGGTATCCGGCAGATAATAGCGAGAACTATCCGGTTTTATTAATCGAATGTTAGAAAGGTAATACTTAAAAACATTCACAGAATACTCCTCTCCAGCTGAGTTTAAATAATTAGTATTGCCTGTAATATCTAAACTAGAAGTATCTACTCTATTTAAAAACTCCACGTTAAGCACTCCTGGTAAAATAGTATTACCGTTTGAATCACTCATTTCATCTTTGCCGCATCCAGCAATAAGAATAAGTAATGACAAATTAATAAGATGCTTTAAATAATTCTTCATTTTATGTTTTCAGTTTAACGGATTAAAGTTAAGGTACTTCTTTTTCTAATACTATCATTTCCGGAAAATTTATAAGTGACGCTATATCCGTAAATACCAATAGGAGAAGGATAACCCTCTTCATTACCATCCCATCCTTTATTCAAATCATACGTTTCAAAAACCATTTGTCCCATACGATTAAAAATAATTAGGTGATATTCGACAACATCAAATCCATAACCTTTGAAAATATCATTAACCCCATCTTCATCAGGAGAAAAAGCAGAAGGAAGCCAAACAGAATAACCACAGCCCACGATAATCTCTGCTGAATCAGAAGCCTTACAACCAGCTGAATTTTCAACTAATACAGAGTAATAGCCGGAATCTGTTGCAATAATATACGATGATGTATCGCCTGTATTCCAAAGATACTTTTCAAAAGTACCCGCATCGAGTTTTACTGCATCGCCAGGGCAAATCTTTATTGAACCACCGATATTAACTTTAGGATTTGCATTCGGTCCCACTCCAATTGTAAATGGCACTGTTGCATCGCAAACTGCTGCTGCACCAATTAGTGTTACGTAATATTGTCCAGGCACCAAGCTATCGATACTTAATCCAGAACCTCCCGAAGGCAACCATTTTATAATTGGATTACTTACTAAACTAACAGCGGCGGTTGCAGTACCGTTTGAATCATTAATACAAGTTACATCCGTTGTTGCAACAACTAAATCAGGAATGATTATTTGTTTGTTAATTGTTCTGGTTCCAATGCATGGATAAGTAATTGTAAGCACAACATAATAACTTCCGGGCCCTGAAAAATCATGAGAAACAGAAATTCCTGTGGCTGTATTATTTGATGAGTTCAAATCATTAAAATCCCATGAATACTGCGCCGGGCAATCCGATGAGCTGGCAATAAAATCGACAGTACCAGTACTAAGACAATTAAATATGAAATCATAAATAGGATCTTGAATTTCACCAATAAAAAACTGGTCGATAGCAATACCATCAAAGCTATTGCAAGAAGTTCCGGATCCAAAAGTAAATCGAAATTTAACAGAAGGTTTTCCAGCAAGAAAACCTAAACAATGCGAGGCCTCCAACCATTGTCCACTTCCATTTCCACCTAAACAGCCACCAGCACTATTCTGCAAAGTGCCGGACCAACCATTCGATGGAGAAGCAAGTGTGCTAATATTTGTGATATTTGAACTATTAAACCAGTTTTTATTATAACAATCTACAGGATCATTCGCACTTCCTAAATTAGACCATGTAAGACCATTATTAATTGAGAATTGTAAATTACCACCGTCGTATTGTCTTTCGGTATCCCAGTAAATTGAAAATTTAATTATAGGATTTACTAAAGATGTAAAATCAAAACAGGGACTTTCGATATAAGATTTCTGACCACCATTGTAAGAATTCCCTGTCAAATTACCACTTATCCAACATTTGCTTCCAGCTGCAGCTGCATTAATATTCAGTTTATTCGGTGTACCCCATGACCAATCATTGTTAACACCGGAACTTGACCAATTACCATTCGAGGCTTCAAAATTTTCTGAAAATGGAAATACAGTAATACACTGAGAATAAACTTTAGCGGATAGAACTGTTAAGGCGGCCATTAGTCCAACAACTTTAAAATTAAAACTAATGCCAGTTAAATTCATTGCTCAAATTTACAATTTTCCCTGATGTAATCTCAAAGATAAAAATCATCATAAGTTTTTTTTACAATACTATGAAAATCACATTAAGTGCTTATTTTTACACAAAACCTAAAAACACTATCTATGAAAAAATTTCTACAAATTCTAATTGTAATCACCACGCAAGCCATATGCTTTCAAGGTGTTATGGCACAGAGATATTTGTCGCCGATATTCCCATCAGCATCGGTTACTCCTGATGTCATTTATGCTAACAATATTCAAGTACTAACAGGAACCCCTGTTGCTGTCGATTTAAAAACAGACATCTACCAGCCTGCTGGTGCTGTTGATCCACTATCACAGCGTCCGCTTGTAATTATGTTACATACAGGCAGCTTTTTGCCTCCTGTAATAAATGGATCACCTAATGGTGGCAAGAGAGATAGTAATATCGTATATACTTGTAATGAACTTGCAAGAAGAGGCTATGTAGTTGCTGCAGTTGCTTATCGTTTGGGCTGGAATCCTTCTGCTACAGGGGCTACTGGACAAGATATCAGAACAGGTACATTATTACAAGCTGTTTATCGTGCTATGCAGGATGCGAGAGCAAGTGTTCGTTTTTTCAAAGCAAATGCATCTACTTACGGCATTGATACAAACAAAATAATTATGGGTGGATATGGAAGCGGTGGCTATGTTGCTTTAGCATGTGGTTCTGTTGACAAAACTCAGGAGATTAATTTACCTAAATTCTTAGCTCAAACTAACAATGTATCATATGGATTCGTTGCAGGTCAGAGCTATGTAAATCAGGGATTAATTGGCGACTTTGAAGGATTTGGTGGTATTCCTCCGTTAAACAACCCGAATAACAATCCTGGTTATTCTTCAAAAGTAAACTTCGTCATTAATATAGGTGGCGCCATAGGAGATTCTTCTTGGATTGAAGCTGGCGATCCGCCAACGGCATCTTTTCATGTTGTAAGTGAACCTTTTACTCCCTATGGAAACGGTGCTGTAATCGTTCCTACTACTGGCGATTTTGTTGTTGATGTATCTGGTAGTTCTGTTGTTGCTCAGTTAGCACAAGCTTTAGGTAATAATAATTGTATGTTAAATGCTAATTTCAATGACCCGTTGTCAATTTATGCTGAATCGGTAAATGGAGGAATTGAAGGAATGTATCCATTCTTTACAGCTACCAACCCTCAATCAGGTCCATGGGATTGGTATGATTCAACAACTACTGTTGCAGTAGCTCAGTATTTTGGTTACCCTGCAGCTCAGGGAACACTAGTTTATCAAAATGCGTTATTGACGAATCTTGATATGTCGAAAGCAAAAGCGACGGCTTATATTGATACAATTATGGGTTATGTTAATCCGCGTATCGTTACTTGTTTAAATCTAACAACAGGAATTAACTACATTGAAAACTTATCTTCTAATGTTCGCGTCAGCCCAAATCCAGCTTTATCATCAAGTACAATTTATGCAGATGCATTAGCTGGTGAAATCAGAAATGTCAAAATTTATGACATCGTTGGTAATTTAATTATGAATGTTGAAGGTGTTAATAATCGTCAGTTTACAATTGAAAGAAATAAACTAGAGTCCGGAATTTATATTATCAAAACAATATTTGATAAGGGAGAAGCAAGTGGAAAATTAATCTTCAATTAATTAATAATCTTTTAACTTCAAGAGCCGTTACTTTGTAACGGCTCTTTTTTTATGCGTCCATAGATTGTAGATATAGTCATTTAGAATTTAATTATACTTAGCGTTACACTCCAATTACTGATTTATTTTTTTCATTTTTGCGATATGAAAAAGCGATTAAGTATTTTGATATTTTTATGCTTCCAGGCTTTACTTAGCAATGCTCAAATTAACACAACACAATTTGGATTTTGCTACCGACCAATTTTTTCTAGTAGCTATTTCAGAACAGGTCCGAAAGATTTTGAAAACAATTCTATTTTGTTCAATCTAGCGCAACATTCAGGATATAGCACTGGTGTTTTGGTTCGCAGAGGCATATCAAATACATTTACCATTGAGTCAGGAATTTTATATGTAAAAAGAAATTATGATTTAACATTAATTGACACCACATTTATATCTAAAAGTGATTTTTCAATTATTGGATATGAGATTCCTCTAAGCGCATTAATTTATATTCAGCTAGATAAAAAAATCTGGATGAGTGCTGCAATGGGTGGATCTATAGATATATTTCCGTCTGATGTTTTTACCTACGAACCAACTTACATGCTACAATATTCTGCAAGAAAAAATAAAATCAATACTGGTGTATTAGCCAATCTTGGATGGGAATATCGAAATGGCAAAAAAGGCACCTACTATTTTGGCGCAAGCTACCATCGATCATTATCATCTATCTATAATACACTAGTTGAATACTATCCAGAGCGCGATTTTACAAAACTTCCTACCTCAACTGGAAAAACAACATTGCAAGGTGATTATTTAACAATTGATTTTCGATTTTACTTTCATGAAAACCCGGATCGAAAACCTAAAAAGAATTAACTAAAAATAAAATGGAGTTGCGTCAATGCTTCCATTGTTTTTAATACGTATAGCGGGCATAGGTACTTTAATAAATCCAAACGCTTCCTTTAAAAAATTAATTGCTTTACTATTTGACTTTATTTTTGTGATATCAATATCAGGCGAAAGAATAAAACAATTCGTTCTTTCAAATTGCGGTATTACATAACCGTTATAAGCAGTTCGATTTTTTACAGCGCCTGTCATTCCACTAGCATTATACCCAACAGCAAGATTTAACCATTCAGGGAATTTTTTATTCTGCAAAACCAAACCCTTTAAATTAAAGGAAAGCCAATAGGTCTGGCCATTATAATCTTTAAATACTCTTTGCACTTTGTTCTCACCTAAGAGGGATGGATTATAAGCCGGATATTCAGTAATATGATAAGACATTTTGTATTTTATTAACTGGTCCTTCCATCCTATTTGTTGGGTATAATACAATCCTGCACCAATTGTATTGGCAGCTATGTCGCCAACAGAAAATCCCCACTGACTACTAAAACCATCGAACATTTCTATTGTGAATTGAAAACCGAATCCAGTTAATGCTCCTAAAAGTGCCGCTTTATTATTTTCATAACCAGCAAAAGTATACAAATCACCTGTCCATTTAGAAATGTAATAGGCTGTCCCTGTATGTCCAAGCTTATCTTGCTTTTGCCATTCTCTGTTATCATTAAAAAAATGAAAAGACGATTGTGGGTAATCTTTATACCATAACTGATACAGGCCAGTCATGCCTCCAGCAAACGCAACAGCGCTACCAGTCCATATTAGCTTTTTTCTTTTGTTAAAACTTATTGAATCTTGCTGAGCAAACGAACTGGTAACATAAAAGGAAAGCACCATAAAAAATATGATGCTTTTAATTTTAATCACTTTTCGTAAATACATACGGTTAGTTGAATAATGTTGCCTTTGCAGCATTCAATATAGCGAAGGCCGCTTCACGCGAACTAGATTCGGCGTATGTACGCAATACAGGCTCTGTTCCAGAGGCACGAATCATTAACCAATCGCCGTTTTCGAAGAAATATTTAAATCCATCCAAGTCTTCAGTTCTTACAATCTTATATTCTCCAAAGGATGTATAGTTTGAATTTAAACAGTTTTTAAGGATTGATTGTTTTAATTCCTCTTTTAAATGCAAGTCATTTCTTTCAAATGAAAAAGGTCCAACAATCTCATAAACTTCATTGATTAAATCATTCAATGTTTTTCCACTCTTCGCCATAAACTCCCATAGCGTTAAACCCATCCAAATCCCATCTCGCTCAGGTATATGGCCTTTTATTGCAATTCCTCCTGACTCCTCACCACCTAGCAATACATCCTCTTTAATCATAATTTCAGCGATGTATTTAAATCCGATTTTCACGGTTTCCATTTCGATGCCGTAATGTGCACAAAGCTTTGCAACTTTAGGTGTCGTTGAGAAGGCAGTAACCACTTTCCCTCTCATTCCTTTGTACTTGTACAAATAATGAATCAATAGTAAAATAAGATGGTGTGAATCGACAAAATTACCTTGAGAATCATAAAATCCAATACGATCAGCATCTCCATCAGTCACTAATCCAGAGTCAATGTTCTTGGCATTCTTAATTAGTTCAGAAAATTCTGTTAGGTTTTTGTGAATAGGCTCTGGAGCCTGACCCATAAAGGAAGGATTATAATCACAATGCAGCATAGTAATATCTGGCAACATACGTTTGATTACATTTTGACCAGAGCCATACATTGCATCATAAGCTAAATGAAGTCCGCTGTTTTTAATCAGACTCATATCAAAGTTAGCCTCCACATGATCACAATACATTGTTTCTAAATCAATATAAGAAAGCAATCCATCAGCTTGTGATTTATCTAATTCGATTTTTGAATAATCAATGCTACATTGATCAGGAATAAGCTCTTCAATTTCTGCAACATGAGCTGGCAACAATGGCCCCCCAAAGGAACCTTTTAATTTAAATCCATTATACTCGGGAGGATTATGACTTGCAGTAATTATTATACCTAAATCTTTGTTTTCTTTAACAGTACCTAATGATACCATAGGAGTTGATACAAATCCTTTAGACATAGTTACCGAAACACCCTTTGCGCACATTACTTTTGCAATTGTATTACAAAAAAGCTCACCTGCAAAGCGACAGTCGTGTCCGAGAATTATACCAGGATTGTTTTTTTGTTTTAGTAACCACAATGCAGTACCTTCTGCTACACGCGCTACATTTTCTACAGTAAATTCTTCTGCGATAATTGCTCTCCAACCATCAGTTCCAAATTTTATTTTCGACATGATTTTATTTTTTTAATAATTTTCGACAAAATTAATAAGGTTATTCCATTTATGATTATACAATCCCTTTTGATATTTTATTGCTTTTTCAAGAGGTATAAGATCGGAATTGATTTTTGTTATTAAATATAAATAATTCTTACTACGAAGAAAATCCAACCATTGCACACCTTGAACATTAAAATCCCAGTTAACTAAGTTGTCCATCCAAAGAGTATCGATTACTTTATTATCAATATCAACTAACATCCATAGGGGTGTTGAGTTCACCACATCATTTTTTTTGTGCCATATTTCGACAAAAGTAATTGAAGTTATTTTCCAATCCCCGTTCCCTAATTTATTATCTGCGTCGTTTCCTGATAAATTATATAATACCTCAAGATTTTGATGGAAATAATTTGTTAAAGACAAGATAAAATCAAGCGATGAATTTGCCTTTGAACCTAACATTTTATCTGACTTCGAGATTAACGTTTCAATATATTTCGACTCAACGGTATCTTTCGCAAGTGGGTCAAAATTGAATTCATTTAATCCGATAAAATTCTCTTTAAGCAATTTAGAGTCTGTAATATTATCAATTACTTTATCTCCAAATTGCAAAATCTGATAATTGTATTTTTTCTTGCTCAGGTAATTATTTAGATTTAAATAGCAATCACCATTTGCATTAATTCGTGGACTAGCAGTAGCGATAATATTCTTTAATGGTTCATATTCAACATATCCAAAAAGAACAGACTCTCCATTTGGTAACCTACTTGAAAACATAAAGCCTTGGGTCTGACTAAACAATTTTTTCTTTTCAAAATACCAAACTTCATAAACGTACATCATTTGCTGATCAACAAAGTTTATAGATGAGTTTTTCTCAATTTCGATAAGCGATTTAAATGAAATTGAAACTTCTTTTTTATGTGAATCCCAAAGTTGAATTCTACCATCTTTGATCGCATCGTAAGTGATCTGCATTAAGTCGTGAACAATATCAACGCCTAAAGTATCGTCCTGCTCTTCAGATTTAACACGTAAAATAACTGGCGTTTGAGAAAAGGAAAATTGCGAAATACAACTAAAAAAAATTAATAGAGAAAAAAATAATCGCATAATATTATTTTTTGGTAACATTCCATGTTTTATAAATTTCTTGCTGCTTCGGCCTATTTTCGGAAATAATTCTCAAAGGTTCGCATTCTTTTAGTGTTGCATGCAATTCAGAAGGCAACCGTTGGTATAAAGCAGTTCCTTTTGTTTTCCATTCAATCATTTCATCCGACATTTCTTTAATGATCTTAGCAGGATTACCAACAGCAATACTTCTTTCGGGAATGCTCATTCCTTCAGGAACAAAACAAAGAGCACCTATGATTGCATTTTTATTAATTACTACTCTGTCCATAACAACAGCATTCATACCGACTAAAACATTCTCACCTATTTCAGCTCCATGTATGATTGCTCCATGACCGATATGAGCTCCTTTCCTCAAAATCACCTTTTGTCCTGGAAACATATGCAGCGTGCAATTCTCCTGAACATTACAGCCATCTTCAATGATTATTTCACCCCAGTCGCCACGAACAGCTGCGCCAGGAGCAATATAAACATCCTTACCAATAATTACGTTACCTGTGACTATCGCTAGTGGATGTACGAAAGATGATTCATGCACTACAGGAACATATCCGTTGAATTCGTAAATTGCCATAACTAGGTTTGAAT
>CALQOD010000006.1 GCA_943332105.1 Chitinophaga pinensis | reverse complement strand
ATTTAGGGTATGAAGTATCAGAAGCTGTAATTACTGTTCCCGCATATTTTAATGATGCGCAGCGCCAAGCAACAAAAGAAGCTGGAGAGATTTCAGGCTTAAAAGTTTTACGAATTATTAACGAACCAACAGCCGCAGCTTTAGCTTACGGACTTGATAAAAAACATACCGATACAAAAGTTGCTGTATTTGACCTTGGAGGAGGAACATTCGATATTTCAATTCTTGAGTTAGGTGATGGAGTGTTTGAAGTAAAGTCTACTAATGGTGATACGCACTTAGGTGGAGATGATTTTGACCAAGTTATTATTGATTGGTTAGGTGATGAATTTAAGAATGATGAAGGTATTGACTTAAGAAAAGACCCAATGGCTTTACAGCGTTTAAAAGAAGCTGCTGAAAAAGCTAAAATTGAGTTATCTAGCTCAACTCAAACCGAGATCAACTTGCCTTACATTATGCCTGTTGATGGCATTCCAAAGCACTTAGTTAAAACATTAACAAGATCAAAATTTGAGAAATTAGCAGATTCCTTAATTCAAAGAACACTAGATCCTTGTAAAAAAGCTTTATCAGATGCTAAAATGTCTTCTGCTGATATTGATGAAGTGATTTTAGTTGGGGGGTCAACAAGAATACCTGCTATCCAAGAAATTGTTGAAAAATTCTTTGGAAAAAAACCATCTAAAGGAGTAAATCCTGATGAAGTAGTTGCATTAGGTGCGGCAATTCAAGGGGCAGTATTGACAGGAGAAGTTAAAGATGTATTATTACTTGATGTTACTCCTTTATCATTGGGAATTGAAACAATGGGTGGAGTCATGACAAAGCTTATTGAATCTAATACAACAATTCCTACAAAGAAATCAGAAGTATTTTCCACAGCATCAGACAATCAGCCATCAGTAGAAATACACATTCTTCAGGGTGAACGACCTATGGCAAAAGATAACAGAACAATTGGCCGCTTTCACTTAGACAGCATTCCTCCTGCTCAACGAGGTATTCCTCAAATTGAAGTTATTTTTGATATTGACGCGAATGGAATCTTGCATGTAACAGCAAAAGACAAAGCTACTGGCAAGAGTCAAAATATTAGAATTGAAGCTTCATCTGGATTAAATGATGATGAAATCAAACGCATGAAAGAAGAAGCAGAAGCAAATGCCGACGCAGATCGTAAAATAAAAGAAGAGACAGACAAATTTAATCAGGCTGATTCCTTAATTTTCCAAAGCGAAAAGCAATTAAAAGATTTCGGCGATAAGATTCCAGCAGATAAAAAATCTGCCATTGAAGCAGGACTTTCCGAATTAAAAGAAGCCCATAAAAATCGTGATCTAGTTGCAATTGAAACCGCGATGACAAATTTAAATTCTTCATGGCAGGAAGCGTCTCAAGATATGTATAATGCTTCACAGGATGGAAATACTGCAACAGAAAATACAACTAATAACACAGCTGATAATAATACAACTGATAATGTAACAGATGTGGATTTCGAAGAAGTGAAGGACGAAAAGAAATAATTATCAATATTGATTTAACACAAAAAAGGGCTAATTACTTAGCCCTTTTTTGTGTTAAATCAATTAATTATTTTTTCGGTCCTTTCCCTTTTACTGGCTTACCACTTTTCAGCCACTCACGAATTCCCCAATACATATTTTTACGGTAACCACCTTCTTGATAGGTAACCAAACGCTCTTGCTTTTTCAATGAAGCTAATAATACAGATACCTTCTTTGCGAATTCAGCACGTTCTAAATTAGGATATTTCTTCATCATTAACGCAACTATATCGCGATTATGAATAAATCTTTTTTGAGCGATAACTAAATCGAAAAGAGTTTGCGTTAGATTTCCATGGAATTGTGCTCTTGAACCAACTGGGCGGCCTCTCTTACCTTTCCCTTTAATCTTACGCACGAACATCTTTAAATTAATATCACCTTTCATAGGGCGACCAGGTTTGCGACCTAATCCACCATTTACAAAATCAGATGGATCTAATTTCGAAATAGATAATACTTTTATTGCTGCCTCTAATGCTCCAATGCTGCGTTCAAACTCAGCTCTTAATTGGCGCTTTCCGCTTTCTAATTCTTTAATTAGTGCTTTAACACTATTTGTTTGATTTGTCATAATTATTTAATTCTATTTTGCAAATATCAAAATATTTTTGTGAAATAACCTAATACAATTATTATAACATACATATATATAGGGGCAAGTTATTGAAATAAATAACTTTTTTACAATATTTTAACTTATAGTACTTATATAAACAGGAGAAATAACTAATTATCCTTTTTTCTTTTAAATAAATCCTTAAATGAATTAAACTCTTGACGATAAAATATACCAACACCTTGGGTATAGTTAGAATTAATGTTATTAATCAATGTGTTACTATTTGATCTGTTAAATGCCTTTAATTTAAAACGACCATCTTTACTGGCCATATATTCGACATTAAAATCACCAACAATATTAGTTGTATTTTGGCCTTTGGTAGGCGTATTAGCAGTTCCCCCACTTACATCAATAAGAATACGGTTATTTAAAATAGAAGTTTGAACTCCAACTTCTATTTGGTCATTGGTAACTTGATCACCCGGATTATAACTTACATTAACATCAAATTGGTCGCTTATTTGAGAAGCCCAATTACTTAGTTGATTTGTAAGTAATTCATATGCGTTCGAGCCTACAATTGAACCAGAAGAAACCCCTCCTTTTTCACTTAAATCGCTAGGGGTTGTAAATCGTCGAGCAACTATTAGCGATACTGCTTGGCGATACTTCTCTTCTTCTGTATTTATCAGCCTTTTAATTTGGGTTTCTACAGTTGGATCTACATTTAATACATTAATATCAAAAGATATATTCGGATTAAATAATTTATCCGTCAAATTAAGTTTCAAAATAACAGGCACGTTTTTTTTGAAGGTGCTATCCTGAAACAAGTCGAACAAACTGACTTTCGGCTTGTACAATGCACTTATATTAATGTTAGCATCGTATGGGTCTCCGTTCCATCTTAAATAACCCCCGCGTTCTAATTGAAAGCTACGGTTAATTACATTTTGCATAGTAAATAAATATTTACCATTCTCAATTTCGTAATTACCATACATTCTTAAGTCTTCTGTTGGATTAACTGTCATACGAAGATTTCCTTTGCCAGTTCCTTCTATAACATCTCCCAACTTTGAATCAAATACTAAATAAATAGTAGCATCTGAAGTTGCTTCTATCGACATATCTACGCTTATCCCACTAAAATCAACTGCATCTTGTTTTATTGAATCTTCCTTAACAGAGGTGCTATTTACAAATGTTACAAAACCCGTTTTGCTAACTTCTTCTGGATTATTTAATGGTATATAAATTTTAGTACCCTTTTCCGATTTCAGACCTATTGAAAATAAAAGATTTTCCATTGGGCCTTTTATTGAAGTAGTACCAGAAGCATAGGCCACCCCATAATAAACATCATTATCTGCTGAAGTAGTATTTAATGCTTGGAAATTATTGGCCTTAAAATCTAAATCAAAATTCCAATCTTTGAAATAATTATGACTTATTGCGCCATTTAAAATTGCTTTATTACCGTTTATATCATTTATTGTAACATCATTAAACAAAATCTTATTATTTAATACTTCCACATCAGAATTAAAATTATAATTTGTTTTAAGATAGTCTAACGTTAATGATACTTTTTGAAATGTAAAACTACCAGTTAGCAACGGCTTGTTTAATGTACCAGACAATTTTAATCCACCACTTGCTATACCTGACAAATTAGAAAAAACCCCTTTCACATAATGATTAAAAGTCTGCAGTCGCGTTTTCTTTATTTTAATTGAAAAATCTAATTCATCGTCTTTTTCTTTCAAATAATACTTACCAGCAATTACAAAATTCTTATCTCCACCATTGGTTAAATCTCCTTTTATATCAATAACATTATTATTGCCATCAAACTCAGTGATAATATTAGCATTACCTAAAGTATCATTAAACCAACATAAATTTTTAATTGATAAATCAGCATCAATCTGCGGTTTCATTAACAAAGATGCTATCTCAGCTTCGCCGTTGGCAATTCCACTAATTTGAGCATTGTAAATTTCAAGAATATCATTTAGATTTCCTGTTTCAAAATTATCAAACTTTACCTTTAATTTAGCACTAGTATCAGAAGATAAAATTCCTGATATTCCTAAAAACTGATCTTCTGAGTTAAAGTCAAACTTATTAAACAAAATACCTGTTGAGTCAATCAGTATATAGTTTTCGTTATTTAAAAACCAAGTACTTCCATTCATCACCAGATGATCAGGAATGACTTTTAAAGTAGTATAGCCAGTTGATAAGAACTTAGTATCAAATCTAATATCAGCATTGTTTATTTTTTTATCCTCACCCGATAATTCCATGTGAATACTTGCCGTATCATAACGTGTAATGCCACTTAAATCAACCTCACCAATAAGTAATTCATCATCAACACAGACTGAATCTAAACTTGTTTGTATCTTAAAATTGTCATTAGCTGTTTCTCCATTTAAAATTAAATTATGTAATGAGATGTTTTCATAACTCACGAATTTACTTTTTGCATCCAGTGATAACTGAAAGTCTTCTGAATTTAAATTGCCGCTTAAAGTCGTATTATCAGCAACTTTTAATGCCGGATAAAAAACATCCAATATGCTTTGTACACTTGTTAAATCAAATTTAAAATTCAATTTTTGAGGAGAATCATTACTTATTTGATTAGCTATATTAGTAGGAATATAATTACAGAAAACTACTTTTGAAGCAGCCGCAACCTTATCTAAATTAAACTTACCTGTGAGTAAACAATTAAAAACATCTGAATTTATTTTTATAATTCGCTTGTCATTAATTACCGATTCAACATCAATCTGATTAATATTAATTACTTTATCATTCTCCCGGTATTGTAAATTCTCTATACTAATAGTGCCTTGTATATTTTCTAGATTATCTCCAATCAGATTAATAGAAATATCAGTTGTAACATTTGATGATAAATCTCTATCAATTAACTTCAGCTTAGAAAGCAAAGCGAGCTGTACGTTTGAATTAAAATGCATTTCAGGTAATTTACCACTAAAATCAACATCGCCTTGAAAATCCATATCTAAGTTAGGGTCGACTATAATAAATTCACCATTAAATATTTTTTTTGCAAACTGACCATTTAATGAAATTCCTGAATAATTATAACCATGCAGATACACTTTACTTACCCTTCCTTCAATATTAGCAACAACATTTTTAACTTCTAAACCGTGTCCCTTCACTTTCACATTAAGCGTAACTGCACCAACCTCCGGATCCAGCTTCCAGAACTTACCAACATTAAAATTATTCAGACTAACATCGCCCTCATATAAAGTATTTTCATCTTCCTTACCAACCTTAAAATTGATATCGGTATATATAGAACCAATATCGGTAGTAATATTTCCTCTAGTTACAAAATCGTTGAAGTATCCTTCAAAATTACCAGCAAAATGCATCTTACCTAATAATGAAATATTATTAGGGAGAACAATATTCATCTTTGAATCGAAAGGAAATTGAGGAAGCGACTCAACATCTTTTTTATTTAAACATAAATCACTTGCCTCAATTGAAATAGATGTTGTCTCTATTTTAGGCAAACCAGTCATTGCAACATTACCACGAAAATATAAGTCGTCGCTAATTTTTAATACCAAATTTTTAGTCTTGAATTTACTTACTGTTCCTTTAAAATTTCCTGAAATCAATACTACTTCATCAAGATCTTTTAATTCGCTTGAAAAAAACTTCAAGTCTTTAAATGAAACTTTACTATCAGCTATCAGACCTTTACAATTCACTTTATTTATAAAGTCCTGAAAATCGTCAATAGAGTCGTACTTCATACTTAAATTACATGAAATATCACTGTACGGAGTTTTGACATTCAGTTTTTTAAAATCGAAAAGTCCTTCTGTAATTGTAACATTAGAAGCTAAGCTGTTTAAAACAAAACCACTCTTCTCTACTAAGGAAAGCTGACGAATATTAAACGATGTTGAATTTGAAGAAGGAACAATATCTGTCACATGAAGATTCACTTTTGAAAAACAAGCGTCATCCCAATTAATACAATTTGTTGAGTCGTTATACTTTAAATCACGGTAAGTAATTACATTATCAATTAATGTTACATCCTCAATTTTCAAAGACCACTTTTTATTATTTGTTTTTTTCTTTTCAGCAGAAGAAAAATAATCTATTATAAAATCGATATTATAATTTCTTGGATTTGCATATCTCACTAAACCAATTCGCGCATGCATCAACTCAATCTCACTAACAATTAATTTTTGTTTAGGAATACTAAAAGCGGAGAACGCAACATTTATTGCAGGAGCAAAAACAACGGTGTCTTTTTTCTGATCAGCAAAATAGACCTCCTGCAACTGTATAGATTTAAAAAACAATATATCTACAGCACCGACTGACACCTTACAATCAAGTTGATTACTTAGATAACCACCCACAAGATTAACCGCCCATGTTTGAACCTTAGGCGATTTGATTGCAATTTTCAATGAAAAAAACAGCAGGGTAAAGCCCAACAAAATATACGCAACTATTTTTCCAGCCTTTTTAATTTTCACTTGTTTTAAAAGTATGTACAAAAATATGAAATGAAGTGGTCAACTTTAAAGAAATCTAACAAATTAGTAAACGAACAAATGTTACTTTTGTATCAATTCATGGAAACAAAAGCGGTTTATATTTTAGGGATAGAATCTTCCTGCGATGAAACATCAGCCTCCATTACTAAGAATGGTGTTGTTCTTTCAAATATTATAGCATCACAGGATGTACATATTAAATACGGAGGTGTTGTTCCCGAGTTGGCTTCACGAGCCCACCAACAGCAGATTATTCCTGTTGTGCATGAGGCTATTTCAGAGGCCGGTATAACAATAAACGATATAAATGCTATTGCCTTTACGAGAGGGCCTGGTTTAATGGGGGCTTTATTGGTGGGATGTTCCTTTGCCAAAGCGCTTTCCCTTGCTCTCGGAATTCCACTTATAGAAGTGAATCATATGCAAGCACATATCATAGGGAACTTTGCTAAGCGCGAAAATGAAATAAAAGAAATTCCCAAATTCCCTTTTATATGTTTGACAATATCAGGTGGACATACACAACTTGTTCTAGTTAACTCCTATCTTGATATGAAAATAATTGGACAAACATTAGACGATGCCGCTGGCGAAGCATTCGACAAAACAGCTAAAATGTTAAAACTTCCATATCCTGGCGGACCTTACATAGATAAACATGCACAAAAGGGAGACCCTTTACGCTTTAAATTCCCATCTTCAGACATGGCAGGCTATAACTTTAGCTTTAGCGGATTTAAAACTTCGGTACTCTATTTTATTCAGAAAGAAATCAAAGAGGACTCTAATTTTATAGCCAATAATATTGATGATTTATGTGCTTCAATTCAATATACGATCATTAAAATATTAATGAATAAATTAATAATTGCATCAGAAAATCTAAACATAAAAAATATCGCATTATCGGGAGGAGTATCTGCAAACAGCGGCATCAGAAATGCCTTATTATCAGAACAAGCTAATAGTAATTGGAATGTTTTTATTCCTAACTTCGAATATTGCACTGATAATGCAGGAATGATTTCGCTGTATGGTTATTATAAATACTTAGCGAAAGAGTTTTGCGATTTATCAATTAGTCCCGTAGCCAGATATACATTTTAAAAAAAAAACAATGTCAGAGAACAAAAATAAATCGAACATCATTTTAATAATCTTATTATTACTTTCAGGTGGGTTTAACATCTATCAATATTCAGCAAAAAACAACCTAATCAATGAAGGTAAAAACGAGCGCGATAGTTTAATCACAGCAAGAGTTGATATAGAAAAAGAATTAAACGATACTTACTCTGAATTAAATCAGTATAAAGGTGAAAATGCGCGTATGGATAGTTTGCTTTCAAAAGCAAATACAGATTTAAAATCGTATGAAGAAAAAATTGCACTACTTCTAAAATCTGAGAATAATAAAGATCAATTAAACAAGAAATTATCTGAAGAATTAAAAGAAATCAAAAATCTTCGTGATCAATATCTCGAAAAAATAGATAATCTACTTGCAGAAAACGAAAAGTTAAAAAAAGACAATTCAGATTTAAACACTAAAGTTGAGCAGATTTCGAAAGACCTTCAAAATACTGTTAATACTGCTTCAGTGTTACGTGTTGAATATTTAAAAGTTAACACGCTGAAGAAAAAGTACAACAACCAATATACCCCTACTTTACTAGGAAAACGAACTGATAAGTTCGAAATTTGCTTTACTATTTTAGAAAACAAAATTGCTAAAAGCGGAAGTAGAACTATTTATCTAAGATTAATTTCTCCCAATGGAAAAGTAATTGGCGATCGTGCGCAAGGCAGCGAAATTTTTACTGAATCAATTAGTAACAGTCAAATGCAATATACTTTGAGTAAATCAATAGACTATCGCAATGCCAATGAAAATCTATGCTTTAAATGGGAATCAATTGGAGAAAAATACGATGCTGGTATTTATACTTCAGAAATTTATATAGATGGAGTATTTAGCAGTAGTAAAACCGTTGATTTGAGATAAAAAATTATTGTTTAATCAGCTTTGCAAAGTACATTGTATCGGCATATGAACCGATGCCTGAAATCATTTTTTGTTCAGCCAGCTCAAGTGCATTATTATTTAGTAAGCGATTTACAACATCTGAATTTTCTTGCTTATAAATGGAGCAGGTAGAATAATATAGCGTGCAACCTTTCTTCAGTGCTGCCACTAAATTATTGGTTATATTGTATTGTAAATTTGAAAAGCTTTGAATTTTTTCTTTATCAACACATAATTTCTGTTCCGGAGTTCGCGCCCATGTACCAGAACCAGAACAAGGAACATCTGCAATTATTGCGTCGTATTCTTTAAAAACACCTTGCAGTGATGAATTATCAGCAATGCTCCAATCTACAACATCCGATTTATATTGCTTGATATGATTTCGTTTAAATCTTAAATGAAGGTTAGTCAAAATAGATTCACGTATATCCGTTACTGTTAAATCTATATCAATATTCATATCTAAAAGCTGAAGCGATTTACCTCCAGATCCTGCGCAGGCGTCAAGCCATTTCTCATTTTTTTGTATAGCATAAGAAGCGCCTAATAACTGAGATGACAAATCCTGAATTTCAATCCATCCTTTCTTATAAGGCTCGGAATTCAGGACATCAAAATCATCAGGCAATTGCAACGATAACTTTGAAACAGGATGAATTTTAAAATCGACTTTTTCATTTTCATAAAATGCCAATACCTCATTTTCAAATTTCTTATTGATACGTATCCACAAACTTCTTCGTAGAAATCCGTCATAAACAAAATCATCCAACAATAGTTCACTTTCAGCTAAGCTGCATAGGGGAAAAGCATCCAAAATATTTAAGTTTAATGAAAAAGATTGCTGCAACAATTCCCATTTCAATTTTGGATGTAATGAAATCGAGTTTAGTAACTGATTTTCTTTAAATATACGCTCACTGAAACCATCAACTTGATTATAAGAAATAAATAATGCGATGGCCATGCGTTCGATATTGGAATGCTCTTTCCCTGCATTACCTAAACGCCACCATGCATAGCATAGCTGTCGAATATTTTTTCGGTCACGCGAACCGAGTTTTGGGTTTGCTTGAAAATATTTTTTCAGATAGATCGAAAATGGCTCCAAAAAACTATAGCCCTGTATACAATCCAGAGCTATAGTAAATAAAAAATTGTTTGAAACTGAAAACATCAAATCTCCAATTTCATTTGTGATTTATCTTCTTTTGAAGGTGGCAAAAATAAATCAGGCTTCTTCTTTCTTAACTGCGTTACTTGATCTACGTTAGCTTCAACAACTTTTAGAATTGGGAATTTAGTAACTACATTTCCTTGAACTCCACGACCTTTAATAAGTTGGCCCCCAAAATAAATAATTGATTCTAAATTTCTCAACTTAGGTTTTGGTTTAAGTTTAACTATTACAGTTGGACCATCTATTGGAGAACTTACTGATAAATGTAAAACTCTAGAACCAATCAACCCTTTTGTTAAATCATACAATTTATCGCGTGTAACACCTCCAATAGTAAAGCGCTTCATCATGATTGCGCCCTTTGAGCCATCCTGATAAATCATATTATAAACCGTATTTTCTTCTTGCTCCTTTTTAAATACAGCAACATGAATAATATCTTTCCCTACATACGATTTATCAGATATTTTAGTAACCATTACTTTACCATCCGAAGTAAACGCAATAACATCATCAATATCCGAACAATCAGCAACCAGCTCATCTTTCTTAAGTCCGATACCAACAAAACCCTCCGCACGATTTACATAGAGTTTAGCGTTATTAATTACAACATTAGATGCTACGATTGCTTCGAACTCACTAATTTTAGTTTTACGCTCTCTACCCTTTCCGTACTTCTTAAGCAAGTTCTTGTAAAAATTGATTGTATAATTTTTAATATTATCAAGGTCGTACTTAACCGCTTTGATTTCTTCTTCTATGCCTTTGATATGATCATCAGCTTTAAATGCATCAAACTTTGAGATACGCTTAATTTTAATTTCTGTTAGACGAACTACATCTTCATCCGTTATATCACGATAGAATAATTTTTTATAAGGTTTTAATCCTTTATGAATTGTTTCCATCACTGCTTCCCATGTCTCGCAATCTTCGATATTACGATAGATTTTTTTCTCGATGAAAATCTTTTCCAAAGAACTAAAATGCCATTGTTCTTCAAGCTCACCTAAACGAATTTGTAATTCACGTTTCAGCAACTCCATTGTATTAAGAGCTGTCAGGCGCAGAATTTCATTGACAGATAAAAACTGCGGCTTACCATCAAGGATTACACAAGAGTTTGGCGAAATACTAATTTCACAATCGGTAAATGCGTATAGTGCTTCGATTGTTTTTTCGATATCCTCAGAAGATTCAGGATGAAGATGAATAATCACTTCAACATTAGCTGCAGTATTATCTTCTACCTTTTTAACTTTTATTTTTCCTTTGTCGTTAGCAGCTAAAATAGAATCGATTAAACTTGATGTGGTTGTTCCAAAAGGTATTTCTGTTATTACAAGCGTTTTTTTATCCTTCTTTTCTATAACAGCACGAACTCGAATCCTCCCACCTCTTAAGCCGTCGTTATATTTAGAAAAATCTGCAATACCTCCTGTTGGAAAATCCGGAACAAGATCGACTTTTTTGCCTCGAAGCGATTCAATGGAAGCCTCAATTAGTTCGATAAAATTATGCGGCAATATTTTACAAGCTAATCCGACTGCAATACCTTCGACTCCCATTGCAAGCAACAATGGAAACTTAACAGGCAAAGCAACGGGTTCTTTATTTCTTCCGTCATAAGAAGATTGCCATATTGTAGTTTTCGGATTGAATAAGATCTCTAAAGCAAACTTACTAAGGCGAGCTTCAATATAACGAGAAGCAGCCGCACTATCACCAGTAAAAATATTACCCCAATTCCCTTGCGTATCGATTAATAAGTTCTTTTGACCAATTTGCACTAAGGCGTCACCGATAGAAACATCACCATGCGGATGATACTTCATTGTGTGACCTATAATATTGGCTACCTTATTATAACGACCATCTTCCAATTCCCACATTGAATGCAACACCCTACGCTGTACTGGTTTCACACCATCATCTAAATACGGTACTGCACGCTCCATGATTACATAGGAAGCATAATCTAAAAACCAATTTTGATACATGGCTCCAACCTGACCATGTTGCTCATCTCTCTTATCTTTCGAATTATCCAAATCTTTTTGTGTTTTTAAAACTATTATTCAGCCGTTTCAATTTCAACAATTTCTTTTTCTTCAGTAGGCTCTAACTCCTCTTCAATTCGAAGATTACTAATAATAAACTCCTGACGATCGGGAGTATTTTTACCCATGTAATAATCTAACAAACTATGTAATGATGATTCACCTTTCAATGTAACTGGGTCGAGGCGTATTTTCTTTCCAATAAAATTTTTAAATTCATCAGGAGAAATTTCTCCCAATCCCTTGAATCGAGTTATCTCCGGCTTAGCACCTAACTTTTGAATTGCAAGTTGACGCTCCATATGACTATAACAATAAATTGTTTCCTTTTTATTTCTTACACGGAACAACGGGGTTTGCAAAATATAAACATGATTGTTTTTCACTAATTCTGGAAAGAACTGCAAGAAGAATGTTAATAGAAGCAATCTAATATGCATACCATCAACATCGGCATCAGTTGCAACTACAATTCGATTATAACGCAATGTTTCTAAACCATCTTCAATATTTAGCGCATTTTGCAAAAGATTAAACTCTTCATTCTCGTAAACAATTTTCTTTGTTAATCCGAAGCAGTTAAGAGGCTTTCCTTTTAAGCTAAATACAGCCTGTGTATTAACATCTCGAGCGATGGTTATTGATCCCGATGCAGAATCCCCCTCTGTAATAAACAAGGTAGTATCCATCCTTTGGGGGTTGCGCATATCCGTTAAATGCGCGCGACAATCGCGAAGTTTTTTATTATGAAGATTAGCTTTCTTTGCTCTTTCATTAGCCAGTTTTTTAATTCCAGCAATTTCTTTTCTTTCTCTTTCACTTTGAAGAATTTTCTTCTTCCAAGCTTCTGCTGTTTCAGGGTGCTTATGCAAATAATTATCTAGCTGATTACTTACAAAATCTATAATCCATGTACGAAGGGATGGACCGCCAGGAAACGTATTTTGAGAGCCTAATTTTGTTTTTGTCTGTGATTCAAAAACGGGCTCTTGGATTCTGATACTAACAGCACCTGTTATAGAAGTACGAACATCGGCAGGATCAAAATCTTTACCATAGAAATCACGAGCAGTTTTTACCAATGCCTCACGAAAAGCTGCGAGGTGAGTGCCTCCTTGTGTAGTATGCTGACCATTTACAAAGGAGTAATAATCTTCTCCGTAACCAGTAGTGTGAGTGAATGCAATCTCAATATCGTTTGAGCGAATGTGAATAACAGGATAAAGAGGCTCATCACTTATATGCGTATTTAACAAATCCAATAAACCATTTTCAGATCTATATTCTTGTCCATTAAAAACAATAATTAATCCTACATTTAAAAAAGTATAATTACGCACCATCGTTTCGATATAATCCATACGATAGTGATAATCCATAAATATTTCTCCATCACAATCGAACAATACTTCTGTACCGTCTGATAAATCAGTTGGCAACTCGTGTTTCGTTTTTGTAAGCTCCCCTCTTTCAAACTCCGCCCAAGTTGTTTTGCCTTGTCGAACGGCTTGCACTTTAAAATAAGAAGAAAGTGCATTAACAGCCTTTGTACCTACACCGTTAAGCCCTACAGACTTTTGAAACGCTTTACTATCATACTTACCACCTGTATTAATTTTAGAAACGCACTCTACTACTTTACCTAAAGGTATTCCGCGACCATAATCACGAACTCTGCAACGGCCTTCTTTAACTTCAATTTCAATTTTCTTTCCATAGCCCATCACATACTCGTCGATACAATTATCAACGACCTCTTTAAGCAAAACATAAATACCATCATCTTTACTTGCGCCATCTCCTAATTTCCCGATATACATACCAGGTCTTAAGCGGATATGTTGCTTCCAATCAAGACTTTGAATACTATCTTCCGTATAGTTATGGTCAATTGTTAATTCATTTTTTTTCGCCATCTTAACACTACAATTAAAATTAATTTTTACAAAGGTCGTAAACTAGCACGACAAGAATTTCAAATTTAGCAATTTCAAAAGGGTAAGTTACTAACTAAAACATTAGTTTTTTAACATTATTGCTGACAGAAAGCGAGAATCTTAGCAACAAAAAGGGGGGAATGATTGTGATACTATCATAAAAAAATACGAGCGACTATTCAATAATCTCTAATGGAGGCAAGCTATTGAGTGAATCGGTTATTAATGTGTCTAGAGGCATCAAGTAATTTTTACAAGCCTGAGATAGGTGCAACGGAAAAAAAACAGTATCAACTTCTGCTTCCGTAATTTTCTCTCGGATTATTAATCTATTAGCAATAACCTTATAATAATTCCTCATTGAAGTTGAGAAAGAACCGGTAGAATCAAAAGCGGATTTATAGTACTTTGGATGTGGGATTATACTTGATAAAAACACTGACTCTTGCAACGAAAGAGTAGAAGGCGATTTCTCAAAATAATAATTTGAAGCTTCTCCAATACCATAAACATTGGGGCCCCACTCAATAATATTTAAGTACACTTCAAACATCCTTTCCTTAGACACCAATCGGTTCCGTTCTATTAACCAAACGATTAAAGCTTCTTCGAGCTTACGTGCAATGGTTTTATTACGACTTAAAAAAACATTTTTTACTAGTTGCATGGATATAGTACTACCGCCTCTAACAAAACGACCTTTTTTAAAATTCGTAGCAATTGATTGTTTAAAAGACTCTTCAACAAAGCCACTATGATTAAAGAAACTAGGGTCTTCGGAAGACAAAACACAATTTTGCAAATAGGAAGATATGTTACCTAGTGAAACAAAATTTAGATTTTCTGGTCCGACTAAAAAAGAACGGACAATGCGGCTACCATCCATACCTGCAAATGAAAAAGAAGAATTTAACTTAGTAAAATTGCCATCACCATAACTTGAAATTAAAAACTTTGATGGGGTTAACTTCGAGTCAAAATCTAATTGATCAGGCTTTGCGAAAGGAAGATGAAAACGAAGGGCATATGACAATCCCCCATTAACTTTAAATCCATTAAATGAAGAGAACATCCCCTTCGGTAATGCATCAAATAAAACTTGTGCTTGCGGTGCGTCAAATCCTGCGTTCAATGTAAAATACCCAGCATCACCTTTGCTGTAGCAGGTTTTCAAATTTACAAGCAACTTATTGAATGAAAAGAAAGTAGAATTTGTGCTATAAACACTATCCTGGGAAAAATTCAAATTTAATTGAGAAGCAAATGTTGGAACAACTACATTTTCGGGGGAAATTCTCCAATGGTTAACAAGAAAATTATCTACAGAAAAAATAACGGAAAAAGGAACAATATCTTCACCAGCATCAGCCTTTACCCTTACATTGGCTTTATCAAATGTTATTTTAAATCCATCATATAAATCTACAAACGGCAGTGCATTTGCGTTAGATGAACTGCGAATCATTGAAAAATCATATTCACCTTTAGATGCATTTGCGTTACCTGCTATTTGCCATTTGGAATTCCCCTCCTGAGATTGCATTACCAAAGTCGAATTAAACTTTTCGCCATCAAAATTTAAAGTAGACAAATTAACCGACTCGATAATATTATTTTTCTGATAAGAAATACAAAAATTCTCGATTTTAATCTCTTCATTAAATAAATCATTTATTTTTTCATACAAAGCCGAAAATCGCTCATTTAAGCCAATATAATTATCGTTTGCTGGTTGACTTTCTTTTTTATTATCACTCTTTATAAATACAGAATAATTATCAGATGAGTCCTTCTTTATTAAGGTAACGGCCACTCCTTTAGCAATTAATTCACGCGTAGCGAATTTACCAATTAACAACTTTGAAATTCTAATCTTCGCACTAAGGTGATTCAATTGGAATAAAGTATCGCCATTTTCCGGAATAAGCGCAACATCATCAACGCAAATTTCACGAATACCATTAAACTCCGCATTACCAATAACGAGGGTTGCATTAAACTTCTCCTTAAACTTCACCTTGGCCTTTTCAATTACATAATTCAATATAGGCTGGCGGACAAAAAATAAAATAACGCAAAACAGAATCAATACAGCAAGAAAAAAAAGAATACTTCTATTGTTTTTCAAAATCATTAAAGTTTGAAGAGGCCTAAAAATAACAAACAGGACTTAATAAGTCCTGTTTGCCAAAATGTTTTATTAACGATAATAATTATTCTTTTACCAAATCAACCATTCCATAACCTTGTTCGGTCATAGCACCAATTCCACATTCCCAAATAAAACGATGAACATCAACGTGAGCATGTAAAGTAAATGGCAATAAATATCCCATCATATTACTACCATCATTAGCCTTGTAATAACGAGCGAACTTCTTACCTGTTTCATTAATCTTTTGAACATAATCTTGGTCTGGTTGGGCATCAAATTCAGCATAGTTATTAAGATCTGCTTCGGTAAAGCCAGTTTTCTCCATGCGATCTAATGTTTGCTCATATAATATATCTGAAAACTCGTGAGAAGTAGGATCAATAGTCAACTGACTTCTTTCTGAATCAGTACGGGGATCGACCAAGACAAGTGGACTGATGCATAAATAGCGCATTTTAACAGAAAAATCAGGGTCTGTAATACTCTCATGACTACGAGGCATTAAATTCATTTTTCCAATTGATAAATAAGGTTGTTCAAAAATCTTTGAAACGACTTGTTCTAATTTATCAACCTGGCGACTAGATACTACTAATGTTACTTTAGAACTCAAAAAACGCATGAAGCCATTTTGAATTTTAGAAGTACCTTTTAAAGAGGAAAAACTAAATTGAGAAACATCCCCACCTACAGTCTCAATCATCGCTAAGATTGACTCAAAAATTAAAGATTGATGATGAAGAGGGATTGTGTTGGCCGATGCCTGGTCACGTAAAAATGAAATTTTAACTCGCATGATAAATTATTTAAAGTTTATTTTATAATAACCATTATTATTCCACATGATAATAAGGTGTGCAAATATAATATTTTAGGTTAAGAACTACTGACATACAGTGACATAAATTTATTAATTACTTAATTAAGCCGAAACAATTACTTAAATTTCTCCATTTTTGAAACAGATTTTTCCAAATTCGAGAAATTAGTTTTTGCCGCTTGCCTTATATAAGAACTCTTTTTCATCAGTAGTTAAACTATCAAAACCTGAACGGTTTATTTTATCAAGAATACGATCAAGATTTTCCTGTGTCATACGTTGTTTATTCAAATAAATATCATCAGCATTTTCATTACTACGGTAAGCTACTTTCAAGTTTTTATGCGACTTTGACTTAAAAGAAAAAAGCTTTGTGAACCACTTGGTAATATCTGTCCCGGATTGTAAAAACTTAATTGAAACAAACCCAAACAGTGCACCTCCAATATGTGCTATATGTCCACCCGCATTACCACTCGGAATACTAAATGCATAAAGCAAAAACATAATGATGGCCAGAAACTTCAATTTAATACTACCAATGAATAACAACTGTGTAGTATAATTGGGTAATAAAGTAGCCACCGCAAAAAATACAGCTAGCACGCCAGCTGATGCGCCTATCAATATTGCCTGGTTATGATTTGTGAACGCGGGAAAGATTTGATAAGCGATGATATAAAACAATCCTCCAGCAATACCTCCTAAGAAATAAGTTGCGCTTAATTTCTGCTGACCTAAATATTCTGAAAACAACTTACCTGTCCACGTTAAGAAAAGCATATTAAACAAGATATGAAAAATATCATCATGTAAAAACATGTAGGTAATAATCGTCCATGGCTTCCAGATAAAATTTGTAACGCCTGCTTCTAATCCGAAGAACAAACGAAGTAACTTATCCAATGAAAAACTCAACCCGAACAAGAATCCAAATAAATCAACGAAGTTAACTCCGATAAAAACGACAACATTGATTAATACCAAACGGTACAATACCATGTTGTTATTGAAATAACTTTTGATGTCTTGAATTAAATTTTTCATCACTCAAAATTAGTTTTCGAATCAATCCTTAATTATTAATATTGAATCGATCAAACGATTTTCTCTTCCACGCCACAATCAAAAAATATCCGAAGATCATACCGCCTAAATGCGCGAAGTGAGCCACATTATCACTGCCACCATTTTGCGCACCAGAAAATAATTCTATCAAACCAAATAGCGCAACAGCATATTTTGCACGTATTGGAATTGCGAAATATAGATATAGCATTGAATTAGGAAATAACATTCCGAAGGCTAGAAGCAATCCGTATACAGCACCTGAGGCGCCTACAGTTGTAGTATTCACTTTCGCAGCTATATATGAATCAACAAAATCCTTTGCTTCATTGCGATAAGCCAACTCTAATTTATTACTATTCCAAGAATTAACGAATTCAATTAAATCTTGACGTGGGCGATAATCGGTAACATAATGCCATAAACGAGTCAGAACTCCTCCTTGCTCCCCAACTAAGTCGCGATCTTTCACAAAGACTAAAAACGCATCCGGTGATTGATCAGCATAGAATTTATCGGCGGACTCTTTCGCATTATGTATATCCCAACCTACAACAGCTGTCTGTGTAACGCCAGCGCCTATACCACAAACTGCATAAAAGATTATAAATCGTTTTGCTCCCCAGGTATTTTCTAATACCGTTCCGAAGGTCCAAAGGGCAAACATATTAAATAAGATATGTGTTAAGTTAGCATGCAGAAACATATAAGAAACAAACTGAATTGGCAAAAATCCGCTTGCTGTGATAAAATGCAAACCGAGGTATTCATTTAAATCGAACCCGATTTTTGATTCTAAAACATAGGTAAGTAGAAAAATCAGAATATTTAATATGAGTAAATTCTTAACTACGGGAGGTAATACTTGAAAACCGGATGGCCTGTATGGTTCGTTCATAATTTAAAATAAAGATTGAATATCACTTTCATGAAGCCATTTAAGTATAGGCCTACCTGTTATATTGTAATTCGGATTCTCACAGTGCAGTAAATCGATTGCGATTTGCTTAAGTTCGCGAGCAGAAAACTTTCTATTCACACGGTTCATTAAACCCTTTGCCATTGCACGAGCCAGGTTTTCGTGAGAACTTAAGCGAATCTGATCTTTATTATTCCTGTACTGTTCAAATATCTGATGTAAGAAATGCTCTTCAGTACCTGCTTCTAAATCTGCAGGAATTCCATTTACCACAATTGTATTGTTACCAAAGTCGGATAAATCGAATCCAATTTTTCTTAAATCTTCTTCCAGTTCCTTCACCACTTGAGCGTCTGCAGGCGATAGATGAAGCTGAGGTGGAAATAATTGTTGCTGTGCAGCTGCAGGCTTTTTCTCCAGTGCGTGTAAGTACCTTTCATATTGGATACGTTCATAGGCGCCCATGATATCAATAACCAACAGACCAATTTCGCTTGTTGCGGTAAAGTGCTTAGGACTAACCTGAACAAAACGAAAATCATCGAGCTCTTCAAGAACATCAGTTAATGATTTTTCATATGGCTGATTATCTATTTGCTGTTGTAAAGCGGTAGCTGGCTTCTTTAAATCCTCGTGTGCTTTAAGCCATTCTTGGGTTCTTGCAGGCTCAACATTATTCCATTGTGTTCTGAATTTAATTGCTGAACCATCATTCGACTCTGTTTTAAACGGATTGTAATTCGGATTAACCTTTATGGTTGGCTGAACGGGGATAGAATTCATTTTATCAACAGATAAAATAAATGACGACTCTTGTTCGAAGTCGAGGGAAGGCATAACACTAAATTTTCCTAAAGCGCGCTTTGTAGATGCACGAAGAATAGCATACACATTTTTATCATCCAAGAATTTAATTTCCGTTTTTGTTGGATGAATATTGACATCAATGGAAGCGGGATCAATAGAAATATTTAACCAATAAGATGGATAAACATCTTTAGGTATTAATGAATCGAAAGCTGCTGAAACGGCATGCTGTAAATAATTATCTTTTATAAAACGGCCATTAACAAAAAAGTACTGCTCGCCTCTCGATTTTTTAGCAAATTCAGGCTTACTTACAAAGCCTTCAATCTTTACAATAGTTGTTTCCTCTTCAATAGGAACCATCCGTTCAGAATAATTACTTCCAAAGATAGCAGCAATGCGCTGTTTAAAATTTCCTTTCTTTAAATCATAAACAAGATGTCCATTTTGATGCATGGTAAATGCAATTTCCGGATTAGCCAAAGCCACACGAATAAACTCTTCGTTTATATGACGCGACTCAACAGGATCAGACTTTAAAAAGTTTTTGCGAGCAGGAACATTATAAAATAAATTCTTAATCGCGAAAGATGTTCCTTCGGGAGTGACTACTTGCTCCTGCAATTTTACTTCACTTCCTTCGATATGAATCTTCGTTCCGATTTCGGTATTCACTAAACGCGTTTTTAATTCCACTTGTGCAACGGCCGCAATAGAAGCCAAAGCTTCTCCACGAAAGCCCATAGTGCGCAGCGTATATAAATCATCCGACTTACGGATTTTTGAAGTAGCATGGCGCTCGAAACAAAGACGAGCATCGGTATCCGTCATACCATTACCATCATCCACTACTTGAATGAGTGCCTTACCAGCATCGCGAAGTATTAATTGAATTTTGGCTGCTCCTGCATCAATAGCATTTTCCATTAACTCTTTAACAGCAGAAGCAGGTCGCTGAATAACTTCTCCAGCGGCAATCTGATTAGCAACAGCATCGGGTAACAAACGAATAATATCAGACATAAGAAAACAAAAATAGTGAAGAAATCGCTCGAATTAAGAAATTAAAATAAAACTTTAAGAGACAGCGGGATATGCCACCCGAACATGATAAATGCTATTGAGCATTTTCTTAAAAATCTTCTTTATAGCTGTAATATCCTTATAGGTAATATCGCAATTTTCAAACTGTCCGCCATTAATCTGATGATTGATAATCACATCCACTAATCGCTCTATCGACTGCGCATCATGAACTGTAAGGCTACGCGCTGCAGCTTCAACCGAATCGGCCATCATTAAAACAGCTGTTTCTTTTGAAAAAGGTTTTGGTCCTGGGTAAGAGAAATCAGCTTCATCGGCATTTTCATCCGGATTGTTTTTTAAAAATGACTGATAAAAATATTGTACTACCGTTGTCCCGTGATGCGTGCGAATGAAATCGATGATGACATCTGGCAAATTATATTTCTTCGCTTTTTTAATTCCGAGCGAGACGTGATTAATGATTAATGATGCGCTCTCTTCGAAAGCTATCTCATCATGTGGATTTACTTGCGTTGTTTGGTTCTCGATAAAATACATCGGCATATCCATTTTACCAATATCGTGATATAAAGCACCTACACGGACAAGTAAAGAATTCCCTCCTATTTTAAATATAGCAGCCTCTGCAAGATTCGCCACTTGTAAGGAATGCTGAAATGTACCAGGCGCTTTTAATGATAAATCGCGAAGCAACTCACTGTTAAAATCAGATAATTCCATCAATGAAAAATCACTCGTGAGTCCGAATATTTTTTCAATAAAGAAGATAAGTGGATAAGCTAACAATGTAAGAAATCCGTTGCCCAACAACCACAATAAATTCACGTAATTAAACTTATCGATGTTTCCTTCATTAAGTAATGAAATTCCGATGTATGTAACACAATAGGCTAGGAAAATTAATCCAACAGCCAAAAATAACTGACCACGCTTGCGCATATTAAACACACTAAACACGGCCACCATTCCCGTGATAATTTGCATATACACAAAATCAAATCCCGATGGTGCGATGCTACCTAAGATCAACATGGTGAGCACATGAACAAACAAGGCAGAACGTGTATCGAAAAAGGCACGTACGACTAATGGCAAAATACAAAGTGGCACAAGTAGCACATCCACCTTATCGGACATTAATACTTTCGAATAAATCACACAAGTAATTACAATCAGCAAGAACAAGAGCCCCATCTTGCGGGAGTTAAGTAAAATATCTTTTCGCAACAACCACAAAAACGTTAACAAGATGATGATTGCAACAGATACTAATAACAAGTATCCTAGATACAACCACGACAGCATTGAACTACCGACGTCCTCTCCCATGTATGCTTTACGCAAAGAAGAAAGCGCTTCATACTCTTGTTGACCAACAACCTTCCCCTGCTCAGCGATGAGCACACCTTTCTTCACCATTCCACGAACGGGATTAATATCAGACAACTGTTGCTGTCGGTTTTTTTCTGTGAGCGAAGCTTCGAAAGTTATGTTAGGTCGTATAGACTGTACGATAGCATTCTTCAATAATAAATCAGCTTGCAAATTCGACTTTGATAATTCATAAGAGACGCGATCACCTAACTGATTAACATTCACTAATGAATTAACCTCTGATGGTGTTTCGGAATTACCTATGACTATGAATAACTGCTGACCATCGACAGGACTCGCATTTCGCGTAGATTCAAAAACTCCGTCGTTATAAATTTTAGCAATAATAAGTTCTCCATTTGTCCATGCATTTTTATCATTGAACAAAGTATGAAACTCTTCGATAGCGTGGAGATAAGCGGCGGTATCTTTTACAAAATAGAGCGAAGAATGCTGGATAATTTGTTTACGATCGGCATCAATTTGTTTCTCTGATTTATAGATTGGAAAATCGAAAGGAGCGCGAAGGTCTTCGTAATGCCAGATTTCGGCAGTAGAAAAATTGTATTTAAACTTTACCTGTTGAGGAAGAAAATAAGTAATAACAAGAATAGAAATAGAGATGAGTACAATACGATAATACAAATCGTGCTTATTACTAATCTGGATAGAAATTTTGCGCAGTGACATTGGGATAAAAGTAATAAAAGAAAGCAAACCTATAAGCCGGATTCTGTCCCCGCAAGCGGGCCCCTGTCATTTATCTGCGATGTTACTCGCGTAACACCTGATTCAACCTACCCATTGGGGCAGAACCCGAAGGTTCAATCGAACGAGCAGCTCTCATCCCCAACCTATTTGGTTTTTCAACCCACAAGGTTTACCCAGTTGGATGTCGCCATCACAACCTGTGAGCTCTTACCTCACATTTTCACCCTTACCCAGAGTTTACCTCCAGGTGGTATAGTTTTCTGCGGCACTGTCTGTCGGTAGTAAATTTCTTCGCTACTGCCTTCCCGTTAGGAAGTGTGGTACTCTTTGTTGCCCGGACTTTCCTCCCCGAAGGGCGACAAGGCGGTTTGCTTTCTGAGGCAAAGATACAGCATTAATTTGCTAATGTGATAATGGGAGAATTTGCTAATGGGAGAATTTGATGATTCGAAAATTGAATAAAAATCAGGTTAGGATTTTAACAACCAGTGACGGGTTAAAAAACAGATGCGGGCCTGTAGTAGTATAGCGAAACCTCGCTACTCACTACAGGCAAACCCGCACCTGTTTAAATAATTATTTCAACATTAATTTTTGACCTCTCCCAACCTCTCCAAAGGAGAGGATCATCATAAATAGAAGTCCCTCCTTCGGAGGGATTTAGGGAGGTCTTTATTTCACCATTAATTTTTGACCTCTCCCAACCTCTCCAAAGGAGAGGAGAAGTTTAAGGAGCTGCATACGCGCGCAACGGATTATAAATTAGGCGTGAATGCAATGAACCTCGTAAAATAAATCGAACTCAACTTTTTAATGAATTTATCTAGGCCTTACCGAGGCTTCGCACGGCACAAGCAAACACCGCTTATTTCTATTCGTTTCTTACTGCTGCATCTTTATTCCGCAATAATTTTAAGGCGGACGATTATCTTAATAAAAAATCAAAATAAAATGGCCTCAGTTTATTCGGTTTTTGACGAAGATAAAATTGCGTTAAACAAATTTAGAAATTCCGAGTTAGCGAGGAGATCACTGAATTTGTAGCAATTTTATCTAGGAAAAAATTTGCTTACAAAAGAATAAAGTGTAGCCTTGACTTTTTCTTTGGTTCTTTCGTTTTGTGTCAAGGCAAAAGAAAGAACAATCAGAAATAATAGCATTAAGGATATGCATTAATTTGATGGAATTTCCAACAGATATTTAATATCATTAAATAGGTTACCTGTATAACTAAAAAAAGCATCGGAGTCTTCCGATGCTTTTCAAATATTAATGAGTTATGGACTATTTCACAATCACCTTGCTATCATGGTAGCTATTGTTGATTAATAGACGCACGATATAAATTCCTTTGGTGATGTTATCGCCTAATTGAAGATCTTGTGTGAAGCCACCTTCTGGGACAGATAATCGAGATTCATAAATGGATTGTCCCATGTTGTTGATGATTTGCAATACAGCATCACCTGTTTCTTCTCCATCGTAGTTGAAACTAAATACACCACTGTTTGGATTTGGAAAAATATGCACGCCTTGTGAAAGTTCGTTATCTATAAAGCGACTATCAACGTTGGTATTTTCTTGGATGATAGAACCGGAAGTGACATCTCCTGCAATACGACAATTTACTGAAGTAGTTATTGCGCTACCGCTAATGCGAGAGCAACCTGTAGTTAAATTTTTAGTTACCACTTTATAAGTGCCAGGTTGTTTTACAACTTGAGAGTAAGCCGTTGCATTCTCCATAGAGATATTCGTACGATACCATTGCACGCTGTAATTGCTACCGAGGTTAGTTGCATTAAGTGTTACGCTATCACCAGCGCAGAACGATGTTGCTCCACTTGCCGATACCGAAGCAGAAGCATTTGTTTTAGACGTTACAGCAATGGCATTACTCGTTAAGACAGTACCGTTACAATTAGCTACGCAGGTATAAGAACCTGTTGCTGTTGCTTTATACGTTTTAGTAGTTGCGTTCGTAGTAATGTTTACTCCGTTCTTCTTCCATTGGTAAGTACCACCCAACACATCACTTGTTAAGTTAACATAGTTACCTGCACAAAAAGTAGTAGGACCGTCAGCAGTGATGGTATTTGAAGAACTATTGCATGATTGTGAATTGTAAAGTGCTGTGATTTCTTGTTGAGTTAATGCTCGGTTCCAAATACCAAAATCGTCTATGCAGCCGTTGAAATAATCCGATATTCCTGAAGCTGGATTAACCGCTCCGATAAAATTAGTGTTTGTTGCATTTCCTTGCAACAAATAAGAATAGTCTAAATTTAAATATGGAATGGTTGAACTTCCAACTAAATTGCCATTTATATACATCTTTAAGTCACCAGATAAGAATGTTATGATGATATTTTGCCAATTGTTAAGCTGAATCGCATTGGCCCCGGAGTTTACGTCAATATAATTTTGAGGACTAGGCTGTGTTCTTCCAAAATGAATTGAACCGTCTGGCTCAAGGAACAGGTATTTTGATCTCCAATATCCTTCCTTGCCTGAAATAAATGCAGAAGAATTAATTGGTAATTGGTGACATTTGATCCATACAGAATAGGTTAATTGTGGTACGCTATTGCTACCATTAAAAAAACTATTACTTAATGAAATATAATTTGTTGTTCCATTAAAAAGATATGCCATATTAGGACTGCCAATCCTATCACTCGTCAACGTCGCTCCATTCACCATCCCATTATTACCATTTCCACTTTCATCATTCGCATTTCCATTAAACGGCCACCAGCCTACGAGTCCGTTAGTTGGTACATACGAAGGTACTTGCGCGAATGCGATGCTTGCAGCTAGTAATAGCACTGCAATTAAATTTAATTTTTTGCGGCTAACACTTGCTTTTTTAAATGTTGCCAAGAATTTTTTGTAATTCATAATTTGTTTTTTTATTGCTGTTTCACCCCGCTCAGCGTTTGGTATAAAAAATCAGCGTGGGACAATCACCAACTTGTATCTGAGGGAGTCGAAGCCCTAGCAACGAAGTAAAGTAACACCCACGCTTTACGTGAGCACTTACTAAACTTTCCCGTTGCAATTGAATTTTCGACTTTTCAGATACAGGCAGTTAGCAAACGCTAATTATTTTCAATTATTTTTTTCTAATCGATAGTTTTCGAATTTGATTTTCAAAAGTACAACAATGATTTATTTATCACAAGGATTAATTGTGGCAAGTAACAACAAGATATGGTTTGCTGAAGCCCGGCCGAAAATCACGAATTCTTGCGATTTAAGACAGAAATGGAGCAAGAGGTATAAACTAAGCAGGTGCGGGCCTGTAGTAGTATAGCGAAACCTCGCTACTCACTACAGGCAAACCCGCACCTGTTTTAATATTTGATTTTATACATTCAGATTAAGTTTAAACCCCACCCTGCTGGAAAAATTATTTTACCATCAATTGCAGACCTCTCTTAGCGAAGTCTCGCTATCTCTCCGAAGTTAAAATGTATTAATGAATTTGGGTGCAAAATCCCGGTCGCTGATACCGAAGCTTAAAAGTGGGCAGGGACGTATTAACGCAACAGGGACAGGTTTAAACCTATCCCTGTTAAAAATAATTCTATTTGATGAACGATATGAAAATTTAAATCAACCAACCAGGGTGGGGTTTAAACCCCACCCTGGTTAAATATAAAATTTGATTACACCAACAAATCCACCCAATTACTCATCATCATTTTACCTTCAGGTGTCATTATTGATTCGGGATGAAATTGCATTCCGTACATGTTATACTCTTTGTGCTTTAACACCATGATGCAATTCGTTTCATCCGTTGCTAAAATTTCCAAGCAATCAGGAAATGATTTTTCATCAGCTACCCAACTGTGATAACGGCCTGTTTCGAAGTCTGAAGTAATATTTTGAAAAATCGAATCTGCATTTGTAACCTTGCAAAGACGAACAACTCCATGTAACACCTGATCTAATTGACGTAGCATGCCACCAAAAGCTTCGGCTATTGCTTGATGTCCGAGACAAATACCTAGTATTGGTTTGTTGCCTGCAAAATGCTGAATGATTTGAATGGTAATTCCCGCCTCTGAAGGAATGCCTGGTCCGGGAGAAATGACCAGTGCATCAAATTTTTCGAGTTCCTCAATTGTAACTTGATCATTAAAAAAAACCGATACCTCGCCATTGGTAATCTCTTCGAGATAATGAACAAGATTATAGGTGAATGAATCGTAATTATCGATGATGGCTATTCTAGACATTGTTGCAAATGTATTAAAGTACTTTCTAAGAATTCATCAAAGAATATAACTTTGCAAAAAACTACTATGAAAACCATCATCCATACAACCAACGCTCCCGCTCCTATTGGACCCTATTCTCAAGCCGTAAAGGCAGGAAACATGCTTTTTGTATCAGGACAAATTGCGATTGTTCCAGCAACAGGCGAATTAGATTTATCATCTATCGAGAATGAAACGCATCAAGTGATGAAAAATATTGGTGCTGTTTTAAAGGAAGCAGGAGCCGATTACTCACACATAGTTAAAACTGGCATTTTCTTAAAAGACATGAATCAGTTTGCAGCCGTAAATGAAGTTTATGGCAGTTATTTTAGCGGCGATTTTCCTGCGCGCGAAACGGTTCAGGTTTCGAGATTACCCAAGGATGTGAATGTAGAGATCTCGGTTGTTGTTTTTACAAAATAATTTACGATTTACTGTCTTGTCCCTTCAGGATTTACAGTTGTGCGAGACGCTACTTTAGGATTCCATCGGGTGATAGCCCATTTGGTTTGTTCCACAGGAGTAAGGAAGGTCCATGCTACAATTCGGCTTGATTTATTTCCTTGCGTCATAGCAATCGTTTTCACTTCAACAGCTTGTGCGTTATACAAGGCTTTATAAATACTTTCGAGATGAGCTTGTTTGGAAATCAATGTAGAAAACCAAAAACAAGAATGCGCAATTAGTTTGCTTTGTTCTATGATTCGCTTAGCGAACTTTTCTTCTCCTCCATCGCACCATAATTCCATATTATTCCCTCCGAAATTCCGAGCAATTTCTTTAATCGGCTTCCCATGCAAATTACTTAACTTACGAATATTCCCTGATCGAGATTCTTCATACGACGAATAAAAAGGAGGATTACATATCGTGAAATCGAATTGCTCGTTTTCTTTGACAATCCCTTTGAAAATATTTGAAGAATTTGGTTGCAAACGTAATTCCACATTTTCTTTTATTTCGCCGTTATTTTCAAGAATATCCTTTGCCGATATTAGCGCCTCAGGTTTATTATCAGAACCAACAAACGACCATCCGTATTCTCTATTTCCGATTAAAGGATAAATACAATTCGCTCCTACTCCAACATCAAATACTTTTATGCTACTTCCCGTAGGTACATTTCCATTATTTCGCTCGGCTAATAAATCAGCCATATAATGAATGTAATCGGCACGACTGGGTATAGGTGGACATAAATAGCCTTCCGGCATAATCCATTTATCGATTTTATAAAAGTGTTTTAACAATGCTTTATTGAGCATCATAACAGCATCGGGATTAAAAAAATCGATGGACTCATCGTCATAATCATTGATGATCACATAAGGTGCTAATTCGGGACAACTCGCTACGAGTTCTTTAAAATTGTAACGTTCACGGTGCTTATTGCGTGGATGCAAAACAGTTTTCTCTTTCGGGTGCTCTTTCTTTTTTTCTAGTTTCTTCATTATAAGTTTGTCCAGCTTTTAAACGCTGCTTTCTGCGCTTCACTTGCATCTGTAATAGTACCCAATTTTATTGTATCAAAATATCGATTATCAGAAGCTACCAAATTAATCGACTTCATTTTCTTTTGAGAAAAAACGGTTAAATCAACTATGTTGTATAATTGCAGCAAATCACTTAAGTTACTTTCTACTTTCCACCCGTTTACAGCAGCTATTTCATCATCCTTTGCTAGTCCAGCTAATTCAGCCAAACTTCCGGGATAAATGGATCCAACTTTAGTGTTACCTTGTTCTTGAATCGTCTTGAATCCAAAGCATCTCTCCTGTGTATTCTTTGCAGGAATCCTACTTACATAGCAACCCACTTCGTGCAATAATTCATTCAGGAATGATTCTGTGTTTTTAGTTCCATGAATGTAATCATCGAAAATTATTTTCACTCCTGCATCACTCATTTCAATAGCAAGATTTAAAATATCTTCCGTTTGATAGCCACGATGATGTCCTGAAAAATCATCATACAACTTTTTAAATAACGTATCTAATGAGTTCAGGTTTTTACTTGCTCGACGAAGGTACAAATCAAGCATCATAGCAATGATACTTCCTTCATCGTAAATATTCGTTTTGCGATGCGGCGCACCTGGAACATATCCATCTAACCACGTATCAAAACTACTATCAGCTACGGAATACCGAAAACGAGCATCATTATCAAAATGTTTTTGTAAACGAACATTCACTTCAGCAAACCAATCCTGCATGGTAAAAAATCCGGAACGCGCTAAAAACAAATCACCATAGTAAGTAGTAAACCCTTCATACACCCAACCTAGTCGACTGTAATTCTCTTGCGAGTAATCGTACTGTACAAAATCTTTCGGGCGTAATGTTTTCACATTCCATGTATGAAATAATTCGTGCGATGCAACACCCAACAACTCTTTATAAAATTCAGGCTTCATTAATGAATAACCTGGTCCAAGGGCGAGAACTGTAGAAGTTGTATGCTCAACGCCGTGATAAAAACGATACGGCGTTATTAAAATCAAATAATGATATTCAGCAACAGGGAAAGTACCCATCACCACAAACTGCTTTTGCGTGTAAGCAATGAAATCTTTTTTGATGCGATCAAGATCGGGATTCACTTCTCCCTGAAACCAAAGATGAAATTTAACTCCATCGACATCAAATGAATCATGATGCATAGATGCAGAGGCGATAAAAGGACTATCCACTAAATCATGATAAGACGCTGCATGAAGTACATTCTTGCTGAGTGGTTTTAATCCGCAGGCAATTTCCCAAGCCACATCTACATCAATTGTTAAAACACATTCGGTATGAAGCATGTCCGCTAAATACGGCATACAATGAATAGGATTAACATATAAAAAATCAGTATCTGTAAAACAAGCTCCTGCATCTAACTGGTTCGCGTAATAATTAAACTTGATGGTCATTTCGTTGCAGGCAACTGTATTCACCATCCAACAATGACTATCTATTTTTTCAAATTGAACAGGATTACCATGTTCATCGGTAATTTTAAAATCACGAATATTCTTAGCAAAATTTCCTAGTTCATACCTACCGGGACGCCACTTCGGTAACTTAACCAATGTGCTATCGGAGTTTACATTCGACTTGAAAGCAACTTGGATGTAACGGGTAGATGGATTAGAAGAAGAAATTTGATACTGCCACATAATAATTTATCTTGGGTGTAAAGGTAACCAAAGAAGGAACATTAGAAGGGAAACCAATCGAGTTTTATACTACTGAAATTTAGTCATATCCCCTATCTGAAATATCGAAAAGCCCTTGACTGAACTTATTTAGATTTCGATTACCTTTGCCCCATTAAAAACATACAATTATGAATTACGATTTAGTAGTTATTGGAAGTGGTCCTGGAGGATATGTTGCTGCCATTCGCGCCAGCCAATTGGGGATGAAAGTAGCCGTGGTTGAAAAAGAATCATTAGGCGGTGTTTGTTTAAACTGGGGATGTATTCCAACCAAAGCTTTATTAAAGAGCGCTCAAGTTTTTGAATATTTAAAACATGCTGCTGATTACGGCATTACTGTTACAGAAGGCAAAGCAGATTTTAATGCAGTGGTGAAGAGAAGTCGCGGAGTGGCTGATGGCATGAGCAAAGGAATTCAGTTTTTATTCAAGAAAAATAAAATTGATGTTATTAGCGGTTACGGAAAATTAAAGCCAGGTAAAAAAATAGAACTGACTACTGCTGATGGTAAAGTTTCTTTGATTGAAGCGAATCATATCATGCTTGCTACAGGATCGCGTAGTCGTAATTTACCAAATATGCCTCAGGATGGAAAGAAAATAATTGGCTATCGCGAGGCTATGGTTTTACCTGAAATGCCTAAGAGTATGGTGATTGTTGGATCAGGTGCTATCGGCTGTGAGTTTGCGTATTTCTACAGCGCAATGGGAACGAAAGTAACTCTCGTTGAGTTCATGCCGAACATTGTTCCTGTTGAAGACGACGATATTAGTAAGCAATTAGAAAAATCATTCAAGAAGATGGGCATAAATGTTATGACTAGCTCATCGGTTGAATCGGTTGATACAGCAGGAAATGGTTGCAAGGTAAAAGTTAAAACTGGAAAAGGAGAAGAAGTTATCGATTGTGATATCGTACTTTCTGCTGCTGGTGTTGTTTCAAATCTAGAAAATATCGGATTAGAAGAAGTTGGTGTAATCACAGATAAAGGCAAAGTGTTAATTAACGATTTTTATCAAACTAATATACCAGGCATTTATGCTATTGGCGATATCGTTAAGGGACCAGCGTTAGCACACGTTGCATCAGCTGAAGGCATTTGTTGTGTAGAAAAAATCGCAGGTATGCATGTAGAGCCAATTAACTACGGAAATATCCCTGGATGTACTTATTGCTCTCCGGAAATTGCATCTGTTGGTATGACAGAAAAAGCAGCGAAGGAAGCAGGTTACGAAATTAAAGTTGGTAAATTTCCATTCTCAGCAAGTGGGAAAGCACAAGCTGGTGGAACATCAGAAGGATTTGTAAAAGTAATTTTTGATGCGAAATATGGTGAGTGGTTAGGAGCTCACTTCATTGGAGCGAATGTGACGGAGATGATTTCTGAAGTTGTTGTTGCAAGAAATTTAGAGACAACAGGTCATGAAATTATTAAGTCGATACACCCACACCCAACTATGTCGGAAGCCGTAATGGAAGCCGTAGCGATGGCTTATGGCGAAGTGATTCACTTATAAGAAACAATAATGATTTTTGTAAAAGGCTGTCTCGATGAGATGGCCTTTTTTAATGCAGTCGCTCGAGTAAATCATTCATTTCTGCCACCCACTCTTCATAATTTTTTGCATCGCGCCAATAAAGATAATAATCACAACGCTCAGTTATCAAAAGTGTTTTAATGGCATTGATGGCAAGCAATCGAAGATCTTTATTTGAAAAGTCGGAAAGTTCATCCCAATCAGGATGTTCCACTTTTACTCCATCGGTATATTCCCCTTCGAAAAATTCAGGACCTGGAAAATGTTTTGAAATATTACCCATTGATGCCGCTACAAGTTCAGCGCCTAACACGGCTACGCAACAGGTCTCGTACATTGTTAAATCTTCGTAATCGTCGATAACAATTGAACATGACGTTCTAATTTCATGCACTAAATAACCGCCATTTAAAATTTCTTCAAAGAGATCCATTGCATCTCTATCTTGAAATATGGAAACACCCCAGATAGTCATATTAATTAAATTTTTTCATTCGTTCAACAAAATTGGTAAGCAGTAAATCTCGCTGCTCTAAAAACTCCGAAATACTTTTATAAAGCAATATTTTTCCTGAGCGATTCATAAAATTAAAATAGACGGCTTCATTCGATTTAGTAAAATAAACATAAGAAGCAATTGAAACGGCTGAATCAATTTCCGATTTCGTATATCCGTAAAAGTTATAGCCATTAACATTTAATGTATCAACTATAGGTTGTACGCGCTTGGTATTTTGAAGTAAGAGCTGGTAATTATCGACAATGATTGCTTTGTCAATTTCAAAAGCTGCAGTGTCAGAAACTTCAATCTTGATAAACAATGAAGGTATTTTATCTGAAGTTGTAAAATGCAATTTGTAATTATCAATATTCGAAACCTCTTCTAATCCTTTACTAGTTTTTAAGTATTTCGATTTTTTTGTCCCTACTCCATAATGATCGAAACGCGAAAAAAGAAAATCCTTGCTGCCTTTAAAGTTTTCTATACAACGAATAGCATTCGATTGTCCGAAGGTATTCAAACTAAAAACAATCAAAAGAAAGAAAACTATTTTTTTCATATTTATTAATCAATCAATTCTAACAAAGCCACATTCTCAACATGAGCCGTATGAGGAAACATATCGACAGGCTGTAATTTCACTATTTTATATTTCTCACTTAGCATTTCTAGATCGCGCGCTTGCGTTGCAGGATTACAACTTACATAAACGATCTTCTTACAAGCTACTTTCAATAATTGCTTTACAACATCTTGATGCATGCCTACTCGTGGTGGATCAGTTATAATAACATCTGGTCTTCCATTCTGTTCCATGAAATCATCCGTCAATAAATCTTTCATATCACCTGCATAGAAAACAGTATTATCGACATTATTGATTTCTGAATTTACATTCGCATCATCGATAGCCTCTTTTACATATTCAATTCCTACCACCTTCTTCGACTGATGTGCGACGAAGTTGGCAATAGTTCCTGTTCCAGTATATAAATCATACACCACTTCATCACCTTTCAAATTAGCGAATTCACGAGCAACTTGATACAACACCAGCGCTTGTTTACCATTCGTTTGAAAAAACGATTTTGGTCCGATTCGAAAAGTTAAATTTTCCATTTGCTCTTCGATGTATTCCATACCATGATAGCAATGGATTTCCTGATCGTGAATGGTGTCATTGGCTTTATTGTTTATCACATATAGCAATGAAGTTATCTGCGGAAAATTATTTTTCAGATGCTCCAACAATCCATTTAACTTCCCTTCTTCATCCTGAAACACCATGACAATGACCATTAATCCTCCAATGTTAGTATTACGAATTATCAATCCTCTCATCATTCCCTCACGCTTACGAATATTGATAAACGGCATTTCGTTTTCAACGCAATACTTTCGTACACTTAGTCTGATATCGTTAGATGGATCAGCTTGCAAATAACATTGACTAATATCTAATACTTTATCGAACTTACCAGGAATATGAAATCCTAAGCCTGGCTCAAATGCAGGCTCATCAACATTCATCTCTTCGCGGGTAAGCCATTTTCTATCAGCAAAACTATAATCGAGTTTATTGCGATAAAATGTTTGCTCTGCACTACCTATGATGGGAAGAATATTTGGATTTTCTAATTTACCAATACGTGTCATTGCATCCACTACTTGCTTTTGTTTAAACTGCAATTGCATAGCGTAAGAAAAGTGCTGCCACTTACAACCACCACACGTTCCAAAATGATGACAAACAGGATTCGTTCTTTCTTTTGATGGTTGAACGATTGAATCAACACTCCCTTCAAAAAAAGATTTATGCTTCTTACGAATTTTCACATTGACAATATCACCTGGTACAGCATTATCAATAAAGATAACTACTCCCTCATTTTTACATACTGCTTTTCCATCATCAGCAATATCAATCACCTCTAAATTTTCTATTATATCTCCCGGCTTCATATTATTTTTTTACGGAGATAAAAATAGGTAACTTTGAGCTGCCTCGACACTAAATAAATGAAAAAACTTTCGCTGTTAATTCTTTTGATTTTAGCAAGCAATTTTGCTTTTTCATTGCATATTGCTGGTGGCGAATTAACAACGAAGTACTTAGGCAATAATAATTTCGAAGTTGAATTAGTCCTTTACCGCGATTGTTCTAATTCGCAGGCTGCTCCGTTTGATCAAAATATCACTATCGGAATCTTTAGTGCTGACGACAATACCTTATACGATACGATTCATCTAGATTTAGGAACAATTCAAGCGCTTTCTTATTCAGGCCCCGGATGTATTGCCCCTCCAACAGTATGCATGCAAGCAGGAACTTATAAGCGAACAGTTCAATTACCTAACAGACCTCTAGGCTATTATTTAGTTTGGGAACGATGTTGCAGAAATACAACCGTAGTTAATATTCAAAGTCCGAGTCAGGCAGGTATGGCTTTTTACTGTTCGATTCCCGATCCTGTATTACAAAGTTCAAGTCCGGAATTTATAGTGCCACCTCTACCCTATGTATGCGCGCAGTCATATTTCAAATTACCCTTTACTGCGGTAGATATTGATGGCGATTCATTAGTTTACACATTTAGCTCTCCTCTTGCAGGCGGCAATACCTCATCAGCAACCCCAAATCCATTTAGCCCTTCAGGAGGAAATCAGATTCCGCAGCCTGTACCCTACGTCTCTTGCGCTTGGCAACCACCTTTTTCAATAAATGGCATTTGCGGAACCACGATGCCGTTAGTCATAAACCGACAAACAGGATTAGCGGAAGGACAAACAGACGGAACAGGATTGTACGCAATGGCAGTGAGCGTTAAAGAATACCGAAATGGTATTCAGATTGGAGAGATTCGTCGTGAAATTGAAATTACGGCTATCCCTTGCAGTGGCAACACACCTCCTAATTTATCAGCGAATGTGGTCAATAAAAAATATGAGTTATATGCTGGCGACAATTTATGTTTTAATGTAACAGCCAATGACCCCAATAACGATTCACTGTTTTTAAATTATTCTGGAGAAATTTTTGCCAACTTTCCAAACACAACTATTCAAGCTCCATATGCTATAAGTTATGATACCGTTGGACAATCATTCGTAAGTACTACTTTTTGCTGGAATACATCCTGCAATCAAGGAAGAGATTCGGCCTATCTCATTACCTATGAATTATCCGATAACGGCTGTCCGTTGCCATTAACCTCGATTGGTAAATTTTCGATCCTTGTCAGACCCACTCCAATAATTGCTCAGCAAAATATTTTATGTCTTCAGGTAACAGATGAAAACACCATTGCTATAACTATCGCCAACGATAATACCATCATAAATCGTTTGTTCGACTATTTTACCATATACAGAAGCACTAACGGTGGTCCGTTTACCCAAATCACAAATCTTCCAAAAGCCACTACGCTTTACGACTCAACTGCAATTAACAATATAACAAACCAATATTGTTATTACATCACTGGCACCAACCGCTGTGGAATTGAAGGTCCCGCTTCTGATATATTATGTAGTGGCGACACGACCTTTATTAAAACACCTGAATTAATTAGTATATCTGTTCCCGAACATGATCAAATCACAATTACCTGGAAGAGCGACCCTGATTTATTTTTATCAACCTTACATATCCAACGAAAACTAAATTGCGATACTTGCAGTTGGGAAGAAATTGCACAATTAAAGAACTATAGTTTCAATAGCTTTACAGATGAAAAAGTGTATACCAACGAAACATCATATTGCTATAAAATTTACGTAACAGATGAGTGCGACAACATGTTCCCGCCATGCGAAGAACAATGTAGTATTTTGTTAGAAGGAGAGCAGTTTCCTTATGAAAATCGTTTAATATGGAGTGAATACATCAACTGGGATAATCAATTAGCGGGATATTACATCGAACGTTCAGAACAAACATTTGGAATTCCTTATTCTGATTTATTTTTTAGCAATGCTACTACTTTTGATTTTATTGATGATGATTTACCTCTTAAAAATGGCGAGTTTCATTATCGTATTCGTGCAGAAGAAAATCAAGGAGGTAACAATGCGAAAAGCTTTTCCAACGAAATAGAATTAATACAAAAGCCAATTTTATTTTTACCCAATGCATTTTCCCCTAATGAAGATGACTTAAATGAATTTTGGAAGGCTGAAGGTGCCTTTATTAAAGATTACAAGCTTTTATTATTGAACCGTTGGTCGCAATTGATATTTGAAAGTCATTCGATTGAAGATACGTGGGATGGAAAATACAAAAATGTAGATGTGCCGCAGGGTGTATATTTTTACCGACTTCGTTATTCGGGATATGACTTACGGACAGTTTATGAGAAACTGGGAACGATTACCGTTATCCGATAAACGCCTGTTTACTTTCGCCGGATAAAACGCTACCTTTGCAACAATTATTTACTATATGAATTCGAATATTTCATCGAGCTTAAGTGCAGAAGCTATACAGTTAGAAGATAAATACGGTGCGCATAACTACCATCCTATTCCAGTTGTTTTAACAAAAGGTGAAGGCGTTTTTGTTTGGGACGTAGATGGCAATCGTTACTACGATTTTCTTTCTGCTTATTCTGCCGTTAACCAAGGACATTGTCATCCGAAGATTATTGCAGCTATGGTGGAGCAGGCTTCAAAATTAACATTAACATCTCGTGCATTTCATAATGATGTTTTAGGCAAGTATGAAAAGTTCATGACTGAATTATTAGGCTATGACAAATTACTTCCAATGAACACGGGTGTTGAAGGCGGGGAAACAGCTATTAAGTTAGCGCGCCGTTGGGGATATGAAGTAAAAGGAATTGAAAAAAATAAAGCGAAAGTCATTTTTGCAGAAGGAAATTTCTGGGGAAGAACATTAGCTGCCGTATCCTCATCGAATGATCCATCGAGTTATGCTGGCTACGGTCCATTTATGCCAGGGTTTGAATTAATACCTTACAACGATTTAGTTGCATTAGAGAAAGCTATTAGCGACCCTAATGTTGCGGCATTTATGGTGGAGCCTATTCAAGGTGAAGCTGGTGTTCTTGTTCCGAATGAAGGTTATTTAAAAGGAGTTTCTAATCTATGTAAAAAATACAATGTACTTTTTATTGCTGATGAAGTTCAAACGGGAATAGCAAGGACAGGAAAAATGTTAGCTTGTGATCATGAAAATGTGAAGCCAGATATTTTAGTTTTAGGAAAGGCATTATCGGGAGGAACAATACCCGTATCTGCTGTATTAGCGAGTAACGAAATTATGTTGACGATAAAACCAGGTGAGCATGGCAGTACTTATGGAGGTAATCCTCTAGCCTGTGCAGTTGCAATTGCGGCTATGCAGGTAGTTATAGATGAAAAACTTTCCGAGAATGCAGAACGACTAGGTGCTATTTTAAGAGTAGGATTAAGTGAAATAAATTCAGATCGTGTTACTGCTGTTAGAGGAAAAGGATTGTTAAATGCAATTGTTATTCAGGAGAAGGACGGCATTGATGCATGGGATATATGCTTAAAATTAAAAGACAAAGGATTGCTTGCAAAACCAACTCATGGAGATATTATTCGATTTGCTCCTCCGCTAGTGATTAACGAAGAGCAATTGAAAGATTGTATTCTGATAATAAAAGAAACCATAGAAAGTTTATAAAAAAACGTCCTGAAGTAAATACTACAGGACGTTTCAGTTTACAATAAATATTTTTCAGAATTACGCAATCTCGTTTGGATTTGGCTTTTTCATAGTAAAGGCCATAATTACAGCAACAAATGAGGAAATAAACAGTGAACCCACAACACCCATCAACAAGAAGAATTCTGCGGTTGTCCATTTTGCAGCCATCTTCATATTCATATCAATCATCTCATCTCCCATTCCTTTCTTTTGCATTTCAATCATCGCTTGATCTAAAACAAATCTTACATAGCCAGTATCAATAAATTTAACCTGCACATAAAAGAAAATTGAGGAAATAACTCCACCTATTGTTCCAATTAATAATCCGCCTTTAAAAATTGTCGAAAATGAAATAAAACCTTCGCTTACTAGTTTTATTTCTTTAACAAATTGATTAATAAAAAATGCCAATACCAGCAAGTTGACATAATTCAAATAACTAGCGGAACTGGAGCGATTCAATTCTGTAACATACATTACTAACAACCATAATATTGAAAATCCTCCATAATAGAGCCCGTAACTAACTTCTCTTTTCATAAGTTTGTGTGTTTTGATTTCGGATGTAAAAATAGAAAAATGTTTGTAAGAGCAATTGAAGATGTAAGCAGGTTCACAAAGCCCATCCATAGTATTATGCGATTGTACCCGAACAATCATGTGATGCCAGGATCAGCAACTTTGTTTTTTGTGAATGATTTAGGCGTTGCGATTACGTGCCGACATGTTGCAGAACAAATTCTTCAGGCAGAGCAAATAAACCAGCAATATCTGCTCTTTTCACAACGGCGATTTCGATTAAAGAATGACGAAATTTATAGCAATAACTTAAAAGATATTGAGGCTGAATTCAATTTCAGAGATAATTCAATTGTGCAAATGAAGCAAAGCTTTTTAGGCTGTTTTGATAAAATCACCTCATTGGATTGTCACTTGCACCCTACTCAAGATCTTGCAATATTAGTTTTTAAAGGATTTACAAAAATCTTATATCAAGGATATGCACGCTTCAAATCAGAAGACAATGATATTCGTCAAGGAAAACAATTGTGTCGTTTAGGATTTCCCTTTCCTGAATTTAACAATTTTGTATATAACTACAAGACTGATGAAATTGAGTGGACAAAAGAAGGGCATCAATTTTCACCTAGTTTTCCAATTGATGGAATTGTAACACGGATGCTTGCGCCCAATGGGAAAATTGTAGGGATTGAAATGAGTTCTCCAGGCTTACGAGGACAAAGTGGAGGACCGCTTTTCGACCACGAAGGAGTTATATATGGGATGCAAAGTTCTACCAAGCATTTACACTTAGGCTTCGACTTAGTAGATTTGGAAATACCTTTTGGAAGCACCGTTAAGAAAGTAAGCAATTCCCCTTTTCTACATGTGGGGCAATGTATTCATGTGTCGGTGATTAAAGATTTCTTACGCCTGCATCAGGTAAAATTCTTCGAAGATTAGATTAATTACCCAAAATCTGAGTTTTTAGAGATGGATTAACCTCTGATTATTCCGTTTTTTAAATTATTTTTGCAGACTTAAAATTTGAATCATGGGATTAAAATGTGGGATTGTTGGACTACCCAATGTTGGAAAGTCGACCTTATTTAATTGTTTATCGAATGCAAAAGCTGTTGCTGCTAATTTTCCATTCTGTACGATAGAGCCAAACATTGGTGTAATAACAGTACCAGACGATAGACTTAATGAGTTAGAGAGATTAGTAAAACCACAACGTGTAGTTCCTACAACAGTGGAGATTGTTGATATAGCAGGTCTTGTACGAGGCGCAAGTAAAGGTGAAGGATTAGGAAATCAGTTTTTAGGAAATATTCGTGAGTGCGATGCCCTCTTGCACGTGTTACGTTGCTTTGATGACCCCAATGTGGTGCACGTAGATGGGCAGGTAAATCCTGTGAGAGATAAAGAAACAATCGATATCGAATTACAATTAAAAGATTTAGAAACAATAGAGAAAAGAATGCAGCGAATTGAAAAGGCTGCTAAGGTGGGCACAGATAAAGATGCGAAGAAAACATTTGAAATCTATCAAATTATAAAAGCTCACTTAGAAAAAGGATTGTCTGCTCGTTCAGCTCCATTATCCGAAGAAGATTGGAAAACTGTTGAAGACTTAATGTTGTTGACTACAAAGCCAGTTTTATACGTGTGTAACGTTGATGAAGGGTCAGTTGTAAATGGCAATGGACATGTGGATGCAGTTAAGAACGCAATCAAAGGTGAAAATGCAGATATTTTAATTATTGCTGCTGCCATCGAAGCAGACATATCTCAATTAGAAAGTTTCGAAGACAGAAAAGCATTTCTTGATGACCTAGGATTAACAGACTCAGGAGTTGCGAAATTGATTAAAACTGCGTATCAATTATTAAAACTGCAAACCTATTTTACTGCAGGTGAAAAAGAAGTTCGTGCATGGACAATACATCAAGGCATGACTGCCCCACAAGCGGCAAGTGTTATTCATACAGATTTCGAAAAAGGATTTATCAGAGCAGAAGTAATTCACTATGATGATTTCTTGAAGTATGAATCTGAATCAGGTTGCCGCGATGCTGGCAAACTAGCTGTGGAAGGAAAAGAATACATTGTGCAAGATGGCGACTTAATGCATTTCAGATTTAACGTATAAACAATTATATTTAACCTTATAAATCAAGCTCACCATGGGACGCGCATTTGAAAAAAGGAAACATAAAATATTTGCTAACAATACAAAAAATGCAAGAGCATTTACTCGTATCGGAAAAGAGATTGCGATTGCTGTAAAATTAGGAGGTTCTAGTCCTGATGGAAACCCACGTTTAAGAATGGTGATGCAAAATGCAAAAGCGTTGAACATGCCTAAAGATCGTGTGGAGGCAGCTATTAATCGCGCTGAAGCAAAAGATGCTAAATCAATGGACGAGGTAATCTTTGAAGGATATGGGCCACATGGTGTTGCTGTATTAGTTGAAACAGCAACTGATAACAATACAAGAACAGTAGCGAATATCCGTATGTACTTTAACCGTTCAGAAGGTTCATTAGGAAAAACTGGGTCGTTAGATTTTATATTTAACCGTAAAGGAATATTTACCATTGAAAAAGGTACTCGCACATTAGAAGATTTAGAATTAGAGCTGATTGATTTTGGTGCTGAAGAATTTGAATCGGATGAAAACGAAGTTGCTGTATACACTTCTTTTTCTGACTTTGGTCCGATGCAAAAAGCATTAGAAGAAAAAGGAATTACAATTATTAGTGCTGAGCTAGATCGAATTCCTGCAACATATGCTGAAGTTAATGATGCACAGCGTGCTGAAGTGGTAAAGATGATTGATAAAATTGAAGAAGATGAAGACGTGCAGAATGTATTTCACAATATGCGCGAAGAAGAGTAATTTAAAATATGTAGTAAAAAGAAACGCCCGGAGGTAAACTCTGGGTGTTTCTTTTTAAATTAACTATAGGTTACAAGAAATTTAATCTTGACATAAACACCTCCTTATAAGACTTTCCAATAGGAATAGTTTTTTCTCCGATTAACACTGAGTTTTCGTCTAATACGGTAATTTTTTCCAATGGAATAATGTATGAACGATGTACTCGCAAGAATTTAGAAGAAGGCAATTTCATCTCTACATCTTTCATTGTTGAGTGGATGATAAACTGATCCGTATTAGTTTGAATAATTACATAGTTATCCATTGCCTGAATCCATTGCACATTATCTAAATATACTTTAACGAGCATTGAACCTTTCTTAACAAAGAAAGAATTTTGCACCACCTGATTATCCATTACAGTTGATGGTGAAGCTTGAGTAGTTGCAGGAGCTGTTGACTCACTAGCATCGGTAACTACAATTGCTACTCCTAAGAAATTATCTTTTTCATCGCGCACTGCAGAAGCAGTGAAGTTACAAGGAATATTACTATTATCTTTTTTAATAATCACGTAGGCGTTGGATAATGAAAAAACATTATCTCTTATAACTGTACTTTTCAAATCATCTTTTGTTATTGATACACCACCCTCTTTTTCAATTCCAATCAAAGAATATATATCAAGTCCTATTGAATCCATTCCACTTAATCCACCACAAATAGAAAGCGCTTTTTCATTAATATAATTCAAACGCAAATCTTGATCAGTAACAAAAACAGCATTTTCAATTTTTCCTAGTGCATTTGAAAGACGCTGTTCTGACAATCGCAATTCACGATCTTTCGAAAATTTGAATAGCGCCATTTCAACTGTTGTTTTCAAATCACCTTCGTTGAAGGGCTTAACAAGGTAACCATAAGGTTCAGTTACTTTTGCACGATCAATAGTATCCTGATCAATAAATGAAGTCAGGAAAATAACTGGAATATCATAACGATCTTTTATATGTTCTGCAATATGAACTCCGTCTTGATCTCCTTTTAATTTTACATCTAAAAACACAAGGTCTGGTTCAATCTCTTCAAGTTTTTCAAATGCACTTGCAGCAGAAGATGCTGTTGCGGGTACTTCGTACCCTAACTTTTCGAGGGTGCGTTGAATATCTTTTGCAACGATGCTTTCGTCTTCAACAACGAGAATTCTAGTTTTGCTCATAAATTACAATTAGCTTATTTTTTTAAAATTTAATTTATAGGTTAAGCCGTTATTTGGTAAAGTTACTAATTCCATTTTACCATCCAACTGATCCGACAATGCCTGTATTAACTGAAACCCTAATGAATTGGCATTTTCAAGATTAAATCCAGCTGGCATTCCTACTCCATCATCTTTGATTTCGAGAAAATATTCCCCTTCAATTGTATTGTTTAGTTGAATGTAAATATGTCCTTTTTCTTTATCACTGAAAGCATGCTTAAAAGCATTTGAAACAATTTCATTTATTATTAGCCCGCAGGGTACTGCAGTATCAATATCCAAATGTACATTATCCACATGAAAATCTACAATTATATTAGCAGGACTAATTTTAAAAGAGCCATATAAATGTTCAATTAGTTTTCGAGTATACTCATCAAAATCAATCTTTGAAATTCCATCTGATTGATAGAAACGCTCATGAATAAGTGCCATACTTTTAATACGATCCTGTCCTTCTTTTAATGCCTGATAGGCTTTATCATCATCAACATAACTCGTCTGTAAATTGAACAAGCTAATTATTATTTGCAAGTTGTTTTTAACCCGATGGTGGATTTCCCGTAGCAATAACCCCTTCTCTTCTAAAGCAGATTTTATCTGCTCCTCCATTTTTTTCCTTAAAGTAATATCTGTATCAATAATTACAATATTCTTTAACTCGCCTAGATCATCAAAAATAGGCGTTAACGTTGAGGACATCCATAAGTGCTTATCTAATTTGCTAAACACTTCCGATTCATATACAATTGATTTTTTTTCTTTAATAATATCATTAATAAATACCGGTACATCCTTATTAGAAGACATACTTGTAAGCGTTTTACCTTTTATTTGCTGATATTCTAAAAGTGTATACCCTGTTAACTTTACAAAACCAGTGTTGACCCATTCTAATTGTTGTTTGGCATCAAAAATCATTATGGAATTATCCGTTTCCGATGCTACAAGCGATAACTTCTCTAATTCAATGTTTTTAACTTGAAGCTCTTTAGTACGATCTTCTACCTTGTCTTCTAAAATTTCCTTGGCTATACGCAGTGTGCGAGTTCGATATCGATAACTAAAAACGATGATTGCTGTTGAGGAAATAATATAAAAAATATAAGCCCAAATGGTTTTATAGTAAGGGGCTTTAATTTCAAAAGCAAAAGTTAATGGCATCGTATAATCGTAACCGTTTGCGGAGGCCTGCACTTTAAAAATATATTTGCCAGGGGCAATGTTTGAGTAATTAGCAAAATTAGACTTTGTAAGTGGCGACCAATGATCATCAAAACCATCAAGAAAATACCTGTAACGCAACTCTTCTGGTGCAGTTAAAAACACACCAGTACAAACAAAATTTAAATTGTTTTCATTAAAGTTTAAAACCAAATCAATTGGCAAACCTGTATGCGAGTTAACACTAAAATTCTTTTTCAACCAATCAACATCTTCAAAAAATAACTGAACTTTTGTTAAGGAAAGAGATGGTAAATAAGTTTTAATAAACCCAATTGAAGAATTAAATTTGATTGCACCATTAACTGATCCTAGCCATAAATTACCAATATTATCTTGTGCTGCTGCATTTGTTTCAACCCCATTATAACCGTTACTTTTATTTAAATGATTAAGTGAAATCTTATGGTTTTTCAGGTAAGAATTCCAGTCAAGTCGGTCAATTCCCGAAGTAGTCCCAATCCATAAATAATTCTTTTTATCAAACAAAGTAAAGAGGACCTTGTCACTTGACAAGCCTGAATTTGAATTGATCAAATTTGTTTTCAGTTTAGCGGATTTAGTATTATTAAAAACCACAATACCTAAGTCATAACCTCCAATTATGATTGAACCGTTACCATCACTTGTTATTGTTGTTACGGGTGTTTTTTTTAGTTCGAAAAGGTCATTAAATGAAATTGCATGATCATTATTTAATTGAAAAGCACCTTTCATTGTGCCGACCCATATTACATGGTTTTCATCTTCGTAAATTGATCTTACATTTTCATTGGCCATTCCATTTCGGGAATTAATCAAGGATAATTGTCGACCAGCATATTTATACAATCCCTTATCAGTTCCTAAATACAGAATCCCGTTACTTGCCTTTTTAATTGCATAGATGATATTATTCTGAATCTGATTTAAAGGGTAAGTTAATTTATTTGTGTGTAAATCATATAAAACAGGACCATTTGTAGTGCCTAACCAAACCGAATTTTCATTTTCTTTTTCTATTGACCATACACTATTACCACTTAAAACAGTAGCTAATACTTTATTGTCTTTTAAAATATTTAATCCACCAGCAAGAGTCCCTAAAAAAATCTGATTAGTGTTTTTTTCAAAATAAACAGATAATATGTTATTGCCTCCCAAGCCATCCTCTACATTATAAGTTAAAAACCGATTATTATCATATTTAAAAACCCCAGACCATGTACCAATCCAGAAGTTACCTTCTTTATCATTTAAAACAGATGTAATAATTTTACTATTAACCCCTGCTCCTAGTGAAACAGTCTCGAATGAATCCCCATTCATTTTTACTAACCCTCCCCCGTAAGTACCTACCCATAGCACATTATCTTTATCAAATAATAAAGATTCAACCCTATCACTAGGCAAGCCATTGGTTGAATTATAATTAGTAAAATAGTTGTCTTTTAAAACAGACAAGCCATCATATGTACCAAAGCAAATCTCACCATTGTTTGATTGAGCTATGCAGTAAACAATATTACTTTTAAAGCCTGCCACCCCTGACGAATAATTAATAAACTTGTCATTAAAAAAGACTGACACCCCATTAGCAGTAGCTAACCATACCTTGCCTTCCATGTCTTTCATCACATCAAAAATGATATTGCTAGGCAATCCATTTTTTACGGAGTAATTAATGAATTTTTCACCATCAAAATGCGAAAGACCATCATTGGAACCTATCCAAATACCATTGTCCCCATCTCCCTTCACTACATTTATAATATTATTGGGCAAACCATTATCAGTATTAAAAACGGATAGGTTAGTACCAGAAAATTTAAACAATCCTTTTCTTATTGACCCAAACCATAAATTTCCTTTATTATCCTGATAAATTGATTTGATTGGAATATTGGCAATATCTTCCCAATTATTTATTGTTGAAAATGATTTTCCATCAAAGGTTACAATACCCGACATAGTTGCAATCCAAATTAAACCATTGCGATCTTGAATAATATCATTAATTTGGTTTCCTGGCAACCCATTACTTTGACTATAATTTATCAAACTAGTCCTTTGTGCATAGGGTACTGAATAGCAAAAAAATAAAAGAAAAAAGAGACAATAAAATTTATACATAAGGGGCATTTGTTCGGAAATATAAAAATATAGTTTCAAATCATTCCATAATGGTGTTTTTTCACCCAAAAGAATCCTTTATTAACACTTAAAATGTGTATAAAAGCCAAAAAATTATTTTTAAATTGCATATTAACTTTGGATTCCTTAAATTCGCTTTTCAAAATATTTCTTAAAATTAATCTTATTTTAAAAATTGCTTCGATGAAAAAATCAATTACTTTTAATTGCATTATCACATTGCTTTTACTTTTTGTAACCAATGTTAATGCCCAAAATGCAAGCGTTTCAATTTCGCCTGCAGGCCCTACTGTTTGTGATGGAACTACGTTGTCAGCCAATACAACGGGTATGAATGGACCCTTTATTTATTTATGGTCAACAGGAGAAACTACTCCAACAATTATTGTGAATAATTCAGGATCTTACCGAGTAAGAGTAACAGGACAAACTTTATACAACGGAGTTAGAACTGTTTCAAGTGCATTAGTTCCTTACACTGTTGTTGTTTCTCCAACCCCACAGATTGCTGTAAAAGGAAACACGAATTTATGTCCTGGAGACTCAGTAAAACTTATTGCTAAGGGAAGAAGACCTTATTATTCTTATTCTTGGAGTAACGGCTCTAACTTACCATATACTTATGCTTCCCAGTCAGGTACTTATGCTTTGACAACTTCTACTAATGCAGGTGGATGTAATTACTCTGCATCTACAACAGTAGATATCAATGTTTACGACAATGGTTATCAGCCTGCAGTAAACGCATTATCATCATTAACAGTTTGCAAACCTGGATTCGTTGATTTAGTTGCAGACCAAGGATTTTCAAGTTATGAATGGCATTGGTTTGATGGAACAACATCAGGAGGGTCTTCTGCTAATCAGGCAGTTTCAATTTTAATGGACGGTAGCGCTGGCGGAACTGTTTTAGATACTTCAACTGTTTATTTAACAGTTCAATTAAATGGAACTTGTAAATTTTCATCTTCGGGAACGGTGATTCGTTCAATCCGCCAAGTTGAATTAAGATCTCAGGATTGCGGAATATTTAACTTTAATAGCACTGATAGTATTAAATGTGCAGTTGTTTTACCTTATTTAACAACACCTCAATATGAATTTGAGTTTGAAGAAACAGCACATCCAGGAATTACTTGGACATACATTTCAAATACTCAATGGTGTCGCTTTGCTGACGTAACACCGGCTTTACAACCTACTAAGTTCTATAATGTTCGTGTTCGTCCTTATATAGATGGAGTTGGATATTGTTATGGCAGTGTATGCCAAATTGGAATTGCTACACTCCGTCCGAACCATACAACGTTATCATTTGCTGAACGTGCTGATGGAACTGTAATTGATGCTCAAATTTTCCCTAACCCATCAAGTTCTGAGTTTAATCTAGTACTAAACAGTGATTTAGAAAACGCACCTGCTGTAGTTACTATTACTGATTTAAGCGGAAGAACAATTGATACTTTTAATTTTGATGGAAGTCAAAACACTATTCAATTTGGTAAAAACTTAATGAATGGTTTATATATGATTACTGTTGAACAGGGTGCATTTAAAAATGTAACTCGAATATTAAAAACCAACTAATTAAATAAATTATTCAAATAAAAAAGAGGCTAAAAAACAGCCTCTTTTTTTATTTTGAATAATACTAAGTTGTTAACAAATGTCTATTAATAAAAATAGATGTTAATTAATTGTTTTTCGCTTTAAAGACGCAAATAAGCATAATTTTGATGTTTAATATATATCATATTAAATCCGTTAACACTAAAAAAAATACTTTTATGAAACTTAGAAACTTATTACTTGTCTGCTTTGCATTACTTTCGTTTGGAGCATTTTCTCAAAATGCAAGTGTAACAATTTCACCAGCAGGAACTGTTATTTGTGAAGGATCGACGCTTTCGGCTGTTGCATCAGGAATGACAGGGCCATTTACTTATTTATGGTCAACTGGAGAAACAACTCCAACAATTGTTGCTAATGTTAGTGGCCCCTACCGAGTTAGAGTAACAGGGAATACGCTTTATAATGGAATTCGTCAGGTTTCGAGTGCTTTAGTAAACTACACCGTAGTTATTGACCCACAACCGACAATTGTGGTTCGAGGAGATGTTAATGTCTGTCCTGGCGATTCAGTTAAATTAGTTGGAAAATTCAGAAGGCCTTATTATGCATATTCTTGGAATACTGGTCAAAATACTGCGGCAATTTATGCTAGCCAATCTGGCACTTATGTTTTAACAACTTCAACAAGTTTAGGAGGTTGCAACTTCACAAATAGTGCATCAGTAGATATCAATGTTTTTGATAATGGCTATCAACCTGCTATTACAGCACTTTCTCCGCTTATTGCTTGTAAGCCTGCCTATTTTAACTTAACAGCAGATCCCGGCTTTGCTTCCTATAATTGGTCATGGTTTGATGGAAGTCCTACAGGTGGCTCTGCTAACACGCAAACAAATACTTTCTTATTAGACGGTAGCGGTGGTGGGCCAATTTTAGATACTTCAACGGTTTACTTAACTGTACAACTCGGTGGCGGATGTAAATTTTCGTCTTCAACCGTTGTAAGAACTATTCGAGAAATTGAAGTTAGATCTCAATACTGTGGAGTTTATAATTACAATTCTACTGATAGTGTTAATGCAGAACTTGTATTATCTTATTTAACTTCTCCTCAATATCAGTTTGAATTTGAAGAAACTGGTCACCCAGGCATAACATGGACATACACTTCAAACGATAGATGGTGTCGTTTTGCTGATGTAACACCAACACTTATACAAAATAAATTCTACAATATTCGTGTTCGACCTGTTATTGATGGCGTTCCATATTGCTATGGAGGAACATGCCAAATAGGAATTGCAACATTACGCCCAAATCATTCTACTTTATCTTATTCAGAAAGAATAGATGGCTCTTCTGTTGACGCACAAATCTATCCTAATCCATCAAGTTCTGAATTCAACCTTTCATTGCATAGTGACTTACAAAATACATCAGCTGTTGTTACTATTACAGACTTAAGTGGTCGTTTAATTGAAACATTTCAATTTGATGGAGGTGAAAATACTGTTCAATTTGGTAAAAACTTAATGAATGGTATTTACATGGTTACTGTTCAGCAAGGTGATTTCAAAAATGTAACACGAGTTTTAAAATCAAATTAATAATCAAACCCTTAATTACTGCTTGCATAAAAAGAGACCCAATGGGTCTCTTTTTGTTTTATCTGATAATTAGTTTTTTGCTCAATTGCTTGCTCCCATTATCAATCCTCAAAACATATAGTCCACTAGCAATTTCAGGAATACGTAGGTTCAAAGTATTATTAACAACCAGTAATCTCGTCGAAAAAACAAGATGGCCAAGTAAATCATATAATTCAACTAACGACTGATTATTATCCTTCACATTTGAAATAGTAATACCTTGATTTGCTAAAACAGGATTTGGATAAACTGAAATATTCTTCGAAGTAAAATCATTTATGCCATTAGCTACCTGCTGTAAAACGAATAATCCATTTTGCATATCTGAAACAGCAATAATTCCACTGCTGAAAAATGGATACGCTCCCCAAGCGCCCTGATAAGCAAGAGAAGGGTAAGGACCACCTAATGACTCTTGATTATGCGTATCGAAATAGGCAGTTTGAATGGGATTATATGGATCTGACACATCATATACTTGCAAACCATCGAGATAATAAGCAATATAACAAGTGTTGCCAACAATAAATGGATTATGAGGAGTTACAATATGATTACTACTAAAGGTAGCCGTTACTGTTAAATTCTGTAGGTCGTTTACATCAAGCACTTTAATAGGTAAACCTGATGGGACTTCATCCATAAATACCAAGCTTCCATTATCAGCTAAAGCTGAACTATGATTATAACCTTGAGAAGGATAAGTTGTAATCGAATTGATTAACTGAAAATGATTGATAACTGAATCGTATTTAAAAATAAACAGTCCATCATAACCACATGAAGCATAAATTGTATCATTACGTACAAACATATCGTGTACCTGATTACTTGGGAGTAAAGTAGGGTAATCATCATTAATACTTCTAAGATAAGCTGGCACTTCGGGATTGCTCAAGCTAAAAACAGCCATTGATACATTTTGTGTAAACTGTCCACCTCGCACAATACCAACATACAATTTATTTCCATCAACATATAAAGTATGACCTCTTTCAAATAACGAGGTATAATCGGCCACTACATGAACGGAGTCAGGCAAATACTGTAAATCGACAATCTGAAAACTATTGGGAGACTGATCATCACTGATTAAATACGCGTAATGGCTATATGTTTTTATCTCTCTCCAGATACATGCCCCCCTTCGACCTGCTACAAAATCAATCTTACTTGGATTCTGCGAATTCGTTATATCAATAAAATACACACCTGCTGTAGATCCAACTAACGCATATTCGTGACCGTTAGCTTCATAACCCCAGATTCCATTATATTTAATTCCATAGGCAGGCTCTGCAATAACTGTTGAATCGTACCAATTCGATTGTAGATTCATATTTAAGGATTGATATACCTGCGCATTTGATGCACTTGCAAGCAATAACAAAAAGGATTTAATTAGAATTCTCATTTAATCTTTTTATTAATTGCATTCTGGAGTAATTCCATTAGGTCACTTTCATTATTTTCATTAAAACAAACCTCGATATCAATAAAAGCAAGAGGTAAATTTTGTATTAAGTGCTTTAACTCGGAAGTATTAAAGCGCATAAAGTCTTTGCGAGTAGTAATAATAACAACAGGCGAATTCATTCCAACCAAACGATTATATTCATTCTTGATTTTGATAATATCACCAGATGAAAATTGATAATGGTCTTTAAAAATAAATTCCGTCACCGATTTAGAGACTGAAGCTACAAATTCTATAAATGGTTTCGGATTAGCAATACCAGCTACCAAAACAACATTACAATTTCTTAAATAAGCTAAAGGCATTTTTTCTCCGGTTAAAAACTCCATCGACTCACTATAACGTATATACGAAAAAAATACTTTAGATACTCCATACTTTTTAATTGCAGTACTTATTTCCTGCATATCATTTAAATTAATTTTTTCGGGCGACTTACTCACAATAACTACATCTGCTCTTTTTACTCCAGCCTTAGGCTCTCGCAATCGACCAACAGGAAGCAAATGATCGTTATAAAACAAATCTGCATATTCTGTGATTAGAATATTAAAATCGGGTTTTACATATCGGTGCTGAAAAGCATCATCTAACAAAATAATTTCAGTTGTTTTTTCTTTTTCAATTTGCTCAATACCCATCACCCTGCTCTCACAAACTGCGATATCCAATTCTGGAAAAAGATTCGCATATTGCAGTGGCTCATCACCGACATGCAGAGGACTATTATCTTGTTTAACCCACTTAAACCCTGTGGTAAGACGACCATAGCCCCGACTTAAAACCGACAATCGGTATTTGTATTTTAATTGATTAATTAAATAAATTACATGAGGCGATTTACCAGTTCCTCCCGCTGACAAATTGCCAACATTAATGACGAACGACTTAAAAGAATGCTGTTTTAAAACACCAATATCAAATAGAAAATTTCTGAAACGGACAACCATTCCATATAAAAATGAGAAAGGGAGCAATAAAATTCGCATAGTTTCAAAAATATAACTTTTAAGTACACAGAGTGATTAAATTTGTCTTACTTATAAAATCAAATATGCAGTTAAAAGATATTATTCAATTTCTGGAAGAAAAGGCTCCCTCTTCACTCCAGGAGAGCTATGACAATTCAGGGTTAATCTGTGGTCATCCATCAATGGAAATTAATGGTGCAATTATTTGTTTGGATAGCACCGAAGAAACTATTGATGAGGCAATACGCCATGGCTATAATCTGGTAATTGCTCATCACCCCATTGTTTTTAGTGGTTTAAAAAAACTTAATGGTAAAAACTACATCGAAAGAACCATTATCAAGGCTATTAAAAATGATATTGCGATTTATGCAATTCATACCAACCTTGACAATGTTATCCACGGAGTAAATGCGAAAATTGCTGAAAAAATTGGTCTTATAAATTTTAGGATATTAAGTCCGATGAAAAACAAGTTGCTCAAACTAAGTACTTACGTTCCGCATGAGCACTCAGAAAAGGTAAAAGAAGCCCTTTTTAACGCAGGAGCAGGCCATATCGGAAACTATTCAGAATGCAGTTTTAGTACGCGTGGAGAAGGCTCTTTTAAGGGAGGAGATGGCAGTAACCCTGTTTATGGCGAAAAGAATGTTCGCTTTAAAGCCCAAGAAACGAAAATTGAAGTTGTTCTGGAAAGTCATAAACAACACCAGGTTTTTAGGGCATTACAAGAGACTCATCCTTATGAGGAAGTTGCCTATGAAATTATCGAATTAGCTAATAGCTGGCAAGATTCAGGTGCAGGATTAATAGGCGAATTGCCAGAAGAAAAGGACGCCCTGGAATTCCTTAAGTTGTTGAAAACCAAAATCAAAACCGAGTGTATCCGCTATACTCAACCGCACTTGAAAAGAGTGAAAAAAATAGCAGTTTGTGGTGGCTCTGGCAGTTTTTTATTAGAAGATGCTAAGCGAGCTGGGGCAGATATTTTCATTACTAGCGACTTTAAATACCATCAATTTTTTGATGCTAATGAAACCATTACTATAGCTGATATTGGACATTATGAAAGCGAACAGCATACAATTGAACTTTTAGGTGATTGGCTTAGCAAAAAATTTCCTACATTTGCCCTCCGTTTAACAGATATTAATACCAATCCAATTAATTACCTTTAATCATGGCTACTAGAAAGTCTAAGAAAGCAGCAGAAGAAATTATTGAAGTTCCCAAGAAAATAAAACCGATTGTTCGTTCAATCGACAAAGGAGACAACAGTATAGAACATAAACTTCGTGCTCTTTATCAATTACAATTAATCGACAGTCAAATCGATAAAATTCGCATTACTCGTGGAGAATTACCAATGGAAGTAGTGGATTTAGAAGATGAGATTGTGGGATTACAAACACGTGTAACAAACTATACTGATGAGGCTGCTGATTTAGAGGAACAAATTAAAAATCGTAAGCAAGCTACGAAAGATGCTCAAGCAGCTATCAAAAAATTTCAGGCGCAACAAGCAAGTGTAAAAAACAATCGTGAATTTGATTCCTTAAATAAGGAAATTGAATATCAGCAATTAGAAATCCAATTGTGCGAAAAGCGTATGAAGGAACATGCCGCTGAATTAGCTTCTAAGAACCTAATCGTAGAAGCTTCTGTTTATGCTCTGGAAGAAAGAAAGCTAGATTTAATAAATAAAAAATCTGAATTAGAATCAATTGTTGGTGAAACAGAAAAAGAAGAACAAGAGTTGACTTTAGAATCTAACAAGTCGTCTGATGTTATCGAAGCAAGAATATTAACGGCATACCACCGTATTCGCAAGAATGCAAAAAATGGTTTGGCTGTTGTTCCTGTAGATCGTGATGCTTGCGGTGGATGTTTTAACAAAATCCCTCCTCAACGTCAGTTAGATATCCGTCAGCGTAAAAAAGTAATCGTGTGCGAACATTGCGGACGTATTTTAATTGATGGTGCAGTTATTGAATAATAATTTTTGTTGCCTAATAAGCAGAGCGGCGAACTTTAAAAAGTTCGCCGCTTTTATTTTTACTCTTTGTTTTGATAAAGATCTTTTTTGCTTCCTTCAAATAGCTCGTAACCCAATAACCGGCAATCAATTGGTCCATTAAAGAGCTGTATTTTACGATTATTACGCAATCCAACAGCCTTGGCACCTTCCGGACTTCCTGTAAAAATCCATGCTTTATAACCTGCATAGCTCTTTTTGAATTTATCACCGATCTCTTTATATAGCGCTTCAATATCTTCTACCGGTAGCTTTTCGCCATAAGGCGGGTTGATAATTATAACTCCATTTCCTTGCGGCCTTTCGAAATCTCTGAAATCACCTAATGATAACTCTACTATATCCTCTACCCCAGCACTTACAATATTTTCTTTGGCTTTTTCTAAAGTGTATTTATTTATTTCATTTCCGTAAATACGAACAGGTTGCTCGTTGATTCGTTCTAATTGTTTTTCGCGAATTGTTTTATACAATGCCTCATCAAAATTCAACCATTTTTCAAAAGCGAATTTTTTTCTGAATATCCCTGGAGGAATATTAGCTGACATCAATGCAGCTTCAATTGGAATAGTTCCTGAACCACACATAAAATCAACCAATGGCTTATGCGGCTCCCATCCTGCTAACATAATAATACCTGCTGCTAATACTTCACTGAGTGGCGCTTTATCTACATCAACACGATAACCTCTTCGATGTAACGAGTCGCCACTACTATTGATTAATATGGTGCATTTGTTTTTATTGATAAAAACATTTACTTCTAAATCAGGATCCGTCTTACTAACGTCAGGGCGTTTACCCGTTTCCTTACGGAAGCAATCAGCAATTGCATCTTTAACTTTTAATGCAGGATATAAATTATTATCAAACAAATCAGAATTTAAGGTACAACGAACAGAAAAAGTCTGATCGACATTCATTAATTCTGTCCAATCAAGCTTTAAAACTTGTTCATACAAATCATCTCCATCTTTAATTGTAAATGATGTAAGACTAATCATCACTCGCAATGCAAGACGACTTCCAAAATTGACTTTATATACAAACCCTAAATCACCAACACAAGAAACAGCACGCGTATGTATTTCTACATCACGGCCGCCAAGCTGACCTAGTTCTTTTGATAATAGTTCCTCTAATCCCGCATAGGTAGATACAACTAGCCTTAAATCTGATTTCAATAACATAAAGCGAAGATAGCGAACTACAATGATTTATTTTTCAGTACACCAAATGGAATTGAACATCCAATTGTGAGATTCCTACTCATTCCTAATATCCCAACATATTTTAATCTTGAAAGGTGATTGAAATAAACTTCGTTCGTTATGTTATTAGCTATCACGAATATATCAAAGCAAAAATTTTTCGATTCATATCGAGTTGATAATCCACCACCCCAAATCCAGTAAGCATCAGTTATTGTTTCAAACTGATCAATCCTATTTTGCTTTGCAAAATATTCGAACTGTGCTTTTATTTTAAGGCTTTTCAATTTTAGATTCTGCTTTTTGATAAACTCATAACTTAAAACTGAATTCAGATGAAATGGAGGAATAAACGGCAATGCTAAATTTGTCTTTTGATTAACAGCCCATACATACGAAGCTTTATTTTCAAAATGCACTTGATTGGTAAGATGATAATCAACTGACAATTCACCACCATATAACAACGCATCACCTTGTACATAGTTAAATACAGGATAAATTTCATCATCAACTACTATTGTTTGATTGTTGCTGTTTCGATAATAGATAAACTGATTAAATGAATTATAAAAAAGTGAAATCTCCCCTCCTATCTTTTCACTCTCATAACCTAAACCAGCATCGAATTGCCAACTAGTTTCAGGTTTCAAATCAGGATTACCAATTTCATATCTGAACGTTCCTTCATGTACTCCATTAGCTGATAATTCTGAAATATTGGGCACTCGAAATCCTCTCCCAGCATTCCATCGGAAGTGTAATCTATCAGAAGCCTCATAAGTAAATCCCATTGAACCACTCATAGCATTAAATGATTTTTCAAATAAATCGAATACTCCAGATAAACTATCTACACTTATCGTTTTCCAATCATAACGCAAACCGAAATTTCTAGACCATTTATCTTTTACTTTTTTAATAGACGAAAAAATGCCAACATCAGTTGAAGAATAATCAGGAATTAAATACTCCTCACCTCTGTTATTATTTTGCTGCATGCCACCACTAATACCAACAACTATATCCCAGTTATTTTGTTGAGGAAAGTAGTATTTCGCATCGCCGGTAATTGTTTTTAAATCGATGAACATACCAGGTGCAGAACTATCATCTTCATACTCCTTACGTTGATTATTTTGCCATCCAAAAACAGTTCTTAAATT
>CALQOD010000005.1 GCA_943332105.1 Chitinophaga pinensis | reverse complement strand
TAAGATTTTTGGTGCTCAAATATAAAGTGGCAAATATCGCCTTTCGATTATTACTTATTACATTAATAATCAATTGTTAACAGACTCAAATAATTACAATTTTTGTTCAATCAATCAAAAGTTCATCGTTTTGAAATTTTCAAAGAGCTTCAAAAAAACGTCAGATTTTACTTGCCACTAGATTATATAATATTTAGGCAAATGGGCATTATAAAATTATTTTTGTTTATAATCCATTTTGCTCTATCATTAATAATGATTTTAAAATCTAATAGATAACTACGATTAGTATTCAACAGCATTAGATTGAATAATTTCATCGCTTAAGCTAAAAAGAAAATTTTGATAAAAGTTGAATTCAGATTGTATAAAATCAAAAAAAGTTCATTCATTTTCATTCCTTTTCATCCCTTTCCTATCTTTACAACATGTTTACAGGAATCATCGAGTCGATTGCAGAAGTGGTAGAAATAAAGCAGTCGCAAAGCAATATTACCTTCGGATTTAAATGTGCATTCACCCATGAACTTAAAATAGATCAAAGTGTAGCACACAATGGCGTTTGCCTAACTGTTGTAGATATAACTGACGATACTTATTACGTGACAGCAATAGCAGAAACACTTTCAAAAACAAATCTAGGTTTGTTGCAAGTGGGTGCTAAAGTAAACATCGAACGTTGTATGGTGGCGGGTTCTCGTCTCGATGGACATATTGTACAAGGGCACGTAGATGAAACAGCAACGCTGGCACAAATTGATGAGATGGATGGTAGCTGGATTTTTTATTTTCAGTTTGATAAAAATAGTCAGCATTACACTGTAACAAAAGGATCTATTTGTGTGAATGGTGTTAGCCTAACGGTGGTAGAATCATCGAAAGGAAGTTTTTCGGTAGCTATTATTCCTTATACCTATGAGCATACAATTTTTCAGTATCTGAAAGTAGGAGATATTGTCAATCTCGAATTTGATATTCTTGGAAAGTATGTTGCGCAATACATGAAAAATATTACGGAGCAATAATTTATTTTACTGCACTCTTATTTGCTAATTGTCCGCAGGCAGCATCAATATCTTTTCCTCGACTTCTTCTCAAATTAACAATTAGACCTTCTTTAGCAAGGTACTGGAAAAACTTATTTAATTTTTCTTCGGAAGTATTATTAAACATCGAGTCGCCAATCGAGTTATATTCAATCAAATTAATTTTTGAAGGTACTTTTCTCGCAAATAAAGCTAGCTCTTTCGCATCTTGAAGTGAATCGTTGAAGTCTTTAAATACGATATACTCTAACGTTATACGAGTTCCTGTTTTATCGTAAAAATATTTCAGCGCTTCTTCTAATACTTCTAATGAATTCGATTCATTAATCGGCATTATCTGACTTCTCTTCACGTCATTCGCAGCGTGTAATGATAAAGCAAGATTAAATTTCACTTCGTCATCGCCAAGCTTTTTAATCATCTTCGCAACGCCGGCTGTAGAAACAGTAATTCGGTTGTGCGACATGTTTAGTCCATCAGAAGCTGTAATACGCTCTATGCTTTTTAAAACATTAGCATAATTCAACAGCGGTTCTCCCATGCCCATGTAAACAATATTGGAAAGCTGGATATTATAATTTTCCATTGCCTGCTCACGAATAATTGCGACCTGATCATAAATCTCATCAAAGTGTAAATTACGTACGCGGTCTAATTTACCAGTAGCACAAAACTTACAGGTTAAACTACATCCAACTTGCGACGATACGCAAGCAGTCATGCGTGTGTCTGTAGGAATAAGCACTCCCTCTACTACTAAACCATCGTGAAGCTGAAATGCATTCTTTATGGTTCTGTCGTTACTCTTCTGATAATTCTGAACGGAGACAGGATTAATCGAAAATTTCTCTTCTAGTTTCAATCGTGTTTCAATCGACAAATTCGTCATTTGATTAAAAGTACGGGCCGACTTCTTCCAAAGCCATTCGTAAACCTGTTTTGCTCTGAATGGTTTTTCGCCAATCTCAACAAAATAAGCTTTCATCTGATCTAAATTCAAATGTCGTAGATTGGGTTTTTCCATGGCATAAAGATACTATCACTCATGATTGATAGCAACAGCTAATTGATTAATTTTGGGACCATGTCAATCTTCTATAAGTCCGAATTAATCATTACCAACGATGGCCCTCCTTTACGAGAGGGAATTGTTGAATTAAATGAGGATGGACTTATAATTTCCGTTTTTCAAGACGACAATTTTCAGGATTATCAATTCGTAGAGGGTATTCTCATTCCAGGACTAGTAAATGCGCATTGTCATCTCGAGCTTTCGCATTTAGAAAATAAGATAACTCCTCGTCATAACGGAATGGCAGGATTTATTGATCAGATATTTTCATGGAGAGATAAGTCAAATGTTCAAGAATGCACCAATGCGATGTTGCTTCAAGATAAAAAAATGTTTGAAGAAGGAGTAGTTGCTGTCGGAGACATTTCTAATTCCTCCATATCAATCGATGTTAAAAAGAATAGCCCTATTCATTATCATACCTTCGTTGAAGTGATGGGAATGTCACCTGCAAGTGCACAAAGTCGTTTCGATAATGGTGTTCATTTATTGAATGAGTTTATAGAAAACAGTCTGACAAATTCTTCATTGGCTTTACATGCACCTTATTCAATCAGTAGAAAATTAGTTGAGCTAGTTAATGCGCATTTAAAAAATAATTCTACAACATCTATTCATATCAATGAGAGCAATGATGAACTTGTATTCTGTAAAAGCAAGTCGGGCCCATTGAAAGAGGTATTTGAAAAATACAATTTACCTGTTCAGGATTTTGATAATCTTACGATTGAATCCGTTTTGATAGACTTTGTTAATCAATTGACCAATGCTTTGCCTTTTATTTTAGTACACAATGTAAAGACAACACCTGAAGAAATTTCAGCGACAAATCGTATTAATAAAAACTTATTTTGGTGTTTGTGTGTCAATGCAAACCAGTATATCACAGGTGAAACGCCAGATCTAAATGTTTTTAATAACGATTCAATAAATGTTGTGATAGGTACTGATAGCTTAGCTAGTAATTATCAGTTATCTGTTTGGGAGGAGTTAAAAACGATAAGTCAATTAAATAATCAAATTCCTTTTGAGCGTCTGATAAAATGGGCTACAATTAACGGTGCAAGATCATTACAGCTGGATAATTCAATTGGAAAAATAAAACCCGGATATGCTCCAGGTTTAGTGCAAGTAGCAAATATAAATTTTGAAAATCCGATTGTTACTTCCAATTCAACAGCTCGGAAAATTTAAAGCTAATTACCAATTATCTTTTGCTTTTTCTGTCTTTGGATTAAGACATTCTTTTTCGAGCGATTTTAAAATCTCTTTTGAGTTTGAATCAAGTTGCTGTAAATAAAATTCAAATTCTGTTTTGTAATACTGACTGCTGGCGTCCATCCATTTTTCACAAGCATAGTAGGAAGTTTGTTTCCAATTTGTCTCAGATAAGGTGTATTTTATTTTCCCATCTTTAAACAGCAAGGTTAATGTATATTGAATTAATCCGGCATCGGTAGCAAAACCTTTTTTATCCGCAGGATTAGAAAATTTATAACGTCCCTTGCAAACTATTTTCCCTTCTTCTTTATTTTGCTCTCTGATTACATCGGCAGGATTTTTATAATAACCATGAGCCCATGCCAGCGCCCTGTCAAATAAAATATCTTTCATTTGATTAGTAGCATCAATAACTTTAGTATAAGTGATCAGTTTTGATGTTTCATCAATAGGAAGTTTTACAGTGCTTTTTACTGTTTGTGCCAAGCATAAATTGCCAATGATAACTGACAAAAAAGTCAAGAATACGTTTTTCATAAAGTGATGAGGAATTAACCTTTAACAGGTATTTTGATTTTAACACCTTTTTTCAAAGTGTTACCGGAAATATTATTTGCCTTTTTAATTTCATCAATGTTTAACTGATAACGTTGTGATATTCTCCAAAGTGTATCACCAGACTGAACAGTATGGTAAATAAAAACAGGTTTAACTCTTTTTGTAAATGCGTTAGCAGTAGCACTATTTTTTACAATTATAGTTTTAGGACCTTCTTTAACTTGAGTTTTAGTATCGGTTTTTGAATTTGCTAACACGTTTGTCTCTTCTTCAGTACATTTTAAATCTACATTATTACAGGCCAAATCCTCCTTCTCTTCATCAGGATCAACAACAATCTTAATTTGTATTTTCTTCTTTACTGTTTTATAGAGTGCAAGCTTTTGTCCGGATTGAATAGAATTCTTTTTAATTCTATTCCATTTTTTCAAATCGCTAAGTGCTACATTATACTTATCTGCAATTTTACTTAGGTTTTCACCTCTCTTAACAGTATGCGTTGTTTTTACTTTTTCATAAATAGTCTTGTAAGTATAGGCATACTTTATATCAGGAGCCACCCTAGTCGTTGTGTCGATAGTTGGAGTTATTGTTGCAAGTCTACGGTCTACACTATCTAGGAACAGTTTTGACTCAAAGCCATCTATAGGTCCTTCTCCTAAACGACCTAGCTTAATTGCATCAAAGTAATTGTTTACCATCGATGCTACTAGCCCATTGCGCACAACAGCACTCTGGCAGCCTAAAATAACTCCCATCAATTTATGTCCACCGCGGCTACAAGTAGATACCAAACAAAATCCAGCAGCTTTTGTATAACCAGTTTTAATTCCATCTACTTCTTCATTGTAATTAATTACAAGTCCGTTGTGATTGCGGTAAGTAGTTTTGAATTTTCCGTTGTTTACGGTTGCATATGGAATAGAAGTAATTTTCATCAACAAAGGATGCTTTGTGATTTCCATGCCTAGTTGTAGCAAGTCGCTTGGTGTAGAACAGTTATCTGGCATAGGGCCATATCCTGGTAATCCCGAAGTGTTATAGTACTTTGTTGAGTTAAGACCTAGTTCAGCTGCCTTTGCGTTCATTCTCGTAACAAATTCCTCTACAGATGCAGAACAATGTTTGGCAATCCAAATGGTGCTTTCATTATGAGAAGCTACCATAGCCATTTTTAAAACATCTTCGAATGAATAATTGTATGCAACTGTATACGTAGCCCACTTTCTTCTACGTATTTTTTTTCTATAACTTTCAGTTTTCGTAATAATATCGGACATCGATATTTTACCAGCTTCGATATCCTCAATCGCTAATAAACCAACCATCATTTTTGTCAAAGAAGCAATAGGAAAAATCTGGTCTCCTTTTTTATCCCACACTATTTCATCTCTTGTTACATCGTAAAGCAGCCCAGCTCTTATTTGTTCCTCATCACTCACCAATCCGTTTATAATTGCATTTTTAAAGGAGGGCGTTTTTAGTGAGTCACGATTGGTAGCAGATGCAGAATGAAATAGAAACAAAAAGCAAATCAGCAACATTAATAAGTTGTTGAATGAGTGGAAAATATTTTTACTGTTTTTCATGCTTTTACAATTATAGTAGAATAATCGACGATATTTACATCGTGTTAAATTCAATTTACACAATAGAGTGTTAATTGAGGGGGCATGAAAAAAACGGCTTTTAACTTAATTTATTTTAAGAAAATTAAATTAAGTTTTGGGCTAAAGTTAAATCTTCAGGACTGGTTATTTTAAAATTAGTCACCTCGCCTTCTATTAAAAAAATCTTCTTCCCTGAAGCTTCAACAAGAGAGGCTTCATCGGTATACTTTTCGAATTCATTAGTTTGAAAAGCCGTTTTCAAAACTGAAGATTTAAAAGTTTGAGGTGTTTGAACAACTCTAAATTTTGACCTATCTACAGCTAAGCTAGTACTATCTTCTAAAACCTGGCGTATACTTTCTTTTAATTCAACAACAGGAATACAAGCATCATGTAGTAATGCGTTCTCGTAGGTGGAGACAATTAATTTTTTGCTAACTAAAGGACGTGCTGCATCGTGAACTGCAACCAAACAAAGCTCTTCAATCAAATTTAGTCCATTTAAAACGGATTGCGCCCGATTGTTTCCTCCTGCAACTAACGAATGTTTTACTTTAAAATCACTATCCGAGATAATCTTGTTCCAGAATGAAATCCATTCGGGGTGCATAACCAAAATAATCTGGTCTGCAATGTCTTCAAACTTTCGAAGTGTATGAAATAAAATTGGCTCGTTTGCAATATTTAAAAACTGCTTAGGAAGAGGAGCATTCATTCTGCTTCCGCTTCCACCAGCAACAATTATTGCAGCTTTTTTCATTAATCAAGAATCAACATTGCATCCCCATAGCTATAAAAACGATACTTCTCTTTTTGAGCTAAACGGTACGCTTCCATAATTAAATCATATCCTCCAAATGCTGTGGTCATCATTAATAATGTCGACTCTGGCATATGGAAATTAGTAATCATCATATTGGCAATACTGAAATCGTATGGAGGAAATATAAATTTATTCGTCCAACCTTCATTCGGCTTTAATTCACCCATTGTAGAAACCGATGTTTCTAGGCAACGCATTGTGGTTGTACCAACAGCGCAAATATTCTTCTTGTTAGCCTTCGCCTTATTGATAGTATTTACGGCATCCTGAGGAATAAAAAATTGTTCTGATTCCATCTTGTGCTTTGTTAAGTCTTCTACTTCTACTGGACGGAATGTTCCTAGTCCAACATGTAATGTTACTTCTGCTAAGTTGCAACCTTTAAGCTCAAGTCGTTTTAATAATTCTCGACTAAAATGTAGCCCCGCAGTAGGTGCAGCAACTGCTCCTTCATTCTTCGCAAAAACTGTTTGATAACGATCTTTATCAGCCGGTTCTGCTTTTCGCTTAATGTATTTTGGTAAGGGAGTGTTCCCTAATTGCTCAATTACATCACGAAACTCTTCAGAAGTACCATCAAATAAAAATCTCAATGTTCTTCCTCTTGATGTAGTATTGTCAATTACTTCAGCAACTAACATATCGTCATCACCAAAATATAACTTATTGCCAATTCTTATTTTACGAGCTGGATCTACTAAAACATCCCAAAGTTTGCTCTCTGCATTTAACTCACGAAGTAAAAATACTTCAATCTTTGCTCCTGTCTTTTCTTTATTTCCATAAAGTCGCGCAGGGAAAACTTTTGTGTTGTTTAATGCTAATACATCACCATCATCAAAATAGTCAAGTACATCTTTAAATATTTTATGTTCTATTTTGCCTGTGCTGCGATGAATAACCATCAAACGAGACTCATCTCTGTTTAAGGTAGGGTGATTGGCTAATAATTTTTCGTTGAAAGGAAATTTAAATTGGGATAGTTTCATTTTAGCTTACGGGCTTCTTTTAAAGGTTAAGTAAATAATAATATCAAAAAACTGGATGAAAAGCCAAGTCATTTGGGAGGCCAAAGATAGGGTACGAATTGCCTGTTTTGTATGTCACAGGCTTTTAAGTATATGATAGTCAGTAACTAAAAACTTTCATTCACTGCAAGTTATTGAATTGCAAGTTATTAAAAACAAACGCTTATTTAAACGGATATTAGCTATTTGACAACTTTAAAGTCCTCAATTTCAGATGATTCCGTTAGAACGTATTGGCCAATACGCGTTCTGCAGAGCTTTATTAAATAGGCTCCATTATTTAAAAGCAGGCCTAAATCGCGAGCAATTGATCGAATGTAGGTTCCTTTTGTACAAACTATCCTAAAATCTATTTCTGGTAATTCGATGCGTACAATTTCAAATTCTTTAATTTCAATTTGCTTCGACTTCAATTCCACGGTTTCCCCTTTTCTAGCAATCGTATAGGCTCTTTTGCCGTTAACTTTTACAGCGGAAAACATCGGAGGAGTTTGCATCTGAGGCCCTTTAAGCTTTTCAACGATATTAATAATTTGTTCAGGTGTAATACATGAAATATCAAAAGTTGAATCGTGCTCCGTTTCTTTGTCGAAAGATGGTGTAGTAGCACCTAAATAAAAAGTCCCTGTATATTCTTTTTCTTCTTCCTGAATAAAAGGAATGGTCTTCGTTTTTTTCCCAGTACAAATTATTAAAAGGCCAGTTGCTAATGGATCAAGCGTTCCAGCATGTCCAATTTTTTTAACTTTTAAAATCCCTTTTAACTTCCTAACAACATCAGTCGATGTCCATGTTAACGGTTTGTTGATCAAAAGAACTTGTCCAACTGATTCATCAATAAAATTCTCTGCCATTAAATTAGTTAAATATCGTAATCTAAAATGTAAATAATCATAATAATCAAACCCATGATAATACGATAGTAACCAAAAGCTTTAAATCCGTGTTTAGTCAAATATTTAATGAATGCTTTAATCGCAATTATTGCTACAGCAAAGGCAACAATATTGCCTACTATTAGAAGCATTTTTTCGTTTCCTGAAAATGAAATTCCTTTTTCATTCATTGATTTATAAAATTTGTAAACCTTAAGTACGGTAGCACTAAACATTGTTGGTAGTGCTAAGAAAAAAGAAAATTCAGCCGCTGTTTTTCTGCTCAAATTTTGTGACATGCCCCCTATTATAGTTGAGGCTGATCTGGACACCCCTGGTATCATTGCTAAGCATTGAAATAGCCCAATTATAAATGCGTTTGTGTACGTAATATCATCAGTTGAATCATTTTTCTCTTTGTGTTTTAAAAGGTCTTCTAAGAAAATAAGAAAGACACCGCCCAACAGCAAGCTATAACCAACAACTAATACATTTCCTAAAAGTGCATCAATATAATCATTGAATATTAAACCTAAAACAACAGCCGGAATAAATCCTGCTAATAATTTAAAATAAAAATTTATAGTCTGGAAAAATCGTTTGAAGTATAAAACCAAAACAGATAGAATAGCACCAAATTGAATAGCAACAATAAATGTTTTAGTAAAATCATCATTGGCAATGCCCATTACAGATGATGCAATAATCATATGGCCAGTTGATGAAATAGGCAAAAACTCAGTGATACCTTCAATAATTGCCAATACTATTGATTGGAAAATATTCATTCTGTTTCTTTGGTTTTTTTCAAGATGGAATAAATTCCAAGAGCATATCCTGCAAGGATAATTATAGGTGCCAAAGTGATTCGTTGAAAATTAAATATGTCTTCACTAAAACGATTAGGATCGTCTGATTTTCCGCCTGCCATTAAAGCATATCCAATGATAATTGTAATTACACTAACAATAAATAACTGGAAATTAATCTTAGAGAATACAAAGCCATCTTTTGATACTGGCGCTGATTTTTCAGGGATGCTTGGTTTTTTAAGGTCGTTCTTAGCCATAAATAATTATAATAATGTTGTTCGGTATTTTAAATGTCTGTTAACTGAAATCAATGTACAAGTAAATGATAAAAGAATTCCGCAAACTAATATTCCACTACTGATAAATGTAATTGTATTGTTATCTAATAATAGTTTCAAATCAGGAGCTTTTTGTTCTGTAAAATAAATGCATCCTAGCAAAAGCGCTATTGAAATAATGCCTCCCCAAATTCCATTGCGGATACTGTCAGCAAGAAAAGGCTTCCTTATAAAATTCTTTTTGGCCCCCACTAAAAGCATACTGCGAATTAATTGTCGTTGAGAATATAAAGCAATTCTTATTGTATTATTGATTAATCCAATTGCAACAATTATTAATAAAAAACTAAAGCCAAGTAAAGTAATTGAAATAGTTTTTAAATTGTCGTTCAACTCCGAAATCAATGATTCTTGATATTGAATATCTTCAATTAAATTGTTGGATGCAATTCGGTTGATGGTATTTTTTAAAATTATTTTCTCTGTAAAATTAGATTTAAACGTAATGATAATCGAAGGTTTTAATGGGTTATATCCTAAAAAGTCAACGAAGTTTTCACCTAAATCTTTTTGAAGTTTTTCTGCAGCTTTTTCTTTTGAAATATAGACAACACTTTTTGAAAATTCAGCTCCTTTTAATTGTTGTACTAGTTGTTTTATCGCAATTGTATCAGAATCTGAACGAAGTGTAAGAGCCACCTCCACATTTTCCTTTAAATGATTAGATATTTTTTGAGCGCTTGAAAGGATTAATCCCAGTGTTCCTAATACAATTAACACCAATGTGATGCTAATAATATTGGAAATTCTTGAAGGATTCTTCAGACTCTTCATTTTCAAATCGCAATTTTTAATAAGTCGCAAATGTAATCAGCCAAATCAAATTTACCTATTTTATCTAGCCAATATAGGAAAATGGCTACCCGAAAGCTGTTTTCTTGATTTTCAATTTAAATAATACATAGAAATTTGACACGTGAGGCCCTAAAACAAAGGCTTTTTGCTAACTTCGTGACCCTTATTTTATTATTAAATGGAATACAATTTTAGGGATATAGAATCTAAATGGCAAGGCGAATGGAAAAAGCGTGAAACCTACAAAACAGGTATTAATCACACAAAACCTAAGTATTATGTTTTAGATATGTTCCCCTATCCTTCAGGTGCTGGGTTGCATGTAGGACACCCTTTAGGCTACATTGCTTCAGATATTGTTGCGCGTTATAAAAATCTAAAAGGCTTTAATGTTTTACATCCCATGGGTTATGACGCCTTTGGATTACCAGCTGAACAATATGCTATTCAAACGGGCCAGCATCCAAAGTTAACAACCGATAAAAACATAGCGCGGTATCGCGAACAGTTAGATAAAATGGGTTTTTGTTATGACTGGTCTCGTGAAATCAGAACGTGTGAACCTGAATATTATAAGTGGACACAATGGATATTTATTCAGCTTTTTAATTCATGGTATAATCCGAACTCAAATAAGGCAGAGTCAATAAACACGTTGCATGCAATTTTTGAAACACAAGGTTGGGGTCAAAAAGAACCTGTTGTTTTGACTGGCGGCATTGAACAAGAGTTAAATCCGTTTTCAGCTGACGAATGGATATCTTTTAGTGAAGAAAGAAAGTCTGAAATTTCACTTTGCTTCCGATTGGCTTATTTGAGTGAGGCCTGGGTTAACTGGTGTCCCGCTTTAGGTAGTGTATTAGCAAACGATGAAGTAAAAGATGGAGTAAGTGAACGGGGAGGTTACCAAGTGGAAAGAAAGCAAATGCCTCAATGGAGTTTGCGTATTACTGCATATGCAGATCGTTTGTTGTCAGATCTCGATTCATTAGATTGGTCAGAATCAATGAAAGAAGCACAACGCAACTGGATTGGCAAAAGTGAAGGGACATCAATAATATTTAATCTTGAAAATAGCAAGGCAGTAATTGAAGTTTTTACAACACGACCTGATACTATTTTTGGAGTTTCATTTGTAACACTTGCACCAGAGCATGAGTTAGTACAAAAAATAACAACGCAAGATTATCGGTTACAGGTTGATAATTATGTGTTGATGGCCAAAAATAGGAGCGAGCGTGAGCGCATGGCCGATGTAAAAAAGATAAGTGGTCAGTTCACCGGGGCTTATGTCCTACATCCGTTTACTGGAAATAAAATTCCAGTATGGGTAGGTGATTACGTACTTGCAGGATATGGTACTGGTGCAGTAATGGCTGTGCCTGCACATGATAGTCGTGACTACGCTTTTGCAAATCATTTCATGGAGGAACTTTCAGAACAACTTGGTCGTTCTCCGATTTTGCAGGTTGTTGAATTACCAAAAGGCCATGCCGGATTAGTAGCAGAATCTTACGATGAAAAAATAGGAGCTATTCTTAATTCTGATTTCTTAAATGGATTAGAAGTAAAAGAGGCAATCAAAGTCTCCATCGAAAAAATAGAAGCTAATAGTTGTGGAAAAGGTCGCACAAATTATCGTTTAAGAGATGCAGCTTTTGGTCGCCAGCGTTATTGGGGCGAGCCTATTCCTATATACTATAAAAACGGTATTCCACAACCGTTAGATGAATCTGATTTGCCTTTGATACTTCCTGAAATTGATAAGTTTCATCCTACTGAAACAGGCGAGCCTCCGCTGGCCCGTGCAAACAATTGGAAATATAAAGGCGAGTATGAATACGAAACGACAACCATGCCTGGATGGGCTGGTTCAAGCTGGTACTACTTACGATATATGGATGCTAATAATGCTAATGAGTTAGTTTCTAAAGAAGCAGTTGGGTACTGGAAAAATGTTGATTTTTATTTAGGTGGTGCAGAGCATGCAACAGGACATTTATTGTATGTTCGGTTCTGGACAAAGTTCTTATTTGATATTGGATTGATTCCTATTAATGAGCCCGCTCAGAAATTAATTAATCAGGGAATGATTCAAGGTTTAAGCGCTTTTGTTTATCGTATTGCAGGTACAAATAAATTTGTTTCAGCAGGATTGCGTAAAGATTATAATACAAGTGCACTTCATGTTGATGTGGCAATCGCCCCAAATCATGAATTAGATCTTGAAGCATTTAAAAAATGGAGAGAAGATTTTGCTGATGCTGAATTTATTTTGGAAGAAGGAAAATATATCTGCGGAAGTGAAGTAGAAAAAATGTCGAAGAGTAAATACAATGTGGTAACGCCAGATGATATTATTCTTCAATATGGTGCCGATACGCTTCGTTTATATGAAATGTTTTTGGGTCCATTAGAACAAAGTAAACCTTGGAGTACGCAAGGTATAAGTGGAGTACATAATTTCTTGAGAAGATTATGGCGATTGTTTCATGGAAAGGAAAATGTGTTCTTTGTTTCAGATGAAGATCCTTCAAAAGCAGAGTTAAAAACACTTCACAAAACAATTAAGAAAGTGGAGGATGATGTAGATAGATTTTCTTTTAACACAACGGTAAGTTCGTTCATGATTTGTGTAAATGAATTGACTGATGCTAAGTGTAATAAGCGCGCGATACTTGAACCACTTTTAATAATATTATCTCCTTATGCTCCGCATTTTACGGAAGAGTTGTGGGAGAAATTAGGAAATAACAACAGCGTTACGCTGGCGGAATTCCCAATATATAATGAAATATTTTTAGTGGAGGATGAATTTGAATATCCTATTTCTATTAACGGAAAAGTAAAATCAAAAATAAAACTTTCTCTACACTTATCTAAAGAAGAAATAGAAAAAGCTGTTTTAGCAGCGCCTGATACGAATAAATTATTTAATGGAACTCCAAAAAAAATTATTATTGTTCCTGGAAGAATAGTAAACATTGTAATTTAATTTAACTAAATTTAGAAATGCAATTACTAGAACAACATATTGAAGCATTAATATTTACAGCTGAATCTTCGGTAGCTGCTGATGATATTATTAGTTGTTTGAATACAACTTATGGCTGGGAATTGAAAAAAGATGAACTAAAAGAAATCGTAGAGCGATTAAAATATAAATACAAAGACGAAATCTATTCATTTGAGTTAGTCGAAATAGCTGAAGGATATCAGTTTTTATCTAAAAAAGAATATCATTCTGCTGTAAATACTCTGCTACAAATCAAAGCAAAACGCCGACTATCCACTGCAGCTTTGGAAACACTTGCAATAATTGCCTATAAACAGCCGTTATCCAAATCAGAGATTGAACATATTCGCGGAGTTAACTGTGATTATTCGATTCAAAAACTATTGGAAAAAGAGTTGATTGTAATTAATGGAAAAGGCGATGGACCAGGAAGGCCTCTGCTATACGCAACAAGCAAGAGTTTTATGGATCATTTTGGATTGAAGTCGGTAAAAGACTTGCCAAAGCTGAAAGATTTACATATCCTCGATAATGAAATTGGAACACCTTTTGATTTAGTTGATCAAATGGATATTCCAGTTGATTTGCCTCCAGGTTTTGAATCCCTGAATTTTAGCAGCGAAAATGAAAGTCTCGATAATTTGTCTACTGACGAATGGAATATCGATCCTTACGCACAATGAAAATAATAAAAACTTTATCAGTCCTGATTCTTGTATTTTTTGTATCTGACAGTTATAGTCAAGAATTACGAAAGATTAATCAAGAAGCGTTTTTTCCTGGTGAACAATTAAAGTATAGGGTACATTATGGATTTATGGATGCTGGCGAAGCAACACTAACGGTTTCGCCTACACTAAAAACCGTAATGGGTAAAACCTGTTATCAGGTAGTAGGTGAAGGTAGGTCGGTAGGCGCATTTGATTGGTTTTTTAAGGTTCGTGATCGCTATGAAAGTTATATTGATAAAGATGCGATGCTGCCCTTGTATTTTGTGAGAGATGTAAGAGAGGGAGGATATAAAGTAAATCAAAAAGTAAAGTTCGATCAGGTAAATTGTATTGCTACCAGCGAGAAAAAAGCTATCAAAACACCTAAGCATGTTCAGGATTTGTTATCTGCTTTTTATTTTGCTCGTACAATTGACTTAAGCAATGCAGCGGTTGGAGATACATTTTTAATTCACACATATCTGGATGATGAAACTTTTCCGATGATGATTAAGTATGTCGGTAAAGTAGTTTTAACTACTGATAAAGGGAAGTTTCGTTGTGTAAAGTTTAAGCCTTATGTAATGGAAGGTCGCGTGTTTAAAGAGCAAGAGGGAATGACGCTTTGGATTAGTGATGATAAGAGCCGCGTTCCAATTCGCGCAGAGGCTAGCTTAATGGTAGGAGCAATAAAAATGGATTTGCAAGAATATACAGGAGTGGCCCATCCGCTTGCATTAATAAAATAAAATTAAGCCAGCTTGTATTTCAATAAATACTCCGCTATTTGTATCGCGTTAGTAGCAGCACCTTTTCTTAGATTGTCAGCAACTATCCACATATTAAGAGTATTAGGTTGTGAATCGTCTCTTCTGATTCTTCCTACAAAAACATCATCTTTCCCTTCAGCATAAATTGGCATTGGATAAATTTGTTTTGATACATCATCTTGTAGTATAACGCCAGGCATATCCGCAATAAGCTTTTTTACTTCATTTAAATCGAAATCATTTGCAAATTCAATATTTACACTTTCACTATGTCCGCCTTTAACGGGAACACGAATTGTTGTTGCGGAAACTTTGATGGATTCATCTCTTAAAATCTTACGGGTTTCATTAATCATTTTCATTTCTTCTTTAGTACTCCCATTTTCAAGAAATGAGTCAATCTGAGGAATTACATTTAAATCGATTGGGTAAGCATACGCCATTTCACCGTTGATGCCCTGACGCTCGTTCATTAATTGCTGTACTGCTTTGGCCCCTGTGCCACTAACAGATTGATACGTTGACACAACGATTCTTTTAATTCTATATGCATTGTGTAATGGCGATAAAGGCAATACCATTTGGATAGTGGAGCAATTGGGATTAGCAATTATTTTATCTTCTTTTGTTAATACATCTGCGTTGATTTCAGGAACCACTAACTTTTTTGTTGGGTCCATTCTCCATGCCGACGAGTTATCAATTACTGTGATTCCGGCTTCGACAAATTTAGGCGCCCATTCTATTGAAGCATTTCTTCCTGCTGAAAATAAAGCAATAGCAGGCCTCATAGAGATGCAGTCTTGCATGCTAACTACTTGGTATGTTCGGCCATTATAAAGAATTTCTTTGCCTACCGATTTTTCGGAGGCTACAGGAATTAGTTCACTTACAGGAAAATTTCTTTCCAAAAGAATTTCAATCATTTTTGTGCCTACTAATCCGGTGGCACCTACAACAGCTATTTTCATATAGGCAAAACTATTTATAAGGATCTAATGCAATTGAGCATGAAAATATATTTTGAACAATTTGTTTTCAACTTCTTAATAATTTATGCAAAGTATAAAACAGAGTCTAATGAAATAACACTAATTAAAATCCATAAACCTATTGCCTGCATTAATGGCTTTATTCCAACCGATTTCTTTAATAACATTTCTTTTAATTCATTTACGAAGATAAAATATTAATTCATTTTCAGGAATTTGTTTTAATTAGTTTCTCTTTGATTTTAAATTAATCGTTTGTAAATGGTTATCATGAGGTGTTTTGCGCGACATGCATATAACTTTGCACAAAAAAACATGAGAAAGTCTTTATTATTTTTTGTTTGTATCCTTTACTTTCAATTTTCATTCGCACAATTTGCGGACAGTTTTTCTGATGGAGATTTTTATAGTAACCCAACCTGGGCTGGAGACTCTACAGCATTTAAGATTAACACTCAAAATCAACTACAGCTTAATTCTTCATCCGCATCTACTTCAAGTCTTACAACTGCACTAAGCATAACAGGAATTGATACAATTGAGTGGGACTTATATATTGAACAATCATTTGCCCCTTCATCTCAAAATTATTCTCGATTTTATTTGATAGCAGACCAGTCAAACCTTAATTCTACATTAAGCGGTTATTATCTTCAGTTCGGCGAATCAGGAACCAACGATGCAATCTCGTTTTATAAGCAATCAGGAGCTAATTCTATTTTAATTGGTAAAGGATTGAGTGGAAAAATAGCATCAGCATTCGGTGTTACAATAAAAGTAATATATTACCCATCAGGCGTATTCGAAATTTTAACTGATTATACGGGAGGAAATAACTACCAACTGGAGTTTTATGCATTAGATAATTTTAATGTACACCAAGGTTATTTAGGGTGGCGCTGTAATTATACTATTTCTAATGCAACATCATTTTATCTGGATAATATTTATGTAGGTCCTATCATAAAGGATACAATTCCTCCAGCTGTTGTTGATGCTGCATTTATCAATGATTCAATATTTAAAATTGGATTTAATGAATCAACCTCTGGCTTTACACCAAGCAATCAACTGCAGTTAATTTCCGCTACTAATAGCGTTGATTCAGTTTTTTTTAATTCTGATTCATCTATGTTTGAATTTAAACTTCATCAGCATGTAAATATTGGAGAAGTTATTCAGGTGAAATTATTTAATGTAGCAGATTTGTTTTTTAATTTATCAGACACCATCACAATCAGTTTGACTTTTATAAAATGCGAATATGCTTATCCTGGTGATCTTGTAATCAATGAAATCATGTGTAATCCATCAGGAGCAAATAATCTTCCAAATGCAGAATATATTGAAGTGTTTAATAATTCGAATAAGTTTATAGCTACTAATAATTTATTCATAACTGATTTTTCTACAACTGGTGTTTTAGGAGATGATACAATCTGCCCTCATGAATATAAAGTATATTCTTCGTCAACAGGAAAATCACTTTTGCAGTCATCTGGAATAAACGCTATTGCAATCACTAATTTTCCAACATTGAATAATGATGGAGATTTAATCCAGTTAAAGGACTCTTTAAAAATTATCGATGAGGTTAATTATAATAACTCATATTATAATGATGATTTTAAAAACCAAGGGGGCTGGTCAATTGAAAAAATACAGCCTGATTATTTATGTGCTAACACTAAAAACTGGAGGGCTTCCTGTGACGTGCGAGGTGGAAGTCCTGGTTTGCTAAATTGCAATAACGATATATTGATTGATAACGAACTCCCTGAAATTCGTTCGATGTATGTTGTAGATAGTAATCATTTATCAATTGTTTTCACCGAAGAAATTAATACTGCTAATTTTAATGTGAATAATTTTGTTATTGATAATTCGATTTCCCCTGATACTATTTGGTTAGAAAAAACTTTCACCAATCAGGTAATTCTAAAATTCAATCTAAGCTTTCTTACTAATGAAAAACATACATTGAAAATTACAAACTCAATTTTTGATTGCAATGGTAATTTATTGCTTGGTGATTTCGAATATAATTTTGGAGTAGGGGTAAGTCCAATAAAAGGAGATTTGATTTTTAATGAAGTGCTATTTAATCCTACGATAAATTGCGGCGATTTTATAGAAGTTTATAATGAATCTGATAAAATCATTTCATTAAAAAATTTATGTTGCAGTAGAAGAAATTCGATTACGAATCAAATTGAATATAATGGAAAGATTACATCCAAAGATTTAACAATAATGCCTCATGCGTATTGTGTGCTAATCAATGAGGAGTTTGATGTGAAACAATGTTATCCTAAAATAAAAAAACAATTCACTATCAATTATTTGCTACCAACAATGAATGATGATGAGGGAAAATTAGTGTTATTAGATGGTAATGTATTAATCATTGACGAACTTTATTACTCCGCTAAACAACATAGCCAATTGTTAACTAATGTCGAAGGTGTTTCGCTTGAAAGGGTTTGTTTTAATGTTTCTACTAATGATTATGATAATTGGAAAAGCGCTTCCTTTTCAGTGGGTTACGGTACGCCAACAGAAAAAAATTCGCAAGCAATAAATCAGGGAGAAACAGCCGAAGCGGTTATTATTACACCTTCTGTTATTTCACCTGATGGTGATGGGTTTGATGACAATACACTAATTGAAATCAATAATTCAAACGCCGCATTATGGGGGTCCTTAATTATAATGGATTCTAATGGCAATAAAGTGCGTGAATTATTAAATTCTGAATTAATAGGAACGCATAATAAATTTATTTGGGATGGTACTAATAAAAACAAACAGTTACTAGCTTCAGGAATCTATATACTTTTTGCAGAGATTGTAAATGAAAGTGGTAATGTGAAGATCGTAAAAATGCCTATTGTTATAGCTGAGAGCAAGCGCTAGAGTTTAATCTCTTCACCTTGATTATTATAAAAATGGAACTCCATAAAATGAAGTGCTGATATAGGGTCAATAGTAATCCACCTCTTATATTTCTTAAACCACTTCCACTGATAAGATTTTAAAATATATTTACCTTGCTTTAAATATGCTGCCAGGTATGGATGTACGTGTAGCGCAAGTGATTTCTCATTTTGCTCTTGACATAAGTAGCGAATATTATTTTCGATATCGTCAATAAGTAGAATAGAAGCTTTTATTTCTCCTGTGCCATCGCAAGTAGGACATTTTTCTACTGTAATGATATTTGTTACAGGTCGCACGCGTTCACGCGTTAATTGAATCAATCCGAATTTGCTTGCGGGGAGAATAGTATGCCTTGCACGATCTAGTTTCATTTCATCGCGTAAAGTATCAAACAACTCTTTTCGATGAAGTGTATTTTTTAAATCGATAAAATCGATTACAACAATACCCCCCATATCTCGAAGTCGAAGCTGACGAGCAATCTCTTTTGCTGCTGCAATGTTAACTGCCAATGCGCTTGATTCCTGATTGTCTTGAGCACCTTTATTTCTTCCACCCGAATTCACATCAATTACATGCAATGCTTCAGTATGTTCAATTACTAAATAAGAGCCGCCACTAAGCGTTACTGTTTTACCAAATAGTCCTTTTATTTGTTTGTCTACTCCAAAGTTTTCAAAAATCGGAACCTTGCCTTTGTAAAGTTTTACAATATCTACCTGGTCGGGGGCGATGCTACGGATGTAACTTTTTATTTCTTCTGCAAGAGCAGCATCGTTAACCTGAATACTATTAAAGTTCGGATTTAATAAGTCGCGCAGAATAGTTGAAGTTCTATTCATTTCACCCAGAATTTTTACTGGAGCATGCACTGTTTTTAATTGTTCATGCATCGATTGCCATCGAGCACACAGGTCTTGAATATCTGCGTCTAAATCAGCTACTTTTTTTCCTTCCGCAACAGTTCTAACAATAATCCCAAAGTTGCGCGGCTTAATCGACATTGCTAAGCGCTTTAGACGCTGGCGTTCGGTGCTGCTTTTAATTTTTTGAGATATTGAAACAACATCCGAAAAAGGCACCAATACTACAAACCTTCCTGCAAGAGAAATTTCAGAAGAAATACGTGGACCTTTTGTTGAAATCGGTTCTTTCGCAATTTGAACAATGATGTTCATGTTTGGCGATAGCATTTGTCCGATTTTGCCAGCTTTATTGATATCTGCTTCTAATTCAAAATTATTTAAAAGAGATTGCGGTTGGCTACCATTTACGGTGCTTTTAAGAAACTTTATTAACGATTGTACTTGAGGGCCAAGGTCTAAATAATGAAGAAATGCATCTTTTTCATAGCCAATGTCAACAAAAGCAGCGTTCAAAGAAGGCATTAGTTTCTTAACACGTCCCAGGTAGATATCAGCAACAGAAAAATTGTTTTCTTTTTTCTCTTTGTTGAGCTCTACGAGACGTTTTTCCTCAACTAAAGCAATTGTTACTTCGGTTAAAGATGAATCAATAATTAATTCACTGTTCAATCAGAAAAAGCTTGTTAAAATTTAGAATAAACGCATAACAATCAAACATCATTAAAATGAAATTCAATAGTTATACAAAGCAGAAACTCCCTAAAAAAATTAGAGAGCAATCTGTTAGTTGAAATAACCTGTTAAACAGATTATTTCTTCTTTTTATGACGATTTTTTCTAAGACGCTTTTTACGTTTGTGGGTTGCCATTTTATGGCGCTTACGTTTTTTACCTGAAGGCATAATAATATTTTTTTATTCGGTTAGAAATATAACTTATTTTTTGTTAAGCAGGGCTTTTTTCAAGCTCTTTAATCATTTTTTTTACTTCAGCAGCAGCGTTAGGGTCGTCGGTTTTAGTGACGAAGTTGTTGTAGCTTTCAATCGCTTTTGCATTATCTCCTTTTGACGAATAAACTTGCCCAAGATAATAATAAATGTCGATTCGCTTCGGGTTAATCTTTAAAACCGTTGTTAACCTATCAATAGCTTTATCCAGCTGACCTGATTTAACCGATAACTTGGCTAAATTGAACTGGGCCATTTCATGGTTGGGATCTGCTGTAACTACTTCACGAAGTAACATGATTCCTTTCATCGGCTCCGAAGATCCCTCGGCATAACAAACTCCTAAATCTGTTTTTGCATTTAAGTTAGAAGGGTTTTTATCTAAAACAAATTGATAGTTGTCCATTGCTTTCTTTACCATCAATGTTCTAAATAACGAATCGTCTGTCATTTTAAATGCATCAAAATAACGGTAGGCAGCTTCCAGATAGCCTTGTTCAGATTTAAGAACTGTCGATTTCTTTTCAAACCAAATCGCTGCTGCTGCAGGTAATCCAGCCTGATCCCAAAATCTTCCCATCTGATCCAGCACCGCTGTATCCCTTTCTCCATTATTTTTTATTGCTGTCTCAAAGAACGCTAGTTTTTTCGACTGGTTACTGTCCAGTAAAGCTTTCGCTTGATTTAATATTTCAATTTCACTGAAGCCATTTGCATCTGTTTTGGCAGGACCTTCTTTATCGTCTCCCTTTACATTTACCTGTGAAGGCATTGTGTAAATCACTCCGGTTATAATTAAAGCTGCACCTACAATCAGTATTTGCAAATGTTTTCCTTTCATCTAAATTATCCTTCTGTTTTTTTCACATGTGCAGTTTTTACTCGCTCTGTGAAAGTTTTAGCTGGTTTGAAAGCCGGGATATAGTGCTCCGGGATGATAATTGTTGCATTTTTAGTAATAATACGCCCAGTCTTTTTTGCGCGCTTTTTAACGATAAAACTACCAAATCCTCGTAAGTATACATTTTCATCGTTAATTAATGAGTTGCGCACTACTTTCATCATTGATTCAATTGTTTGTTGAACCGCAACTTTTTCAATGCCGGTTTTTGTTGAAATTTCGTTTACTAGTTCTGCTTTAGTCATAATGACAATATGTTTAAGTTGTTAATATCTTCTTAGGGGGCTGCAAAGATAGGCTTTCTTATTCAAATACAAAATATTAATTCTTTATTTTTGAGCCCCTTACAACTTAAATAATGGATTTCAGTCAAATTCTAATGAATTGGTACCAGCATAATCACCGCGATTTGCCCTGGAGGCATACCAGCGACCCTTATTTAATTTGGCTTTCTGAAGTTATTTTGCAACAAACTCGTGTCGAGCAAGGTATGCCCTATTGGCATAAATTCATGGCAGCTTTTCCCTCAGTTTTAGATCTTGCAAATGCTGATGAAATGGAAGTTCTTCGATTGTGGCAAGGGCTCGGATATTATTCTAGAGCAAGGAATTTACAAGCCGCAGCCCAATCAATAAGGGATAAATATCAAGGTGTTTTTCCAAAAGGATATGATCAAATAAGGGCATTGAAGGGCGTAGGTGATTATACTGCTGCTGCTATTGGTTCAATTGCTTTTAATTTAAATCATGCCGTTGTAGATGGCAATGTTTACCGTTTTTTATCACGTTTGTATGGAATCGATACAGCCATTGATTCATCAAAAGGTAAAAAAGAGTTTGCCGTTTTAGCAAATGAGCTTTTAGATAAAAATCAACCTGGATTGTTTAATCAGGCAATAATGGAGTTTGGAGCTATGCAGTGTAAGCCTGCCAACCCTGTTTGTAATAATTGCCCTTTTTCTGATTACTGTATAGCCTTAAAGAATAAAAGTATTCAGAATTTTCCCTATAAAGCTAAGAAAACTAAAACGCGCAACCGATATTTTGATTTTCTGATTTTTACTGATGAAAAAAATGTTTTGATAGAAAGAAGAAGTGATAAAGATATTTGGGAAGGCCTTTATCAATTCCCTCTTATCGAATCTGCTACTGTGAATAAATCAGATTGGAATCTAATAATTCCTGACCTTAGTAATTACTTGAAAATTGAGAATGCGCAGCTCGTTAAAAATAGTAGCGTTTTAAAACATGTTCTATCGCACCAGATTTTATATGCAAAGTTTTGGTGGATAAAAACAGAGGATCTTTTGGAAGTAAATATTAATGGACTTATAAAAGTACCTTGGCAAATGATGGATAATTTTGGTATGCCTCAATTGATAGTTAAATACCTAGAAACCGAATCTAATTAATAGGGGCTTGCAATTAATTGCAATAATTTATAATAGTTGTTGCCATGCCTTTTGATATCAGATCAAATTAATTATATTTGCTATACACAGCCAAGCCAAACATAGTAACTTAGAAATTCATCAAACTAATAATATTATGTCGGGAGTAAACAAAGTATTTTTAATTGGAAACTTAGGAAAAGATCCTGAGTTCAGACACATGGAAGGTGGTATCATGGTAGCTAAGTTTCCATTAGCAACCACCGAATATTTTAAGAATAAAGAGGGACTGCGACAGGACCAAACCGAGTGGCATAACATTGTGCTATGGCGTGGTTTAGCCGAAGCAGCCGAAAAGCTGAAATTACGTAAAGGGCATATGATTTTTATTGAAGGTAAATTGCGTACCCGCAGCTGGGAAAAAGATGGAGTAAAAAAATATGCTACAGAAGTAGTAGCTGAAAACATGACTATGTTGAGTAAGCGGGAAAATGAACCTAATCATAATAACGATACAGATAATGGGATGGAAGCTCCTCCAACAAATGATCAAGGATCCGCAGAACCATTTTAATTATTAATTAAGACATCTAAGGATGCCTTTTTTGTTGAGTTCTTTTTGCATCTTTGCGGCATGAAGTTTAAACAAATCGTTGTAATTTTTTTTTTATTGATTGTTCTGATTTCGTGTAAGGGTAATGATGACGCTAGTATCCCAAAGCCAAAAGGCTATTATCGAATTTCTTTTCCTGCTCATGCTTACAAAGAATTTAAACCCGCAAATTGTCCATATTCATTTAATATTTCTGAAAACGCAGTAGCAATTTTAGACTCAAATGATTTGTCTGAGCCATTTTGGTATTATATTGTAATGCCTAAATTAAATGGCGAAATTTATATTACTTATAAAAAATTAAATGGTGATTTTGCAAAGTATGCTGAAGATACTCGCACGCTAGTATACAAACATACATCACGCGCAAGCTCAATTAATGAAAGTGTCTTAAAAGTAAATGAAAATGTTGGTGGGATTCTTTATGAAATCGGTGGTGATGCAGCATCACCCATTCAGTTTTTTGTAACGGATAGTGCTAATCATTTTTTAAGAGGCGCACTTTATTTTAATTCAGCACCTAATGCTGATAGTTTAGCACCTGCCATTAAATATGCAAAAGAAGATATCATGAAAATGATTACAACACTAAAATGGAATTAATTTTAACTTTTATAAATATGTCAACAGCAATTATTATTGGAATCGTAGTGATTCTATTTATGGGCTTGAGAACAGTCCAACAAGGAAATGTTTCTGTAATTACCATCTTCGGAAAATACCGGCGCCTAACTCGTCCAGGTTTAAATTTCATCATTCCTTTCGTTGAAACTGTTTTCAAAAGAATCTCTACTCAAAATCGCTCAGTAGAATTAGAGTTTCAAGCTGTAACTATTGATCAAGCGAATGTTTATTTTAAGTCGATGATTTTATTTTCAGTTATTGATAGTGAAGAAGAGACCATTAAAAAGGTTGCTTTTAAATTCATCGATGAGAAAAATTTAATGCAAGCATTAATCAGAACTATTGAAGGAAATATTCGTGCTTTCGTTGCTACTAAAAAGCAATCGGAAGTATTAGGCCTTCGTCGTGAAATTGTTGTTCATGTGAAAGAGCAAATTGATAATGTGATTGAAGAATGGGGTTATCATTTGCAAGATTTGCAAATCAATGACATTACTTTTGATGAAGCAGTAATGGTATCGATGAGTAGAGTGGTGGCATCAAACAATTTAAAAGCAGCTGCAGAAAACGAAGGACAAGCTTTATTAATTACAAAAACAAAAGCAGCAGAAGCAGACGGTAACGCAATTAAAATAGCAGCGCAAGCAGAACGAGAAGCGGCGCAATTACGCGGACAAGGAGTGGCGTTGTTTAGAGAAGAGGTAGCTAAGGGTATGCAGAATGCAGCTCGTGAAATGCAACAAGCTAATTTGGATACATCGATGATTATGTTCTCTATGTGGACAGAAGCTATTAAGAACTTCGCAGAGTATGGAAAAGGAAATGTATTATTCTTAGATGGTTCTCCTGATGGCATGCAAAAAACCATGCGTCAGATGATGGGCATGGATTCGTTAATGTCGGAAGACAAGAAATAAAAAAAATAATTTTATCGAGTAAATAAAAAATCCCTGCGAGAGCGGGGATTTTTTTGTATGGTATATAAATGATTCTTGTTATTTAGTACTCAAACTATCGTACCTTTGACACAATGAAAATTTACCTGCGTCTTTTAAGAGAAAGCGTACTTATGGCTATTCATGCATTGGTGGTGAATAAGCTGCGTACTATTCTTTCACTCTTAGGTGTAACCATCGGAATTTTTGCCATCATTGCTGTTTTTACTGCTGTGGATGGATTAGAAAATAAAATCCGAAGCAGCGTAAATGAAATGGGAAGTAATGTGGTGTTTGTTGAGAAATGGCCGTGGGAATTTGGGAAAGATTTTCCGTGGTGGAAATACTGGGTACGCCCTACAGCGAGCTACAAAGAAATGGAATTACTGAAGCAGCGAAGTGCTATTGGTGAAAGCTTTGCCTTTAGTGCAACTGCCGACGGTGTAACTGTTAAGTCTGGAAAAAGCGCTGTTGAAAGCGCAACGGTCAATATGGTCTCTCATGATTATGAAAGGTTGTATACAATTAATTTATCAGATGGAAGATATTTTACCGAGAATGAATCATCAGCAGGTTCTCCTGTTGCTATCATTGGTTCTGATGTAGCCTCTACTTTAATTCCGATTGTAGATCCTATCGGAAAGAGTATCACGGTAAAAGGAAGAAAGTTTATTGTGATTGGCGTTTTCGTTAAAGAGGGGGAAAGCATGTTGGGGAATTCAAAAGATAAATCTGTGATGGTGCCAGTAAATTTTGCAAGAAGGTTTTTAGATATCAGCAGTGATAACCTAGAACCACGAATTATGGTGAAAGGCAAAGCAGGCATTCCCAACAGTCAGCTTATTGACGAATTAAGAGGGAATCTTCGCGCTATTCGGCGCTTGCGCCCTGCAGAAGAAGATAACTTTGCTTTGAATGAGACAAAATTAATTTCTAATCAGTTGAATAGTTTATTTGCGATGCTTACAAAAGCAGGTTGGATTATCGGTAGTTTTAGTATTTTGGTTGGAGGATTTGGGATTGCCAATATTATGTTTGTATCAGTGAAAGAAAGAACAAGCATTATCGGAATTCAAAAATCACTTGGTGCAAAAAACTTTTTTATTCTTTTTCAGTTTCTAGCAGAATCGGTATTTCTTTGTTTATTAGGTGGACTAATTGGTTTGTTGCTGGTTTATTTAGGAACAGTAGCTGGTAAGTATGCTGGATTAAATTTACCATTAAGTTTATCTAATATTATATTGGGGGTATCCGTATCCGTTATAGTTGGTGTTATTTCAGGATTGGTTCCTGCTTATCAAGCATCGCGATTAGATCCGGTAGAAGCTATTAGGTCTAACAGTTAACAAAAAAGGGTTGAAAATTTTCAACCCTTTTTTGTTTTAATTTATTCTTCCAATCAATCCCCAATCATGTTTGTCAAGTTCTTGAATGGCTTTTGTTAGTAGGTCGATGCAGTTTTGAATATCTGTTTTATCGGCCATTTCAATTACCTGATGAATATGTCGCGTAGGAATAGAAATAGCTCCTGCGATAGCCCCTGTTTTGCCGTTGCGTTGAAGTGCTGCGGTATCAGTACCTCCTGCAGAAAGAATTTCTGGTTGCCATTTAATAGAGTGTTTGTCGGCAGTTTTTTTCAAAAACGCAATCATTCTTGTATCGCAAATTGTACTTGAGTCCATTATTTTTATTGCAGCTCCCTTGCCTAATTCGGTTACCATTTCATGAGGTCTTGCACCTGGAGTATCAAATGCAATGGTAGTATCTAATCCAAATGCAAAGTCAGGTTCAATATGATGTGCAGCAACTGATGCTCCACGAATCCCTACTTCTTCCTGCACAGTAAATGCAGCATAGAAGTCGTAAGGAATAGTGTTATCTAATTGCTTTAATGTCTCCAATAAAATATAAACAGAAATACGGTTGTCAATCGATTTGCAGTTGACGCAATTGCCCATCTCAATCAATTCTCTTTGACGAGTAACGGCATCGCCTATACTAATATGCTTATCTACTTCTTCTTTTGGTAATCCTAAATCAATAAAGAAATCTGTGAGCTGAGCAGTTTTAGTTTTTTCTTCTGGCGTCATAATGTGAATAGGCTTTGACCCCATCACACCAATAATATCTTTTTTGCCGTGTACAATTACTCGTTGTGCTGTTAATGTTTTAGGGTCAAATCCACCAAGTGTATTAAATCGAACAAATCCTTTCTCATCTATATGAGTTACTATAAAGCCGATTTCGTCCATATGAGCTGCAGCCATTACGCGTTTAGATTCTTTGCCTTTAATGAGCGCAGTAACATTACCCATTTTATCAATGGAGATTTCGACATTTAATTTTTTTAACTCAGTAATTATGTAGTCGCGAATTCTATGTTCATGACCTGGTGCGCCAGGAATTTCACAAATCTTTTTTAATGATTCAATATTCATATTATTCTATACAAGTAAGTTTAATAGTATTGGCTGTTGCTCTGGCATGAAGGGGAGTACTTGCAACATTGATAATATAATCCCCTACTTCTATTAATTTTTTCGACTTTAAATAATCTTTTATTTCTTGAACTGTGTTATCTGTACTTTCATACTTATCATAGAAAAATCCTTGAACACCCCACAATAAACTGAGAGTATTTAAAATCGATTTGTTATCTGTAAAAATATAAATATTAGATTTTGGTCGATGTGATGAAATTCTAAATGCAGTCATACCGCTATGCGTCATAGTAATAATCGCTTTGGCTTCAGCATGACGAGCCATTTCGCAAGCATTTAAGCAAATTGATTCTGGAATAAAATTTAAAGACTTTTTATTCACTGGTGAAGACTTAAAATAGATAGAATCATTTTTCTCAACTTCGCTAATAATTTTATACATAGCTTGAACTGTTTCAATAGGGAAATTACCTACTGATGTTTCACCACTCAACATTAATGCATCTGCCCCATCATATACTGCATTAGCAACATCATTAGCTTCAGCTCGTGTAGGACGATAATTAGAAATCATACTTTCCATCATTTGCGTTGCGATGATAACTGGCTTTGCTTTCTTATTTGCTTTTTGCACAATCATCTTTTGAATCATTGGCAATTTCTCCATTGCCATTTCTACTCCTAAATCTCCCCGCGCAACCATAATTCCATCAGATACCTCGATGATCTCATCAATAAAATCAACTGCTGTTGGCTTTTCAATTTTTGCTATAACCTTTGATATGCCGTTGTGCGATTTAATTATTTCTTTTAGCTCAATAACATCCTGCGGTTTACGTACAAATGAAAGTCCTATCCACTCAACATTATTCTCTAATGCAAACAATAAATCTGCTTTGTCTTTTTCTGTTAAACTAGGAAGTGATATTTCGGTATTTGGTAGATTTACTCCTTTGCGTGAAGATAGTTTACCGCCATGAATAACTTTTGTTCTAACTCGTTCATCAGCTAATATTTCTTCTATTCTTAATTCAAGTTTGCCATCATCAATTAAAACAAAGTCGCCAACTTTAACATCTTTATGAAATTGAGGATATTTTATATATACTTGTTCTGCATTACCATCTACTTGGTTTGGCGTTAATATTAATTCACTTCCATTATTCAAGTCAAAGCTACCTTCTTTAATATCTCCAATACGTATTTTAGGGCCTTGCAAATCAAATAATATAGCGATATGAGTATTCAGCTTTTTATTTAATTCTCTTACATTATTTATTATTTTTTGCATCATGGCATGGTCGCCATGTGATCCATTTAATCTACAAATATTAACTCCTGAGAGAATCATTCTTTCAAGTGTGAAAAGGTCCATGCACGCGGGTCCAATAGTAGCCACAATCTTTGTTTTGTTCGGTTCTTTATTCATGAATGTGTAATTTTTTTCTCAGCTTTTTTTTCGATGTATAAAAATGAGTCGCCAGATTTTAATTCTTCAGGGTTGTACTTTACAACGCTGCTAATAATTTTTATTGGTTTAATATCCTCTATCAGACTATCTGTTGTGGTATAGCGAGTGTTGTTTCGGACAAGAACGAAATAATCAACCTGTTTTAATTCAGGAATCAATAAGCCATTGCTGCCCTTGTTTCCAATTACAAAATATTCTTCTTCATCGGTATTTTCTGCAAAAAAAACAGGAAACTGTCCTGCAGACCCTTTCTTTTCAAGTTTCATTTCAAAATCCTCTTTCTTTTCAAAAGACAATTCTAATACTTTGTTTAACTCAAAGCATAATTTATAATCGCGGTAGGCGCAATAAATTCCTAAAAGCAGGAAATCATATTCTGTTACAAAATCTAAAACCTGTACAACCTTTTTTGCCATTGATACAAAAATAATTTAAACTGCTAATTAATCGCCTTATTTTAACACTAAAAAATAATGTTTTTCAATAGGGATTGTTTAGAACTTCAAAAGACAAATTTTGATAAATTTACGCGATGATTTTAGATGATGAATATTTTATGCGCTATGCATTGGCTGAGGCCGAAAAGGCGTTAGCCGCGGATGAGGTTCCAATTGGGGCAATCATTGTTGCAAATGGGAAAATTATTGCAAAGGCTCATAATATGGTTGAGCGCTTAAATGATGTGACGGCACATGCTGAAATGATTGCTTTTACTGCAGCGGCAGAAGCATTAGGTGGGAAATACTTGAAAGGTTGTACCATGTATGTTACACTTGAACCTTGTGTAATGTGCAGCGGTGCTTCTTACTGGACGCAAATTGATAGGATTGTAGTCGGAGCAAAAGATGAAAAAAGAGGTTTTTTATCGCGAGGAATAAAACTTCATCCTCAAACAGAATATTTACAAGGAGTATTGAGCGACGAATGCAGTCAAAAACTGGTTAATTATTTCCGAGGTAAGCGATAGTTAAACATTGATTGCATCAATAATTTCTTGACGCAATGGTTTGTTTAGAAATTTCTTGACGAAGCGATTGCTATTGGCTTTGTTTAAATCTTTAAAACTCTCAGAAGTAGAAAGCATAATTACTTTGCAGTGATTTTTCACTTGCGATGGAAGTTTTTCAAATTCAACAAGGAATTGAAATCCATCCATAACAGGCATCATTATATCAAGAAATATTACATTCGGTAATTCATCTAATGGGCAAACGCTTAGTTGAACTAAAGCATTTTGCGCAGAATCAAATGTTTGAATTTTAGACGAGAAGCCACTGGTCTCTAACAGCGATTTATTGATGAATAAATCTATAGAGTTATCATCAATTAGCATTACTTTATTATAGCGCTCGTTGGGAATATCTTGATTCTTTTCTCCCTTTTGCATCGTATTTGTCGAATTCATAAAATCAGTTTTTGTACAATTTAGCTTTCTAAGAATATAGGTTTCCCAAGTTAACAAGGGTGTATTACGCTTAATAAGCACAACTGTTTTAAACAAAACTATGATTTTCTTACAGCAATCTTACATGTTTTGGCTTGAGTATAAACTAAGAACAACCAGCAAAATGCCGGCTGTTCTCTTCAAACCAACCTAACGCCTAACAGTTAAACTGCTACACGAAGACTTTTATAATTGGCTACTGCAATTTGCTCTGCATTGTAGCCATATAATCCAATATAACCTCCTTCCATAAACGGAATAATGTCAAATGATATTATTGTATCACCAAATTTTAACTTGCATTCCCTTTCGGTATTTGTTTTCATGGCAATTTCCAATGAAGTGAGTTTCTCAATAATGGTATCAGGAATAGTTGATCCCTTTGTGCAACACCAGTTTGCCAGAATTGGTAATGCATTAAGATTAGCATCAATAATCTGATGATTATAATTGATTTTGATAATAGGTAGTGAAGACGAAGTAGTCATAATTCTGTATTTTATAATACAATATTACCGCTACCGAATAGGAGGTATTTAAAAAAAAGAGGTAATTCATTACAGGAATCTTGCATTTATAAATTATGCTTTCATAACTTTGCTGAACAAATTAAAATTTCAAATTATGCCATATCCAGAGCAATTATGTGCACCGATGCGTTTAGAACTTACCGGTGTAGGGTTTACAGAGTTAAGAGATGCACAGCAGGTTGATGATGCTATTCCTAATAGCAAAGGGACTTTATTATTAGTATTGAATTCTGTTTGCGGGTGTGCTGCAGGTGCTGCTCGTCCAGGAGTTAAATTAGCTTTGCAAAGAAGTGAAATTAAGCCAGACCATTTATACACTGTATTTGCTGGTCAGGATTTAGACGCGGTTGCGCAAGCAAGAAAATACACATTGCCTTACCCTCCATCATCTCCATGTATTGCCTTATTCAAAGACGGTCAGTTAATTCATTTTATTGAACGCCATCATATCGAAGGACATTCAGCAGAAATGATTGCAGAAAATCTTATGGCGGCTTTTGAAGATAACTGTAGTACTGTTAAATCTTAATTTAAAGTTCAAAGCTAAAAAGAACCCTGGCTGTTTAGTCAGGGTTCTTTTGTTGTGGCTGCTTTGTTGGAATTACCTTATTTGCTATAAGTTTCTCTTCAATAAGGTGAAAAACGTTTCTTTCTAATTCCGCCACATCATTTTCTGTTAAGCCAATGGTGGGTATAGGCTTTAAAACTAAAATTCTTGATAGTCCAGGCTGAACTAGAAATCTTCTTTTACCACTATCAGGAAATATTTTCCAGTTATCAAGAAATACAACTGGCACAATTGGAATTTGATTTTGAATAGCGAGACGAAATGCCCCACTTTTAAATCGCCCAAGTTCAGGACTACAGGCAGGAATGGTTGCTTCCGGAAATATGGTAATGCTGATATTTTTAGCTATGTCTTTGTTCGCACGCTTGAAGGCTTTTAATGAATCCTTGCGGCTACTTCTATCAACGGAGATATTCATCCTTCTAAAGAATATTCTGAAGAGCGGTACTCTTTTCAGTTCGGCCTTTCCCATGAAATGAAAATAATTGGGAATTGCAATATTTGCTAAAACAATATCGAGGTACGAAGAATGGTTAGGGGTAATGACATAGGCTTGTTTTTTATCAAGTAGTTTCTCATAAGTTATTTTATAAGAAATTCCTGAAGTGATAATGATCCAATGAGCCCAAACTTTTTTTAATCGAAAAGCATAGGGGAACCATTTTTCTTTACTTAATAGGATTAAGAAAATCGGGTAGAGCGGAATAAAAAACAAAAATCCGGTCAGAAAAAACCAACAGCACCAAATTCGTTTTGCAATAAATTTCAATGAATCCACAGTTCAAATATAGTGAATAACAAGAATGAAAATCGGAGTTGGTACTGGGATTGTTTTTTCTACTTATTTGATTTGTTAAAAAATTAAATGGCTTAATTTGAGCGAGTAAATCGAAATATCCGACAACAAATATTTAAGATTGGATAAAATTTGCGAGTAATTTTTTATTCAATTATTTTTAAAGCGGTCCCGAGGTATTCTCGGGATTCGGTGGGGCTGGAGGCCCCCAGGTTTTTTGGGACAATGTAGTATATTTCAACGCATATGGTTGTAAACTTTTTTAGGACGAGTCACATTTTCAAATCATCAAATCATCAAATTCTCAAACTGTCAAATTAACAATCCCAAACCTTTATTATCTTCGCAATCTATGGAAACAGTTGTAAGCGGCATTCGCAGTACGGGAAATCTACACCTAGGTAATTATTTTGGTGCGGTTAAAAATTTTATTCGCATGCAGGAGATAAATAATTGCTTCTTCTTTATTGCAGATTACCATTCATTAACTACGCATCCCGATGCTTCACTTTTAAAGAAAAATGTTCGTCAGGTATTAGCAGAATATTTAGCCTGCGGACTAGACCCAGAGAAAAGCACTATTTATGTTCAGAGTGATATTCCAGAAACGGCCGAATTATATTTGCTTTTAAATATGCATGCTTATTTAGGAGAGCTTGAAAGAGCAACCACTTTTAAAGAAAAAGCAAGAAAACAACCAGACAATATAAACGCAGGACTATTAACTTATCCTGTATTAATGGCGGCCGATATATTAATTCACAAAGCTTCAAAAGTTCCAGTAGGGAAAGACCAAGAACAACACCTTGAAATGACTCGACAGTTTGGAAATCGATTTAATCGAATGTATAATGTTGATTTTTTTCCGGAGCCTGTTGCTTATAATTTTGGAGAACAACTAGTGAAAATCCCAGGATTAGATGGTACCGGCAAAATGGGTAAATCAGAAGGAGAGGGTAATGCTATTTTTCTGGCTGATAAACCAGATATATTAAAGAAGAAAATAATGCGCTCCATTTCTGATAGTGGTCCAACAGAGCCAAACTCGGCAAAGCCAGAGTCGATAAAGAATTTATTTACTTTACTAAGTGTAGTATCGAAATCTGAAACATTTAACTTTTTTGAAGAAGCCTATAATAATTGTTCTATACGTTATGGCGATTTGAAAAAACAATTAGCAGAGGATATGGAAATTTTTGTGGCTCCAATACGCACGAAAATAGAGGAAATTGCTGCCGATGATCAATACTTAAACAAGGTATTAGAAATGGGTAAAGAAAAAGCCCACACATCTTCTTCTAAGACAGTAAAAGAAGTGCGCGAACTAATGGGTATTCAATACCGCTAGTTAAATGGGTTGAATCGATTTAATAAACTTGATATTGATTCTCTCCATTAAAGCTTTGCAGAATTGGTAATTACGCGAGCTTATGGCCTTCTGAAAATTCTTTACGTTTTGAAGAGAAATGAAGTAGTAATCATTTCTGATTTTTTCTCCATCAATCTGTTTGTTAATAAAGCCATACTTCGTTGATCCGTTAACCAATTCAAACTTTGCGGTTACGTTTAAGTGCTGTTCAATTTCAAACTGTTGCATAAATAGATGTGTTTAATGATTTGTCCGTGGCAAGATGCAATCATTTTAAAAACAGAAGGGAGCAAAAATCGAAAAACCTTACAGTGTTTCTTACAAATCGAAAAAAATAAGTTAATTGTGAATGCTAATTACAAATAACGATTGATTAATGGCAGTTCAAATACCTTTTGTAAATATTTTTCTCGCGTCACTTTGTCCAAAGCCATAGCATGTTTTATGTGATGCATATCACTACCTAGCGCACCAATAATTTGCATATCAATTAGCTTCTCTCCAATTTTTTTAGCCTCTGGTCCGTAGTAACCACAAAGCGAATTCAAATTCAATTGAAGAACTACACCCATATCATAAAAATGTTTGTACTCATCTAAATTTCTGTACCAAAATGGATAGCGTTCAGGATGCGCTAGAATAGGTTTATATCCTAAAATTTGTGCTCGGAAAAAAACTTCCTTAATATTCTCTGGGGGATTAATATACGAAACCTCCATAAGTAAATAATTATCTCCTAAGGTTAGCAGTTTTTCTTCCTCAAGCTTTCTTATAAACCCATCGTCAATATAATATTCTGCCGCCGCATCAATTGTAACTGGAATATTATTTTCTTTAACAGCAGCTCTCACTTCTTCCAATCCACTAAGAATAATTTCAGGTGTATTCCTGAAATAGTCACTCATAATATGCGGCGTAGTAATAATCTTTGAGTAGCCCTTTGCATGTAAAAATCGTATTAGTTCAATACTATCTTCAAGTGTTTTAGCACCATCATCAATTCCTGGAATTAGATGTGAGTGCATGTCTGTACCAATTGATGTGAAATCAGTTTCAATTGAGCTGTCTTCTTTTTTTGACGAGAACAAATTAAAAAAAGATTTAAGCATTGTTATAATTATTTTTAAACCAGTTTACTGTAATTGATAATCCATCTTTGTGCTTATATCGCGGAGCATAGCCAAGATACTTTATTGCCAATGAAATATCAGCCAATGAATTTTTAATATCTCCTTTTCGCTCTGCTACATATTCCGGCTGCTTGTTGTTGCCTGCAATTGTTGCAATTGTTTGATATAAATCGTTTACTGATACTGCTTCTGAAACAGCAACATTATAAACTCGATTTAAAGCTTCATTATTTGTTGTAAACAATGCGCGAATATTTGCCTGCACTGCATTCTCAACAAATGTGAAATCTCTTGTCTGCTCACCATCACCATAAATCACTGCATCTTTTCCAAACAACAATGCGTTCATGAATAAAGGAATTGCTGCTGCATACGGTCCGTTAGGATCTTGATTAGGTCCAAATACATTAAAGTATCTTAAGCCAATTGTTTCAATCCCGTAATGCATAGAAAACACTCGTGCATAAAGTTCATTTGTAAGTTTAGAAACTGCGTATGGAGATAATGGAATCCCTAAGTTCTCTTCTTTCTTAGGTGATGCAGTACTATCGCCGTAAACTGAACTTGAGCTGGCATATACAAATCGTTTTACGCCTGCATCTCTTGCTGCCAGTAACATATTTAAAAATCCTGTTGTATTTGCATCACTGGTTGCTAACGGATTCTTTATTGAACGCGGCACAGAGCCTAAAGCTGCTTGATGTGTTACCAGATCTATTCCTTCACACGCCTTATTGCAGTCAGCCAATACCGTCATATCACCTTCCATAAATTCGAAGGCAGGATTATTTTTAAAAGCTTCAAGGTTTCTTAAAAAGCCATTACTTAGATTATCTAATACCCGAACTTTCTTTATACCATGTGCAAGTAAATAAGTAACAATGTTTGATCCAATAAATCCAGCACCTCCAGTAACCAATACCGATGTATTTGCTAATGATGATTCGTGAAATGGTGTATCGTACATTTTAAATTCTGACATAATACTTATTTTATTTCTTAACGCTGATGATATTGTTTTTCGTAAAAGTTTTGGTACTCTCCACTGGTAACCTGTCGAATCCATTCTTCATTTGCTAAGTACCAGTCGACAGTTTTTTCTAATCCTTCTTCAAATTGCAATGAAGGCATCCATCCTAATTCGTTTTTAAGTTTCGTAGCATCAATTGCATATCGCAAATCGTGACCAGCACGATCTTTCACAAAGGTGATTAGCTTGCTTGTGCTTCCTTCTTCTTTTCCTAATTTCTTATCCATAATACGACAAAGCAAATGAATCAAATCAATATTCTTCCATTCATTATGTCCGCCAATATTATAGGTTGAGCCGAGCAAGCCATTATGATAAATTACATCAATTGCACTTGCATGATCTTCTACAAATAACCAATCGCGAATGTTATCACCTTTGCCATAAACAGGAATTGGTTTATTGTTGATGATATTATTTATAGCAAGCGGAATTAATTTTTCTGGAAATTGAAATGATCCATAGTTGTTGGAGCAATTAGAAATTACAATTGGTAATTGATAGGTATCGTGATAAGCTCTTACTAAATGATCAGAACTTGCTTTGGATGCAGAATAAGGGCTATGCGGATCATACTTTGTTTCTTCAGTAAAAAATCCTTCTTCACCTAAACTACCATACACCTCATCAGTACTAATATGATAAAACAATTTATTATCGAAGTTGCCCTGCCATGTTGATTTGGCTGCATTAAGTAACACAACTGTTCCAATAATATTAGTTGTAACAAACGACATTGGATTTGCAATACTTCTGTCAACATGCGACTCTGCAGCAAGATGAATAACACCATCAAAGTTGTATTCGGTAAATAGCGCTTGTACTAAACTACTATCTGTAATATCTCCTTTAATAAAAGTGTAGTTGGATGCACTCTCGATATCTCTTAAGTTAGAAAGATTTCCTGCATACGTTAATGCATCAAGGTTATAGATATGGTAGGATGGATAGTTATTTACAAAACGCCTTACTACATGTGATCCTATAAATCCTGCACCGCCTGTGATTAATATTTTTTTACTCATTGTTATACTGTGACTTTTGAAAAATTAGTACCTGTAGATTTTAATTTTTTTTCCCATTCCCATGATGATTTTATCATCGCTTCTAAATCATGTGTTGCTTTCCATCCCAATACTTCATTTGCTTTTTTGGTATCAGCAAATACTTTTTCTACATCACCTGCTCTTCTTTCGCCAATAGTATAATCTAGTTTCAAACCGCTGTGCTTCTCAAAGGCATGAATGACTTCTAAAACAGTCAATCCATTCCCAGTTCCAAGGTTGAAAATTTCAAAGTTGTCGGATGTATTATTGCTAAGCAATCGTTCGATTGCTATTACATGTGCACGAGCAATATCAACTACATGTATATAATCTCGAACACAACTTCCGTCGATGGTATTATAATCAATTCCAAAAACAGTAATTGGTCCGCGTTTACCAATAGCCGATTGAGTAATAACCGGAAATAAATTTAATGGAGTCCCAACAGGATATTCTCCAATCAAAGCACTTTCGTGTGCTCCAACAGGATTAAAATAACGCAATGCAATTGTATTTAACGCAGTGCTTTTTGAAATATCACGAAGGATATCCTCTCCAATTTTTTTAGTATTGGCATACGGACTCTCAGCTATTTTAATAACAGCGTTCTCATTAATAGGTAACGTATCCGGCTCACCGTAAACAGAGCAGGATGATGAATAAACAAATTTTGTTATACCGTTTTCATTGCACGCATCGGCTACATTTAACAACGCGTTAATGTTGTTGCGATAATACATTGAAGGGTGAGCTACACTTTCGCCAACCGATTTATAAGCCGCAAAATGAATAACTGCATCAATTGTATTTTGTTTAAAGAATAAATCTAAGGCTTCTTTATTATTCAAATCAATTTTAAAAAATACCGGTTTTTTTCCTGTAATCTTTTCAATTGAATTAATCACTTCTTCGTAAGAGTTAGAAAGATTATCTATAATAAGCACCTCGTAATCTTTCTGGATTAACTCCACAGCAGTATGCGAACCAATATAGCCGGCTCCTCCTGTGATTAATATGCGTTGCTTATTACTCATCAATTAATTATAAACTCCAGTAATTTAAATCTTTAATCTTGCCTCTTAAAATTCCTTTTAAGTCGACAATGATTGCTTTTTCAGAACACATTTTTTTGAAATCAGCTTCTGTAAAGTTTTTATATTCTTTGTGATTAACTGCTACTACAATAGCATCATATCCTGTTCCAGCTTTAGCTACTAATTCAAAACCGTATTCATGTTTTAATTCTTCACTGCTTGCACGAGGGTCAATAACATCAACAGCTACGCCGTACGATTTAAATTCATTAATTACATCTACCACTTTCGAATTTCGAATGTCTTCAACATCTTCTTTAAATGTTGCACCCATAACTAATACGCGACTTTTATTTATATCAACTCCTAATGCAATTAATTTCTTAACTGTTTGTTTCGCAACATAAAAGCCCATCGAGTCGTTGACATAACGGCCTGAATTTATTATTTGAGCGTGATAACCTAACTCTTGTGCTTTATAAGTTAAGTAATAAGGATCAACACCAATACAATGTCCACCAACTAAGCCCGGCATAAATTTTAAAAAGTTCCATTTAGTCCCTGCAGCTTCTAATACTTCATAGGTATTAATTCCCATTTTATTGAAGATGATAGAAAGCTCATTCATCAAAGCAATGTTTACATCGCGTTGCGTGTTCTCAATAATTTTTGCAGCTTCTGCTACTTTAATAGAACTTGCTTTATGCACTCCCGCTTCTACCACTATTTCATAAACTTTTGCAATTTCTTCAACAGATTCAGCATCGCAACCAGATACAACCTTCGTAATTTTTGCTAGTGTATGTTCTTTATCGCCTGGGTTAATACGTTCTGGTGAATAACCAACTTTAAAATCGGTTATATATTTCAATCCAGTAATATCTTCTAATATAGGAATACAATCATCTTCGGTACATCCAGGGTAAACGGTCGATTCATACACAACATAGTCACCTTTTTTAAGTGCAGCAGCAATTGACTTACTCGCACCTAACAACGGTTTCAAATCTGGCAAGTTATGATCATCAATAGGAGTAGGCACGGCAACAATAAAAAAGTTTGCTTCTCTCAATACATCCAATGAATCGGTAAATTGAATATCACAATTATCGAATGCACTGCTTTCTAATTCTCCTGATGGGTCAATCTTTTTACGCATCATTTCAATGCGTTGTGCATTGATGTCAAAACCTATCACCGAAATTTTTTTAGCGAATTCTATTGCAATAGGTAATCCTACATAACCTAATCCGATTACTGCAAGTTTTTTTTCTTTTTTGATTAACTCGTTATACATTATTGAAACGGATTTCTTTTTTAGCGATTTTTCTTAATGCGTAAATACGCTCGATTATTTCAACAACTTTCAAACCTTCAAGAGCATTTGTAGTCATTGTGTTTCTTTCTTTCAATGTGTCGATTACATTCTCGATGATGTAATGATGATTCGATGCAGATCCTTTATAATGACCGTAATCATTTGCAGGGTTGGCAGGAGGTAATTCAGGCATTACATAATCTTTGAGATGACAGTATTCCACTTCATTCATATACTGTCCGCCTACTTTAACACTTCCATTACTGCCAATAACAGTAATGCTGCTTTCTAAATTTTTATCCCATATAGAAGTAGAATAGTTGATACATCCCATGCCTCCATTTACAAATTTAAAATTCACAATTCCTGAATCTTCAAATGAAGTTGAATGCTCGTGATTAAAATCTGCAAATACTCCGTTGATATCAGTGATATCGCCAAATAACCAATACATAATATCTATGAAGTGTGAAAACTGAGTAAACAAGGTGCCGCCATCTAAATCACTTGAGCCTTTCCAATTTTTTCCTGTGTAATAACGATCATCACGATTCCAGAAGCAATTTAGTTGTACCATATAAATTTCTCCTAAGCGATTATTTGAAATTATATCTTTCAACCAAGCCGAAGGAGGAGAGTACCGGTTCTGCATTACCCCAAATACATTTCTTGAAACCTGAAGTGCTTTATAAATTACTTTTTCGCAATCTGCCTTATTAATAGCCATTGGTTTTTCACAAACAACATGCTTCTGAAATTCTAAGGCTTTTAATGAGTGTTCAGCATGCAATCCATTTGGAGAGCAAATGTTCACTACATCAATTTCTGGATGGTGTCTTAACATCTCATCAGCAGATTGATAAAAAGAAACGCCTTCGAAATTTTCTAATCCACAGTCTTCTTTTGAGCGCACATCGCACATCGCAACTAAGTCACCTTCCTCATTACGGCGAATCATTTCGGCATGACGTTTACCAATATGTCCGCAACCAATTACTGCAAACTTTATTTTGCTATTATGATAATCTCTCATTTTACAACTTAGTTACTAAATTATTTTTTAGTTGGTATTTTTCGTTGCTCTCTTCACAAACAGCCATTCCATCAGCATCAAATTTTAATTTATGTCCGTATTCACTCATCCAGCCAGTTTGTCGTGCAGGGTTGCCAATTACTAATGCATAATCGGGAACATCCTTCGTTACAACAGCGCCCGCACCGATAAATGCAAATGCACCTATATCATGTCCACAAACAATTGTTGCATTAGCACCAATAGATGCACCGATTTTAACAGTTGTTTTTAAATATTGATCGCGGCGATTAACAGCGCTACGCGGATTAATTACATTCGTAAATACCATGCTTGGTCCTAAAAAAACATCGTCTTCACAAATAACTCCAGTGTAAATAGAAACATTATTCTGAACTTTTACATTGTTTCCTAAAATCACTTGCGGCGATATAACAACATTTTGTCCGATATTGCAATTCTCTCCAATTTCACAATTAGGCATGATGTGCGAGAAGTGCCAGATTTTTGTGCCTTTTCCTATTTTACATCCTTCATCAACTATTGCAGAAGGGTGAACTGAATAATCCATTTTATTTTTTTTAAGCGAAACGATGAGCAGTTTTATTTAATTCATCAGGAGGTAGATTTTTGAAATATTCATAGGTGATTCGTAAGCCTTCTTCTCTACTTACCTTTGGCCCCCATCCTAAAATTTCTATTGCTCTTGATATATCGGGTTTCCGTTGCTTCGGATCATCCTGAGGCAATGGCTTCGTAATTAATTGTTGTTTTGTTCCTGTCAGTTTGATGATCTCTTCACCAAATTCACGGATGGTAATTTCTTGCGGATTACCAATGTTAACAGGATAAACATAATCACTCATCAACAAACGATAAATCCCTTCTATCAAATCATCAACATAACAAAAAGAACGTGTTTGTGATCCATCACCGAATACAGTTAAATCTTCTCCGCGTAATGCTTGTCCGATAAATGCAGGTAACACACGTCCGTCATTCAGACGCATACGAGGACCATAAGTATTAAAGATCCTTACAATTCTTGTTTCAAGGTTGTGGTAGGTGTGGTAAGCCATTGTGATTGCCTCTTGAAAACGTTTTGCTTCATCGTACACTCCACGAGGACCAATCGGATTTACATTCCCCCAATAGTCTTCAGTTTGTGGATGTACCGTTGGATCTCCATAAACTTCACTCGTAGATGCTACTAAGATTCTTGCTTTTTTCACTTTAGCAAACCCTAATAAATTATGTGTTCCCAATGACCCTACTTTTAAAGTTTGAATAGGAATTTTTAAATAATCAATAGGACTAGCCGGAGAAGCGAAGTGTAAAATATAATCTATTCTTCCAGGTACATGAACAAATTTACTTACATCATGATGATAGAATTCAAATTCCTTTATCTTGAAAAGATGTTCAATATTTTTCAAGTCGCCAGTAATTAAATTATCCATACCAACTACATCATATCCTTCGCTAATAAATCTATCACATAAATGTGATCCTAAAAACCCCGCAGCCCCTGTAATTAAAACTCTTTTCTTTTCCATTGTAATTAGTTTGATTTTACCACATGCCTTCCTACACTGTTGTAGTAGTATCCAAGTTCATTCATTCGTTGTAAGTCGTATAAATTTCTTCCATCAAAAATTACTTTCGATTTCATCAACCCATCCACTTTATCAAAATCAGGTGTTCTAAATACCGACCATTCTGTTGCAATGATTAATGCATCCACCCCATTTAATGCTTCATATTGATTATTTGCAAATTCAATTTTATCGCCCATTATTTTTTTGACATTATCCATTGCTTCTGGATCGAATGAAGAAACAGTTGCTCCTGCTTCTAATAATTCACGAATGATATATAGGGCTGGCGCTTCACGAATATCATCAGTATCAGGTTTAAATGCCAATCCCCACAAAGCGAATTTCTTCCCTTCAATTTGATTATTATAAAAAGATTTTATTTTTTCTACGATAGTAACTTTTTGTTTTTCGTTAACAGTCATTACCGAATTTAAAATCTGAAAATCGTAGTTATATTCGCTAGAGGTCTTTGCTAACGCTTGTACATCTTTCGGAAAACAGCTTCCGCCGTATCCAATTCCAGCAAACAAAAATCGTTTTCCAATTCTTTCATCTGATCCAATTCCAATTCGTACTGAGTCTACGTTTGCACCTACGCGCTCGCACAGATTAGCAATCTCATTCATGAATGTAATTTTAGTTGCAAGGAATGCGTTAGCTGCATACTTTGTTAACTCAGCCGAACGCTCATCCATAAAGTAAATCGGATTACCCTGACGAACAAAAGGAGCATATAAATCACTCATCATTTTCTTTGCTCTATCACTGCTTGTTCCAATCACCACACGATCTGGTTTCATAAAATCATCTACAGCAAAACCTTCTCTTAGGAACTCTGGATTAGAAATTACATCAAATTCACATATTGCATTTTCAGCAACTGCAGCTCGAACTTTTTCTGCTGTGCCAACAGGGACTGTACTTTTATTGATTATGATTTTATACTCGTTGATTATTTTGCCTAATTGTTTTGCCACTCCTAAAACATACGACAAGTCAGCTGACCCATCTTCGCCAGGAGGTGTTGGTAATGCTAGAAAAATAATAGTTGCATCTTTAATCGCATCTTCAAGGTTCGTGGTAAAAACTAATCTGTTTTGCTTGATATTGCGCTCGAATAATACATCTAAGTGAGGTTCGTAAATCGGAATGATTCCGTTTTTCATTTTCTCAACTTTGTTTGCATCAATATCCACGCAAGTAACATGATTTCCATTTTCTGCAAAGCATGTTCCTGTAACTAATCCTACGTATCCTGTTCCTACTACTGCTATTTTCATTTTTATATTATTTTAAAAAAGTCATCTTTCCCTGACTAAATGATTAATTGTTTAATGTTAAATAAAACACTCTTTGTTTAAGAATTCAAGTACTGATTCGGTGATGTATTGCAAATCATCAGTCGACATTTCTGTATGCATTGGAAGTGAAATTACATTCGCGCATAAATGCTCTGTAATTGGAAAGTCGCCTTCCTTATAGCGTGTGTCTGTATAAGCTTTTTGCATGTGAAGGGGAATTGGGTAGTAAATCATACTTGGAACTCCTTTGGATTCAAGGAAGTTTCTCAATTCTACTCTGTCAACTCCGTTAAGCACCAAGGTGTATTGATGAAAAACATGGGTAGAGTTTTTTTGACGAGCAGGCGTTTTAACGTTTGGATGATTTGCAAATGCATTATCGTAAAAAGCGGCAGCCTTTTCACGGGCAGCGCAATATTCATTTAGATGCGGAAGCTTAACTCTTAAAATAGCAGCCTGCATACTGTCAAGGCGCGAGTTTACACCAATATCGTCATGTACATATTGCACCGACTGGCCGTGATTGGCTATCATTCTAAGGCGGGTAGCTAACTGATCATCATTTGTAAAGATTGCTCCACCATCTCCCATACATCCTAAGTTTTTAGAAGGGAAAAAAGATGTTGTACCAATTGTACCAATTGTACCTGCTTTATGTACACTTCCATCAGCCATCGTATAATCGGCACCAATTGCCTGAGCTGTATCTTCTATAATATACAAGTTGTGCTTCTTTGCAATTTCCATAACTTTTTGCATATCCGCACATTGTCCGAATAAATGAACAGGAACAATTGCTTTTGTTTTAGGGGTAATCGCTTTTTCAATTGCTGCACAATCGATAGTGAAATCATCGCTGTAAACATCAACCAATACAGGTTTTAATTGGAGCAAAGCAATCACTTCCGCAGTAGCAACATAGGTAAAACTTGCAGTAATAACTTCATCTCCTGGTTTTAAGTTTAACGCCATCATTGCTATTTGCAATGCATCGGTTCCGTTTGCACATGGAATTACATGCTTAACTCCTAAATAATCTTCTAGCTCTTTAGCAAAAGTTTTAACCTCGGGTCCGTTTATATACGCTGAAGATGTTACCACATTCAATATTGCCTGATCAATGTCTTCTTTAATTTTATGATACTGACTTAGTAAGTCAACCATCTGCATTTTTTTTACTGCTTCCATTTTAAATTAATTAATGATTTTTGATGGGGAAAGTATACCCTTTAAAATAACCTTGCGAATATAGTATTTTCCTCTTAAAATTGCGTCCATTCATATAACGATTTTTAGTAATTTTGAGCAATGAAAAAGCTAGTATTTGCTGTGTTGTTGTGTTATTTTGTCTCTTTTGAGGCGAAAGCACAATCAAGTATTAAAGATTCTATCATAAATTGTGTACTGATTTCACCTTCTTTTTCGATTCAAATCCCAGAAGGAGATCTGGCAAATCGATTTGGAAGCAATTCAACGGTTGGACTCTCTGCGGGTATAAAAAACAAGAAAAACTGGACTTTCTCATTGGAAGGAAATTTTATATTTGGCTCTAAAGTTAAAGAGACATCTATCTTTTCAGGGCTAACAGTTGTTGGTGGTTATATTATAGGAAGTGATGGTCTATATGCTGATATTCGAGCTTATGAAAGAGGGTATACAGTGTTTGCCACTGCGGGTAAAATATTCCCCTATAAAGGACCTAATTTAAATTGTGGAATCTATTTTCAAGCAGGTCTAGGCTTTTTACAACATAAAATTAGAATTGAAGACAAAAAAAATTCGGTTCCAGCTATTCAAAATGATTATTTGAAAGGTTATGATCGTTTAACAAATGGATTAGCTGCTAAGCAATTTATTGGTTATTGTTATTTGGGTAATAAGCGCCTCATTAATTTTTATGGAGGATTTGAATTTGTGGAAGGATTTACAGAGGGGAAAAGAGATTTTAATTTTAGTACAGGGCTACCAGATAGTGGAAAGCGATTTGATTTTTTTATGGGTATAAAGCTCGGGTGGATTATGCCTTTTTATAAACAAGCACCTGAAAAATTCTATACATATTGATGGATATAATGTGGCCATTTTATTACTTAGCAATTCAACTTTACAAGCTAATTATTAGGTTTTCAGCTGGCTTTAATGATAAGGCGCATGATTGGTTTTATGGCCGTAGAGAGCTTGCTCCTGTCTGGAAAAAATTGAAGGATCTTCCAGAGCAAAGGATATGGGTTCATTGCGCTTCTTTGGGTGAGTTTGAGCAAGGCAAGCCGCTAATGGAAGATTTGCGTGTCGCTTATCCAAACTATAAAATTGTTCTAACTTTTTTTTCTCCTTCAGGATATCAGATTAGAAAAAATACTCCTGTGGCAGATTATGTTTTTTATATGCCATTGGATGGTCCGTCTGCTTCAAGAAATTTTATTAATGCAATAAACCCGAAGATGGTTTTCTTTGTGAAGTATGAATTTTGGTATTTCTATGGAAAGTATTTGTCACAAAAGAAAATACCTTTCTTTTGTGTGTCGGCTATTTTTAGAGAAAATCAAATTTTCTTTAAATGGTACGGAGGGTTTTTTAGGCAAATGCTTCTTCGTTTCACTCATGTTTTTGTTCAGGATCAGGCATCGCTGAAGTTGCTGTATAAACATTCCATTTCAAAGGTTACTGTTACTGGCGACACTCGTTTTGATGCTGTTTGTAAAATAGCGGATGGTCATAATGGCCTTTCAGAGATCAAGAAGTTTAAATTAGACAATAAGTTGGTTGTACTAGGTTCAGCATGGGAACCAGATATTAAGCTTGTTGATTATTTGATAGAAAATACAGATTCCAATGTTAAATTTATAATTGCCCCGCATGAGATTAAGGAAGACGGAATTTTAAAAATGGAGCGTAATTATAACGGTAAGGCTATACGCTATTCTGATTGGATAAAAAACCCAACAGGTATTTTTAAAATTTTAATTATTGATAATGTAGGATTGCTTTCTCGAATTTATAAATTCGCAGATTATACATTTATAGGAGGAGGTTTTGGTGCAGGTATACATAATATACTTGAAGCGGCAGTTTTTGGTATGCCAGTTTTCTTTGGCCCCAATTATAAAAAGTTTAAAGAAGCGGTTGAGCTAGTAAAAAGTGAAAGTGCTTTTTCTGTAAATGATGCTAATGAATTACTGAGTATTTTTAATAGATTAGAAAAAGATTTACAAACGTATAATCATTGCGCAGAAACAAATAAAAAATATGTTGAAAGTCGCAAGGGCGCAACAAAATTAGTAATTGATTATTTGCAGTTCAATTTAATTTCTTGATTAACGAAGTACATACATTCGATAACTATCGAGCTTTATTAATACGAAAAGTAATATCGTAAAGCTCCATAATGAGGAACCTCCATAACTAAAAAATGGAAGTGGAATGCCAATTACAGGAGCTAGTCCAATGGCCATTCCTACATTAACCATCACATGGAAAAATATAATTGAGGCAACGCCATATGCATAAATTCGTGTATAGGTTGAACGCTGTCGTTCAGCAATAAATAGGATTCGGTATAATAAAGCGAGAAACATCAAGAGTACAACTGTAGTGCCCAAAAACCCCCATTCTTCTCCTACAGTACAGAAAATAAAATCGGTACTTTGCTCAGGCACAAAATCATATTTTGTTTGGGTTCCTTGTAAAAATCCTTTGCCAAAAAACCCTCCTGAACCTATTGCTATTAATGATTGATTTACATTATAGCCCGCACCTTTTAAGTCAGATTTTTTTCCTAGCAATACTTCTATCCGTTCGCGCTGATGCGCTTGTAATATATGGTTGTATGCATAATCAACAGAGAAAATGGCACCACAACAAAGGCTGGTAATTAAGGCAATCGTAATAAAATTCTTTTTTGTTTTGCGCATCAATATGTAAGACAACAATCCAATGCTTCCAATAACGCTGATTAAAATTATTGCTGGAACCATTAAGGCGAGTACGAATAATACTCCACCAAGAAATCCGAAAATTAAAAAGTTCTGTGATAAGCCTTCACGGAATAAAACGAAAATGAATGCACAAAATACCAATGCAGAACCGGTATCATTTTGTAGCAGGACAAACGCCATTGGGATTAATATTAAAGCACCTGCAGTAAGCTTTGTTTTAGTATCCTGCATTCGTATGTTTAAGGTGCTTAGATATTTGGCAAGTGCCATGCTAGTTGCAAATTTTGCAAACTCAGATGGTTGAAGTTTAAATGATCCAATTTCAATCCATGATCTCGCACCTTGAACATTTTTTGCAACAGCGAGAACAACCAATAACAGTAATAAAATAGTACCATAAATGGGATAAGAAAACGAAGCAAAGAATTTTCCGTCAATAATTAATATGGCCATAGCAATCAATATAGAAGTACCAATCCACATTAATTGTTTTCCGTAATTCTGACTCATGTCAAAGATATTACTGTGCTCTTCATTATAAACAGCTGCGTAAATATTCATCCAGCCAATTAATACAAAGCCTAGGTAGAAAATTACCAAGAGCCAGTCGATGTTTTCAAATATGTTTTTTTGTTGCCTCACGCTATTATATGAAGTATTCGTTTTTTTCTATTTTGTAAATCCAGTTAAAATTATTATAAATTAAACAAACTGGTGTTTTCTTTTCTTTATTTTCAGGACACGTTTTTTTATTTGTTGTAATTAGCGCATGAAATTCGAATTGATTTAAATTCCAATCATTAATATTTAATTCTGGAAGTAACTCGTGTAATGAAGGTCCAATGATTTGTGCGTCTACATCATCTGACTTTTTCTCTAAGGTGTTGTTAATAATATGAATCAGATTTCCTTTCATCATTCTTTCTTCTAAGTCAGGACGCGAAATTGAATCGTACATAAATTTTTCCATCATTAAACTCGCAATAGGTGCTGCCCATTCGGCACCAAATCCTGCATTCTCAACCATAACGGCAATGGCTATGCGCGGATTTTCTCTAGGGGCAAATCCTACAAATAGTGAGTGGTCTTTGCCATGTGGGTTTTGTGCAGTTCCAGTTTTTCCGCAAATAACTACTTCTCTGAATTGAGCTACTCTTGCAGTTCCCGCCTCTACAACTTTTTGCATTCCGCCCTGAACAACTTTAAAATTTGATTCTGAAATTTTTGTAAAATGCTTGGCTGTAAGATTTCTAGTATTGTTTGTTTTCCCGGCAATTTTTTTAATTATATGTGGAATATAATAATATCCTTTATTGGCAATGACGCACATTACATTGGCCATCTGTAAGGGCGTAATTCCTAACTCTCCCTGACCAATACCTAACGAGTAAATGGTTGATGCTTTCCAATGATGACGACCATAAAATTTATCGTATAAAGTTGTTGTTGGCAACAATCCTTTTAATTCATGCGGCAAATCCACTCCAATTTTATTTCCAATGCCAAAACTTTCCTGATAAGTTCTCCATGTATTGTATCCTGTTTCGCTATCTGTGAATTTGTTGTTGTCAACAAACACCCTGAAGGTATTACAGAAATAAGGGTTACAAGAATATTGTATCGCGCCTTCTAATGCAATAGGAGGGTGACCATGACAATGAACACTTTTAGATCCTACAACAAAACTATGAGGGAAGGTTGTCATAGGATTTATAATTCCCTCTTGTAATGCAGCTAGTGCATTCGTTAATTTAAATGTTGATCCTGGCGGATAGTAGGCCTGCATTGCTCTGTTGAATAATGGCTTTGAAGGTTCTTTTAACAAGTATCCATAATTTTTTGATCGTGCCCTGCCAACTAATAAATTAGGGTCGTAAGAAGGACTCGAAATCATCGCTAATATTTCTCCCGTTTTTGGCTCAATGGCTACCAATGCTCCTATTTTATTAGCCATTAACTTCTCTCCGTATGCCTGTAAGTCAGCGTCTAATGTTGCAACCAGATTAGCTCCTGCAATGGCAACTGTATCATAAACTCCATTTTTATAGCTACCCTTTTCACGATTGAATACATCTACCATTACGATACGAACACCTCGAATGCCTCTTAGTTCTTCTTCATAGCTTTGTTCAATCCCACTCGTACCGATGTAATCACCTTGTCGGTAGTAAGGATTCTTCTCTATTAGTTTATCGTTTACCTCGCCAATATACCCTAAAACATGAGATGCTGTGTTATTTGGATATTTTCGAATTGTACGAGGTTGTACATAAAAGCCTTTGAACTTAAAAAGCTTTTCTTGAAGGGTTGCATAGGTCTCTGCGGATATCTGCTTTTCAAAAATGGAAGGACGAATTCGAGAATAGTTTTTAGCCTTTTTTATTTTATCTAAAAAGTCTTCTTTTGTTAAATCTAGTAATTGGCAAAAATCAATTGTATCGATTTCTTTAACCTGGCGCGGAATAACCATTAAATCATATACCGCTTGGTTGTATGCTAATATTTTTCCGTTTCTGTCATACACCATCCCACGTGCTGGGTAGTCTGTCATGTAACGCAATACATTGTTATTCGCAGATACAGTGTAGGAGTCTTCAATTAGTTGGACGAAAAAAAGGCGAATTATAAAAATAATAATTAGTGCAGTAAAAATACCTGCTACAACTACCTGCTGATTCCTTCCTGAAGTGTTACTCATGTTAATACAAATCTAATTTAGATTTTAAATAAATGGCTATTATTTTAAAAATATTTCTGAGTTGAAAAAAGCAATAATGTTTAATAAGCTGCGCAAGCAAATTATTTTTGTGGACGGTGCATCAGGTACTGTGAAATAATAATTAATACAATAGTAAAAATGCTGCTGTATAAAGCTCTTAGCTGGGTCGACCAGAAATCACTGAATCTGAAAATTTCAAGATTGAAAATTATAATATGATGAGCAAGTACTAACACTGACGCATATACTAAAAACCAACGAAACCCGAATTTTTTAATTCCGGGCGATTCATCTGGCTCAAATCCGTCGCGAGGTGCAACAAGTTTTAGCCAGGCAGGCCGAAAAAATGCGATTAAAACGCATGCGAATGCATGTATGCCTGTTGAGTTTTGAAACATATCGATGCTGATTCCTAAAGCAAAGCCAATTAAAAGAAGTAGTAACCTTGGCGTCTGAACCGGCAGGGTTAATAAGAAAAGAATATATAAGTAAGGATTAATAACACCTCCTAATTGAATATTATTAAGAATAAATACCTGTATTGCTACAAGTACAATAAATCTTAATATTATTTGTAAGATGTTAATTATCATTGTTCGTTAGCTTTTTGAGTTTCTTCTTCAAGCTTTCGTTGCTCGTTTTTCTTTAAATTATTAATTACATACAAGTAACTGAGATTTTCGAAATTGGTACTTAGTCCAACTTTGATCGCATTAAAATTAGATCCAGGGTTTAGCTTGCTTTCTATTACTTTTCCTATCATTATTCCAGATGGGAACAAGGCGGAAAATTCAGTAGTTGAAACGGTATCGCCTTTTTTTACTGGAACTGTTTTGTCGATGTCTTTTAAAATTGATTCATGAGCATTTAAGTCATCCCCCCAGACCAATGAACCAAAAAAGCCATTCGAATTAATTTTCGCACTTACTTTTGATTTAGAGTGAAGTAAAGTCATAACAGTGCTATAATGTTCCGATACTTGCTGAACAATTCCAACCACACCGGAACCGCATATTACACCCATCTCTGGCTTAATACCATCTGCACTGCCTTTATCAATCGTCAAAAAATTATTGGGGAGTGTAGTGGAGCTATTTACAACTTTAGCTGTTACATATGTGTATTGTTGCCTTTGTAATGTGTCAGATACAAATGGTCTTATTGTGTCTTTTGGATTTGTAATTAAGCTTAAGGTGTTACGCAACCTCGCATTTTCTTCAGCCAGTAATTGGTTGTTTTCGCGCAGGTGGATGTATTCTTTAAAGTAAGTAACACCTTCATTAATTTTAGCTACTGCAGCATTCGACGAATTAAAAAAAGAAGCATGCTGGTAACGATTATTTTGAACGATAAGATATACGCAGAATGATTGTATGGCAACAAATAACAATACAAAGTGATTGCGCCATAACAAATCAAAAAGCGTCCTCATCCTTTCTTTATTCCTTTGTTAGTAATTGCGAGTGATAATTAATGCTGTAAAAATTTAAAACGGTGGATATTCTTCAACGCTATTCCAGTACCACGAACAACTGCACGAAGTGGGTCTTCAGCAACATGAACAGGTAATTTAGTTTTCATTGAAATACGCTTGTCTAATCCACGAAGTAGCGCACCACCACCAGTTAAGTAAATTCCTGTACGGAAGATATCAGCAGCTAATTCAGGAGGGGTGTCTTCTAAAGCTTTCAAAATAGACTCTTCAATACTACTAATAGATTTATCTAATGCATGTGCTATTTCTGGGTAGCTAACAATAATTTCTTTAGGAATGCCTGTCATTAAATCACGACCGTGAACAGCGAAATCTGCCGGAGGATTTTCTAATTCAGGTAATGCAGATCCTACTTCAATTTTAATTCGTTCTGCAGTTCTTTCACCTATCAGAATGTTGTGCTGGCGACGCATATAATCCCAGATATCAGTTGTGAAACCATCACCCGCCATACGAATACTCTCATCACAAACAATACCTCCAAGAGCAATTACCGCAATCTCAGATGTTCCTCCGCCAATATCAATGATCATATTTCCCATTGGCTCTTCTACATCGATACCGATACCGATCGCTGCTGCCATTGGCTCATGAATTAAATAAACTTCTTTAGCACCTGCATGTTCAGCAGAGTCACGAACCGCTCGTTTCTCCACTTCCGTAATTCCAGAAGGAATACAAATTACCATTCTAAGGGATGGCGAAAATAATCTGTTCCCTGTGTTGATCATGCGAATCATGCCTTTAATCATATGCTCCGCAGCTTCAAAGTCAGCAATCACACCGTCTTTCAAAGGGCGTATAGTTTTAATATTCTCATGCGTTTTACCATGCATTAACATGGCAGACTTTCCAACAGCGATTACTTTCCCTGTCGTTCTATCTATCGCTACAATTGAAGGCTCGTCAACAACTACTTTATCATTGTGAATGATAAGTGTGTTGGCAGTCCCTAAGTCGATTGCTATCTCTTGTGTGAGTAAGTCAAAAATTCCCATACCTGCTATTCTGTTTTTACGACAAGTTTACTTGTCTGATTTACTGGTTTTGTTTGATGTTTAATGAATGCAATTATTAAAATAATTTTTAATAACGCAAAAGAGGATGAAATTATTGATTTTTTTTTAATCTTAATGTTTAAAATGACGAAATCCTGTAATGACCATCGAAATTTTTAATTCGTTGCATTTATCGACCGAATCCTGGTCCTTTACCGAACCTCCAGGTTGTACAATAGCCGTAATACCTGCCGCCGCTGCAATTTCAACACAATCCGGGAAGGGGAAGAAGGCATCTGAAGCCATTACCGCTCCCTCTAAATTGAATTCAAAATGATTTGCCTTGGCAATTGCTTGTTGTAGTGCATCAATTCTTGATGTTTGTCCTGTACCACTCCCACATAGTTGTCCATTTTTAATCAATACAATAGCATTACTCTTTGTGTGTTTTACCACCTTTGCGGCGAAAATTAAATCAGCAATTTCTTGTTTGCTCGGATTTTTTTCAGTCACTATTTTGAAATCAGCTTCTTTTTCTGAATGATGATCTCTCTCTTGTATTAATTCTCCATTTAAAATACTTCTCTTGTTAGTTTTCGGAAATTCAAATGGCTTCGATTGGAGTATGATTCTGTTTTTTTTCGTTTTTAATATTTCTAATGCTTCCGCAGAAAAGCTTGGTGTAATAAGAATTTCAAAGAATAATTTATTGATTTCTTCAGCAGTATTTTTATCGATCGGTTGATTTGCAGCAATCACCCCTCCAAATGCCGAAACAGGGTCGCCTGCTAATGCACGGTCCCACGCATTTTTTATATCTTTTCCAGATGCAATTCCACATGCATTATTATGCTTGATGATGGCAACAGTAGGTTCAATAAACTCTTGTAGTAATCCCATCGCTGCATCTACATCAAGTAAATTATTGTAGGATAATTCTTTTCCATTCAATTGTTCGAACAAAGCACTTAAATCGCCCGAAAATGAAGCTTGCTGATGTGGATTTTCTCCGTAACGTAGAACTGTATTTTGCTTTTTACTGAACCATGCGTGGATAGCACCATCGTAACCACTACTCACTTCAAACGCACGCATTGCAAGATTTTTTCTTTCTTCTAATGTTGTGGTAGCTGAATTATGATCAAGGATTTTTTGCAATGTAGTATAGTCGTTTACTGAAGGAATAATAACAACATCATTAAAGTTCTTTGCCGCTCCTCTGATTAGTGAAATTCCACCAATATCAATTTTCTCAATGATATCTTCTTCGCTTGCTCCGGTGCTAACTGTTTTCTCAAAAGGGTATAAATCAACTACCACTAAATCGATAAATGGAAGCTGATATTTTTCCATCTGCGCCTTATGTTCTTCATTATCACGAATAGCTAAAATACCCCCAAAAACGGCAGGGTGTAAGGTCTTTACGCGGCCATCTAAAATGGAAGGATATCCTGTAATGTCCTCCACTGGAGTTACTGGTATATTCATCGCTTGAATAAAATCGAATGTACCACCAGTAGCATAGAGATGAACATTGTTTTTATGCAGAGAAAGCACCAATTTATCTAGGCCATCTTTGTGAAAAACAGATAGCAATGCCGATTTTATCGTCTTATTCATATTAATACAATGATTTGGGAAATAGATCTTGCAAAAGTAGTATTCAATCCAATCACATCTGATAATTATCCAATAAATAAATTCAAAAAAAAAGCTGCCTCGAAAGGCAGCTTTTGCTAAATATTTAATCTAATTAGTTTACATCACCAGGAGAACGAACATTTAATTGAAGTCCGTTAAATTCTGATACAATAGCTGTAACAGAGGTTCCAGCAGGAATAGCTGCATTTGCAAATGTCGCTTGGAAAGTTCCTGAACAATCGGTGTATAAAAGAACAGTACCCGTAGGGTCAACAACATTTGTTGTAGCTGTGAAAGTAGTTGTAGAGAAAGTAACATTATTGATTTTAATTAATGTTGATTCCCAGCTTTGAGTTCCTGCCATATTTGCGATTAAGTCAGCAGCAGTAACAACTCTCGGAGTAATGGTACCAGTTCCTACTTTAGTTCCGTAGGCGATTGGTATAGATGGAGATGTTCCACCAACTTGTAATAAGCCATTGTATTCTGATAATGATTGGCCAGTTACATTCACAACTATTGAATCACCTAATGCAAATGAATGTGTAGCATCAAAACGAACTACAATACCACCTGTAGCATCTTGTATCACTACATTTTGACTATTTAAATTTTGGAATGTTGCATCAGAAATAACTACACCCGTAATTTTATAACTTCCAGAAACTGTTGTTGCAGAACCTGTATACTGTGAACGAATGTTTGCAATAGATGTCATTGTAGCAGCTGGTGGAGGAGGTACTGGTGCAGAACCACATGCGCCAGATGTAAAGCGAGCTGTATCCATTAAGCAATCAGAAGGGTCTCTTAATGTTAATTGTTTATCTGTATTATAAACACTGTAAATGCCAATGATAGAACCTGAAGTAGTCGGAGTTAAATCGTTTGCGAAATCAGAATAACCACTTGATCTTACGATAATACCACCTATAGAAGAAGAAAATGAATAGCAACATTCTAAATATCGATTAACAGAACCTAATGCAGGTTGGTTAGCCCAAACTTGACCAGCATCTGCCGACTGAAACTGAACTTTCTCAATTTTAATCAAACGACTTTGCCATTTATATGCTGCAGCACTTTTTCCATCCGACCCTAAGTCTGCAAAGTTTAACGTGAAAGGAGTCACTGTATGTCCCCATGTGCCACCAATAATGTAATTACGTACTAATCCAGCAGGAATAGATGCTAAGCTTGGAGAAGCATTTACGGTATCTTTAAAACCACCGATTTGAACTAATCCTCCGTAGTAGCTTAATGTTAATCCTTTTAATTTAACGTACACCTCACGACCAACAGGATAATCAGTGTAAAAATTAGAAAGGTCTAATTTAATCGCGATTCCAGCAGTACCATCATCAATAACCATTGTTTTGTATAGGTTACCACTTTTGTCATCACCAATAACGGTTGCTTTAACCGTCCAGTCGTTATCAATTTTAATATACGGAATTGCCGAATAGTTCGTCAATTGTGATTTGTAAATTGTCTTTAATGAATCTAAAGTCATGTTTACAGTTAAACCTGGGTCTTCACCAGTAATTGGTGGCTCATCGAATTGGTCATCGCGACAAGCGTTAAAACTAAATGCAATTGTTAACGCAGCTAAGATTAACCAAGCATTAAATTTAATTTTTTTAATAAGTATCATAGAATTGATGTTTATCTGTTTATTGTTTTGTTTAGTTGAAACGAAGTGTAAAGTTTATGAAATAGTTAGTTCCGAATCCATAATATGATTTGGGAGCAAACTTGTTGATATTTTTTTCTGCAAAATCAAATCGCAGCTGTTCGTAACCGTTAGTGATAATGTTAGTGTTATTTAAAACATTATTCACTCCGATGTTTACTAAGAAGAAGGTTTGATTTTTCATCGCAGGGAAGTAGTTGTTCAGCTTCCATGATTTACCAAAGGAGATATCCATCGTAAACTGTCCGCTTGCCTGTAACTGATCAATAATTGCTTCACGAATTGCTCCTTCACTATAAGGCGCTACGCCTGATATCGTGCGTCGTGCAGGATTGAAATCATACCAGATTTTGTCGAAATAATTCAGATTTAAGTACGCATTCCAGTATTTCTTAGCTCTATATTTTAATCCTAAGGTGTATGCCGATTGTGGTCCGCCTGCAACATAAAAGTTCTTAGAATAAATTGTTTCGTTATCGGCTAATAGTCCTGCAGAGTTATCGGCAGTAACGATTGCATTCATGCGGTCTGTATAGTAATATTGACCGATAGCAATTGCTGTTGATGCAAAAAATCCTTGACCTAAATTCTGTTCAGCGCCAAACTCAATTCCAATATGTCTTCTATCCATGTTGCTCAATGAATAGTTAACAAGTGTTCTATAATCTTCGTGATAGAAAGTTAAATTGTTAATGCCATCATTCATTTGCGTGTAGTAAGCAGTAGCTCTTATTTTCGTCTTAGGAGCTCTTAGTAAATACCCAGCTTCGATAGCTGTAATTTTTTCATTTGTAGCATTCGGGTTTGTAATGTCACGAGTGCGAGGAGAAATAAATACGTCCTCAAATAGTGGAGCTCTCGTTTCTTTTGAAGCATTTAGGAATACATAATTCCTTCCATTAATCTTATAAGTTGCGCCAGCTTTAAATCCATAATTGCTGAATGTTTCAGTAGTCGACTCTCCAATTGAATTATTTTGGAATACACCACTACGATAATATCCAGTACGGTAATAAGAGGTGTTCATTATTTGAACTCCTACGAATCCATCCACACGATTAAATTTAAATTGTGGTTGAATCCAGAATCCTTTTCTATTAACAGTTGCTTTATAATCGTAACCATATTTATCACCGACTTGAAGAATTCTATTCGGGATATCTAAGTTGTTTTGTAATACTTGAAAGCTATCTGGATAAGCTAACTCAGCAAATTGATTTAAGTCGACATAAAAATCACCACCTAACAAATCATTTACTCGTCTGTAATATTCTGTTTCCTGATGCTGAATATTCAAACCTGCGGTTACAATTACATGATCGCTTATAGTACTGTTGTATGTTGATGATATAGAGTAACGCTTAGTGTCCTGAACTCGCTCACTCATGATGTAGCGGCTTCTTTTTCCAGAAACAGAATTTCCTGCAATACCATTTGCACTGTCAATGGTTTCGTAGTTATTCATATTTACTTCGTATAGATTCTCCCAGTTGATTTGACGATACGAGTCATCGTTTTGCCATAAAGAAGTTGCTTGAGCAGCCATCGTTGGGTCTTCAATATAACTTGGAAGTCGACGATAAAAATCAGGACGAGGGTCAGGAGCGTTAAACCAATCTAATCCAGTTACGCTATATGAACCAAACTGATATCCGAATGATGTTTTTAAATCTGATTTATTGTCAATTTTCCATTCGTGGGCTAAAATTGTCAGCGGACTTTCTTGTCTTCCTACATTAGCACTTCTTTTCTCGCCATTTTGATACCCCCAGCTTGGATTGTAATAATTACTTCCTGCAAGATCATATACTTCTTGCACTGCTGCAGTTGCTCTTCCATTAACCGTGTTAGCACCAAATTGCGTTAAGCTTATGCTATGATTAGTTCCAAATCTTTTTTCAATACTTGCAAACCAAGAAATTCCATTATAAAATGTTCCTTGAACATAACCTTCATTCGCCCATCTTCTGCCTATTGATGCTGCAAATGACCATCCTCCTTTCATAATGCCTGTTCCGTAAGTAGCCATTAATCGGTTATCATAAGTCCTATTAGATAATGCATAAGAAACCTGTAATTGCTTACGCTGGCGACTCGCTTTAGCATCGATATTACTTGAGCCATTAAGTCCACCATAACCGTAAGTCGCAGGATTTAATCCGTAAGTACTTTCACGACTTCTTACAACATCATTCAATCCGCTCCAAGAACTGTATAAGCCACGGCTATTAACTAAATCTTCCATTAATAAGCCATTCATATAAGTCTGGTCTTCGTATTGGTATCCACGAGGACGAAAGCGAGCTGAACTAAACGTAAACATGCTAGCTGATTCAAATGGGTCTCTGCTTGAAGTTAAAACTCCACTCACATTAGAGTTAGAGCTTTCTTTTACCTGGTCGTCGCCCATTGATACTGTTGGAATGTTTTCATCGCCAATATCAAGGTGATTCATATTGACAACAGGTATCTCCACCATTGGTTGATTTATATCCACGTTTAGAATCGTCTGGTTGAATCCATCCATGTCGATTGTTAATGTGTACTTGCCATAGGGAACATTTTTTAATTCATAGTTTC
>CALQOD010000004.1 GCA_943332105.1 Chitinophaga pinensis | reverse complement strand
GGGAGAACGGATGTGCAATGTAATCCGCAACTATATGGCGAATTTGTTCAACAAGCAAAAAGCGCGAATCATTTTCAAATTAAAACGACAAAACAAAATAAGCAACTAAAGGAACAGCTTATACTTTTCAAAGAGGATCAAGAACTGATGCGACTAAATAAAAAGTAAGAAATGAAAAATCCCGAGTCTAATACCCGGGATTTTGTTTTTATAATTAAAGGTTTAAACCGGTAACAATCGATTGAGGGTCTTTCCAGTTTATTTCTGGATGTGTAACGCGAAGAGAACCATCGATGGTTACAACTTTAAACTTAATCTGACTGCTTGCATTAAAGCTGAAAGAGCCCCAGTCAGAGTAGTATGCCTCAACAGTCGCAGTTCCAACGGCAGCACTGGGTTGATAAATAAATGGAACACTTCCCGCAGGAAAAACATTTTGATAGGGAAGTTGAATATTAATTCCTGAACTTGTTATCCAATAAACTAAAACAGCGCCATTATCTAAAATATCTTGCGAGATGTATGGGTCACTTAGGTCAACAAATTTTTCATAGTCAGTACCTGAAGTACCGGCTGTTTGCCATTGTGACGACGATACTACATATGTTGATGAGTGTACATTCACATTGCCTGAAGGACCTTGAGGGCCAGTTGCACCCGGAGCGCCATCTTTTCCACAAGCAGAAATAAGAAGTAATGCAGCGAAATAAATAAATAATTTTTTCATAATTTTAATTCTTGTAAATATAAAACTAATTAGGATATTCTTCTGCCCATCTAAACGAGCAGTGATATTTGTTTTTCAATTGATCTATTAAATAAGTCAAGTTTTCTAAAGCTGTTTTAGAGTTATATAAGTAGTCATGTGTCAAAATTACAACATGGTTACTGTATGGTTTTTTCTTTTTTGATTTCTTTATGATTTTAGTAATCAAGGTGTCTACCCGACTCACATCTTTACTCATTTCTTTTTTCCATGAAAAGTCCCACCCCATAATTCTATCATCGATTTTTTTTTCGTCCATTAAATCTAATAAACCAGCGGTCATTTTATCTTTTCTTTTTCTAATGCCTGTTCGCCAAATCGTTTTCCCTGGTAATCTAATCATCTTAGAGGTGGAAGGAATGTATGCTCGATTTTTTTCAATATCCGCTAAAACGTTTTCTGGATTTTTATAGTATTTTTTAATTCGCCCCTTAGTGATGGCGTGCGAATAGGAGTGGTTATAAAACCGAAACATTGGATTTTGTAAATTTCTTCGATAAATACTGTCAAAAAGTGGCGAGCGGTCCCGTTGTGCACCAATTATAAAAAAACTGGATTTGATATTTTCTTTTTCCAGTACAGAAACAATTTTTGGAGTTGTTTTATAAGGGCCATCATCAAATGTTAAATAAATAATAAGCCCTGTATCTTGTTCTGCGATGATACTATCAGATTTTAATAGTGAAGAGCTAGGCGCATTGCCTTTTGGCGGAGCATTAAAAGAGGGCTTATCGTGTTGACAGCTTAATACAATAAAAAATAAAATAAAAACGAGAAATCTCATGCTTATGAGCGGATATAAGTTTCTTATAAAAAATAATAAGTTATAAAATTACTTTTTAGAATACACTAAAACAATATTTTGCGAACTTTGTTTATAAATAATATTTATACAAGTCATGTATCAAAATCTGATTGTCGTCTTCGCTACTTTTTTTATTATGGAATTTGTAGCATGGTTCACACATAAATTTGTGATGCACGGGGTTTTATGGATTTTACACAAAGACCATCATCAAACAGAACCAGGAATTTTTGAAAAGAACGATTCCTTTTTCCTGATTTTTGCTGTTCCAAGTATGATATTGATTTTTTTAGGTGCAAGGAATGGTTTAGATATCCCCCTGTATATCGGATTTGGTATTGCTGCTTACGGACTAGCTTATTTTTTAGTCCACGATATTTTTATTCATCAGCGCATTGGTATATTTAAACGCTCTAACAATGTTTATTTAAGAGCGATTCGTAAGGCACATAAGGTTCATCATAAGTATTTGAATAAAGAACATGGCGAATGTTTTGGAATGTTGATAGTGCCTTTTAAATACTTTTTAGAAGCGAAGAAGTCTGGTAATTTAATGGATCGTTAATTTGCCTTTTGCCTTACCATCCCTCTATTAACTATAAAAACACCAACCAGGGTTATGCCTATTGCTATTAGTGTTCTAGTGCTAATAGGTTCTTTTAATATTACTAATCCGAGCCATATTGCAACTATCGGATTTATATAAGCATAAACAGAAACTATTGTCGCTGGTAATCTATCCATAGCGTATACAAATAAACTGTATCCTATAATGGATCCCGCTATTACAAGATAAATTAAAGCATACCAGCCAGTAGGCTCAAAGTTAATTTTGCGCCCTTCGCCCATCATCAAACCTAGAACGGTAGTAACAGAACCACAGATCATCATTTGTAATCCCGCATTTAAAACAGAATTAATTCTTACTGGGAACTTTTTCATGTAAACTGTACCTAAGGATCCGTTAATTAATCCTACTATCAAAAGTAAAAAGCCAAGCAAATAGGCACCATTGCTTAATAAAAACAGTTGCTCATAAAAAATAAACCATTGTCCTATAAAGCCAACCAAAATACCGATAATTGATAAACTAGATATGCGCTCTTCTGGATTCCATATCCTGGTGATTAAAACAATCCATATTGGGAATGATGAATTGACTAAAGCCGCCATGCCACTTGTTACGGATTGCTCGGCTAATACTAAAAACAAACTACCTCCAACAAAGATAAATAGGCCAGTAACTATTATCCTTTTTAATTCTTGCAAATTAGGCCAAACCACATCTTTTTTAAAGTAAAACCAAAGTAAAATGGCGAATCCAGAGATAACATATCGAATACCTGAAAATAAAAAAGGAGGAATTGTTTTTACTCCTATTCTAATAGCAAGGTATGTTGTTCCCCAAAGAAAACATAAAGCCAACAATGCTAAAGATGGATTACGGTTTTGCAAAACGAACTATGAAAAGGTTTGTAAGTCAAACAAGCGTTTGTAATAACCGTTTTTGTCTAGCAGTTCCTGATGCGTACCTCGCTCTACAATTTCCCCGCTTTGCATAACAATTATTTCATCAGCATGAACAATTGTTGATAATCGATGTGCAATAACCAGCGTTGTTCTTTGTTTCATTAAGTTAATCAATGCTTCCTGAACAAGACGTTCTGATTCGGTATCTAAAGCAGATGTTGCTTCATCAAGAATTAAAATGGGTGGATTCTTTAATACAGCCCTAGCAATACTTAATCGTTGGCGCTGACCACCACTTAGCTTACCGCCTCTGTCTCCAATTGTAGTTTGGTATCCTTCGCTCATTGCAGAAATAAAATCGTTGGCGTTTGCAATTTTTGCAGCAGCAATTATTTCTTCTTCTGTTGCGCCCTCCATCCCGAAGGCAATATTGTTAAATATTGTATCATTAAATAAAATAGATTCTTGGGTAACAATTCCCATTAATCCTCTTAGTTCAGAAATGCGTAAATCTTTAATATTTATTTCATCAATGGTTATAGCGCCTTTATTGACATCATAATAACGTGGAAGCATATCCGCCAAGGTGGTTTTCCCACTACCTGATTGTCCAACCAATGCAATAGTCTTTCCTTTTGGAATTTCTAATGTGATATTTTTTAAAACAGATTTTCCATCTTCCTTAGTATAGGAAAAAGAAACATCGTTGAAAGAAATCTTATCAGAGAATGGTTTAACATCAACAGGGGAAATAGGATTTTTAATCAGTACTTCTGCATCTAAAATTTTATAAATCCTTTCAGAAGAAGCAAGTCCCTTTTGAATATTATACCAAGCCGTTGTTAAACTTTTTGCTGGAGTAATTACTTGTGAAAATATTGCAATGAAGGCGATGAATTCACTTGGCTCCAGAGAAGAGTTGTTTCCTAAAACCAATATTCCACCAAAGTACATTACAACTGTCATAACGAGGGTTCCTAAAAACTCACTCACAGGGGAAGCCAAATCACGACGACGACCAATTTTATTCATCAACCCAAAGTGTTGGTTGTTTAGTTTGCCAAACTTTTTTGAAGAGAGTTTTTCTGCAGTAAAAGCATGGATAATTCTTAATCCGCCCAAAGTTTCTTCAATATTGCTTAATAACTCGCCCATTTTTTCCTGAGCCTGCACCGATTTCTTTTTTAAACTTTTACCAATGCGTCCGATTATTAATCCTGCAACAGGTAATAAAACCAAAACGAATGTTGTAAGTTCGGAACTCATCGTAAACATGGTAATTAAAAAAACTATAATGTTTAAAGGTTCGCGAAATGCCGCTTCTAAAGAATTCATAATTCCCCATTCAACCTCCTGTACATCATTTGTCATTCGGGCCATTAAATCACCTTTACGCTCATCAGTAAAGTAACCTATTGGCAGACTTAATATTTTATGATAAACATCCTGACGAATGTCTCTAACTACTCCATTTCTAATGGGCACCAAAAAATACATTCCTAAATATCGAGTAAGGTTTTTAAAAAAGAACATAATTACTACCAACATGCTGATAAAAATTAATGCGTTCATTTGGCCATGTTCAATAATATAATTACCAAGGTAATAGTTAAAGTTGTTTAATAAACTTTTAGCACTAAATGTCCATGGCATTAATGAGTAGCTCCTGTTCTGACTAAACAAAACATTCAAAAAAGGAATAATCATAGTAAGTGAAAACAAGGAAAAGAACACAGTCATTAGGTTAAAAATAACGGACAAAAAAGCCAATCCTTTGTAAGGCCTAATGAATCGTAATAATCGAATGTAATTTTTCACCGCCTAAAGATAGATAAGTTAATTTATTTGAACCCCAAGTCAAGGTATTATTCCTCATGTAAATTAATTATCTTCGTGTGCACAAAGTATGTTTGATTATGCAATACGATCCAATTAAAAGAAGCCTAGGAAATGTATTTAATAAAACGCCGTTTTTAAGAAAGACATTTTATCGTTTATTGGATTTGTTGCTGCTACGCGCATGGCATGTACATAAAGAACTTAAACAATGGCAAAAAAATGCAACGGCAGATGCACAAATTTTAGATGCCGGCGCAGGATACGGTCAACATTCTTATTGGATTAATGCTCGCTTGCCAAAGTCCACAATTCTGGCTATGGATGTAAAAGAAGAACAAGTGGAAGATTGTAATCAGTTTTTTCAAGCTATTGGCTCTGGCAACCAAGTAAAATTTGTTGTTGGCGATTTAACACAATTCGAACATCCAAACAAATACGATTTAGCTATAGCAGTTGATGTAATGGAACATATTCTTGAAGATGGGCAAGTATTTAAAAATATTTATGCATCGTTAAAATCAGGAGGAATGTTCTTAATTTCAACCCCAAGTGATCAAGGGGGATCAGATGTGCATGGAGATGGCGAAGAGTCATTCATTGAAGAGCATGTTCGTGATGGATATAATATTAAAGAAATTGAAGACAAGCTCCTTTCGGCAGGATTTTCAAAAGTAGAAGCAAGGTATCAATACGGCACCCCAGGCAAAATTAGTTGGCGCTTATCGATGAAGTACCCAATTTTAATGTTAGCTGTAACAAAATTGTTTTTTGTCGTTCTTCCCGTTTACTATATAATTACTTATCCTATCGCTTATTTACTAAACTGGTGTGATGTTGTTTTTAATCATAAAACAGGAACAGGGCTGATAGTGAAAGCCTGGAAATAATATCATTTATGAAATTAGGGATTGCCTGGAAAATTGCACGTCGTTATTTTGCTGCCAAGCGATCTCATCATCTCATTAATATAATTAGTAAGATTAGTGTTGCTGGCGTTTGCGTTGGTACAATGGGTCTTATAATCGTATTGTCTGTTTTTAATGGTTTCGGAAATCTGGTTTTAAGCATGTATGATAGCTTTGATCCGGATATCATTATTACGCCTGTTCATGGAAAGACATTTATGCCAGAAGCAGCGAGCTTTAATAAAATTAAAGAGCTATCTGCAGTTAGCGTTACTACCTATACGTTAGAAGAAAATGTTTTACTTCGGTATAAAGAAAGACAGTTTATTGCTACAATGAAAGGTGTCTCGGATACTTATTTTAAAAGTAGCGACTTGCAAAAAAAAATTATTGATGGAACACCAGTGTTGAAGAATGGTGATTTAAACTATATGATTCCGGGCGCAGGTATTGCCTATTCATTAGGATTAAAATTGAACGACCCTGTATCAAGAATTAATGTTTATTTACCTAAGAAAGGAATAGAACCTTCTTCAGCGTTATTAAATCCAGAAGAGGCCTTTTCACAACGCGCTATTGCAGCATCTGCTGTGTTTTCAGTGCAGCAGGATTTTGATAATAAATATGTAATTGTCCCAATTGATTTTATACGCGAGATGATGGGAGAAGATGCAAAAGTGTCTTCTATCGAAATAAAAATAAAAAGCGGAACAGACCAACAAGAAGTAGCAGCACAACTACAAAAAATTGTTGGGACAACCTTTAAGGTCAAAGACAGGTACCAGCAACATGATTTTTTATATAAAATTCTTAAGTCGGAAAAAGCAGGCGTTTATCTTATTCTTGGATTTATATTATTAATCGCAACTTTTAATGTCTTTGGCTCATTAACAATGCTAATCATTGATAAAAAGAAAGATATTATTGCGCTGATTAATATGGGCGCTTCTGTAAATTTTATTAAGAAAATATTTTTTATTGAAGGACTGTTGATTTCTGTTTTTGGTGCAGGTACAGGACTGCTTTTAGGTGGAATAATATGCTTCATACAACAGCATTTTGAAATCATTAAACTAGGAAATGCAGATAGTTTTGTTACTAACAGTTATCCAGTTGCTATGCAAGCAAATGATTTTTTTATTGTATCGATAATTGTTTTATCGATAGGTGGTTGTGCCGCATTTATAACATCACGCCTAATTGTAAAACGACAACTTGTCGATACTAAATTTTAATATCTTTTGCTTAATTTTATCACGAAGAGCTTAATTATGAACGGAAATATTGCAGCATCAAACTCGCCATCAGTTGATCAGATAGGCATCGAGGAAAGAATCTCTCGCCTAACAAAGCGCTCAATAAAAAACGAGAGCAAGAAAGAAGCCTTGTTAATGGCCATTAGTATGATGGATTTAACAACACTCGATGCGAAAGATACTCCAGGAAAGGTAAGACAACTTTGTGCGAAAGCATTGCGCCCACATGATAAGTTAAGTTATGTGCCGCCTGTTGCAGCAGTATGTGTTTATCCGAACATGGTTGCTATTGCGAAAAAAGAATTGGAAGGATCAAAAGTAAAAGTAGCCTCTGTAGCTACAGCTTTCCCTACTGGAATGAGCACTAAAAAAATTAAAATTGACGAAACGAAGTTTGCAGTTAACGAAGGTGCAGATGAAATTGATATGGTCATATCGAGAGGCAAGTTTTTAGCAGGCGAATACAATTTTGTGTTTGATGAAATTGCAGCTATAAAAGAAGCATGTGGAATTGCACATTTGAAAGTGATTTTAGAAACAGGTGAATTATCAACTTTAGACAATGTTCGTAAAGCATCAGATATTGCAATGTATGCTGGTGCTGATTTTATCAAGACATCAACAGGAAAAATTCAACCAGCGGCTACACTACCCGTTACATTGGTGATGTTTGAAGCCATTAAAGATTTTTATTTCAAAGAAGGAAAGATGATTGGCATGAAGCCTGCCGGTGGAATAGCTACATCTAAAATTGCGATGCAATATTTAGTTGTGTTGCGTGAAACATTAGGCGAAGCCTGGATGAATCCTGATTGGTTTCGCTTTGGCGCAAGCTCATTAGCCAATGATGTTTTAATGCAATTAGAAAAACTTGAAACGGGAGTTTATCAAGGACCAGAATACTTTTCGAAAGATTAAAAAAAACTAGAAAATAAATTATTGAATAAAAAAAGAGGGCTTTCCCTGTAGCTTACTAAGGGAGCCCTCTTTTTTACTTTTACCTTATTATTTATTTATCTGATATTTTCATTTTCTTGAAGGTATCATCTTGTAAGCACTGAAGCGCTTTTACTAAGAATACATTAATGTCGTTGATAATAACATAGTATGCATTAGTATCCCAAAGATCACGCGCAATTAAAGCTCTCATTTGTGTATTAATTAATCTCTCAGAATTTTTTAATCCTATATTATCACGCTTAATATTTTTCTTTTCAGCGTAAGCAATAAAATCTTCTAAAAAGTCTTTCGTGATTTTAAAATCATTTTTAAACTGATAAACATCTTTGTATTTACTTAATAGTTCAGCGCGATGTTCATCGACATAGTTTAGTGTAAAGTCGTTGATTGTTCCATTTCTTCTAAGCTCATCGTAGTATTTACTGCTCATGCTTGTATCCAAACCAACAAACACATCAGGCATAATACCACCACCACCATATACAACACGACCGCCCATTGTTTTACATTTCAAACTATCAATAAACTTAATACTATCTGCGCTGTAAAGTTCACCATGCAGGTAGCGCATGCTTATATCCATATCATAGTTTTCGTCGCCTGGATCATAATGTTTCTGAATACATCTTCCCGAAGGAGTATAATAACGAGCAATAGTTAATCTCACAGCAGAACCATCAGGTAATGGATATGGCTTTTGCACCAATCCCTTAGCAAACGTTCTTCTTCCAACAATTAATGCACGATCCCAATCTTGTAAAGCTCCTGAAACAATTTCGCTTGCCGATGCCGATGATTCGTTAACTAAAACAACCACCTTCCCTTTTTCAAATCCACCTACCGAAGTTGAATAATTATCCTGACGCGGATTGTTTTTCCCCACAGTATATACCACTTCTTTTCCATTACTTAAATACTCATCTGCTAATTCAATAGCCCTGTTCAGATAGCCCCCGCCATTATCGGATAAATCCATGATTAAACTTTCAACATGTTGCGCTTTTAGCTTTTCTAATGCTTGTTTGAATTCTTCAACAGTGCTATCAGCAAAACGACTGATTTTTATATACCCTACAGTTGGAGTAACCATATAAGCTGCATCTACACTATACAAAGGAATCTTGTCTCTTGTAATTGTAAACGGAATAAGGTCTTTTGAGCCTCTGCGATAGACATCTACTTTTACTTTAGTTCCTTTAACACCTCTAAGCTTTTTTAGTACATCATTATTTTTAATTCCAATATTAGCAACACTATTCCCATCAATTTTTACAATCCTATCTCCTGCACGCAGTCCTAGCTTTTCAGATGGCCCACCGGAAATTGTTTGTGAAATCATAATGGTGTCTTCTAATATGCTAAATTGAACACCAATACCATCAAAGTTTCCAACCAAAGGCTCGTTTACCTCTTTTAATTCTTCAGCAGGAATATAGATAGAATGTGGGTCAAGTTCTTTTAATAAATTTCGAATAGCATCGTCAGAGATCTTTTTTTCATCAATGCTATCAACATAAGCATAATTAATCATGCTCATTAACGCGTCAAATTTTTCAGCAGTCGGACTAATCTGTGCTTGTACATTTGTAAACGACACTATTAGAAAAATGGTCGTGATTATCAAAGGGGAGCAAAAAGGGGTTTTGTAAATCATGGTAATTGTTTTGAATATGCGAAGTTTAAAAATTTATTGATAAAATAATATTTTGTTAAAATCATTGCTAACAATCTTATTAACGCACAAATCTCGAAAATAGTTCGTGACAAAATAAATTACTATTTACAAATCTACTTTCTTTAACGCAATAATAACCCTATTTTTGAGGTCAATTTGTCATCTTGCGCTGATGGCATTTTGTTTGAAAACGGTGCGCGCCAAAAAAAATAATTATGACAACAGGAAAAATAAATGTACAAACGGAAAACATCTTTCCGATTATTAAGAAGTTTCTTTACAGCGACCACGAAATTTTCGTTCGTGAATTAGTTGCCAATGCAGTAGACGCTACTGGAAAAATTAAAACACTAACATCGATTGGAGAAAATAAAACGGAACTCGGGAATCTGGCGGTTGAAGTAATTCTTGATAAAGAAAACAAAACACTTACTATCCGTGATCGAGGTTTGGGAATGACGTCAGAGGAAGTGGAAAAATACATAAATCAGATTGCTTTTTCAGGTGCAGAAGAATTTGTAAATAAATACAAAGATCAAACAGAAGGGAATTTAATTGGGAAGTTCGGATTGGGCTTTTACTCCGGATTTATGGTGTCTGATAAAGTGGAAATTTATTCCCGCTCTTTTAAAGCAATCGAACAAGAGGCTATTCGCTGGACCTGCGATGGGAGTCCAGATTATACCATGACAAATGATTCGAAGGAAGATCGTGGAACGGATATCATCCTTCACATCAATGAAGAGTCAAATGAATTTTTAGAGGAAGCAAGAATCAAAACATTATTAGATAAATATTGTAGCTTTCTACCAGTAGAAATAAAGTTTAATGATGAGGTAATCAATAACACTTCTCCAGCTTGGATTAAGAAGCCAAGTGAGTTAACACACGAGGATTATTTAGCTTTTTATAAGGAATTATATCCGATGGCAGAAGACCCATTGTTTTATATTCACTTGAACGTAGATTTCCCTTTTAATCTTACTGGCATTCTTTATTTCCCTAAACTGAAAAAGAATTTAGAAGTTCAGAAAAATAAAATTAAGTTGTATTGTCGTCAGGTGTTCGTAACTGATTCTGTAGAAGGAATTGTACCTGAATTTTTAACGCTGTTACATGGAGTTATTGACTCGCCAGATATTCCGTTGAATGTGAGTCGTTCGTACTTACAAAGTGATTCGAATGTAAAGAAAATCAGCAATCATATTCTGAAAAAAGTTTCGGATAAGCTAGAAGAATTGTTTAAAGAAAACAGAACAGATTTTGAAGCCAAGTGGGATGATATTGGCGTATTTATTAAATACGGAATGTTAAGTGAAGAGAAGTTTTATGATCGCGCTAAATCATTCTGTTTATTAAAAAACACAGACGCAAAGTATTTTACGTTTGATGAATATAAAACAGTAGTTGAGCCTAATCAAACGGACAAAGACAATAAAGTTGTTTATACGTATACCTCTAACCTTGATGAACAGTATTCATTTGTAGAAGGTGCTAAAAATAAAGGATACGATGTATTGCAAATGGATGGTGTAATTGATAGTCATTTTGTTAATTTTCTGGAACATAAACTAGAAAACATTTCTTTTACGCGGGTAGATTCGGATACAGCTGATAATCTAATAAAGAAGGATGAAAAACGTCCAATTGTTTTATCAGAAGAAGAGCAAAAGACAATCAAAGAAATAGCAGAACTAGCTGTTGAAAAAGAAAAGTATTTTGTTCAATTAGAAGGGCTTTCTGAAACGGATGCACCAGCAATGATTACTCGTCCTGAGTTCATGCGTAGAATGAAAGAAATGGCCGCAACAGGTGGAGGATATGAATTTATGTCGGGAATGGGAGATCCGCTTAACTTAGTTATTAATGCCAACCACCCATTGATGAAAAAGGTGTTAATTACAGGAGTGCCTGAAGAAAAACAAAAAATGATTCGTCAGGTAATTGATTTGGCAATGCTTTCACAGGGCCTATTAAAAGGAGAGGCACTAAATGGATTTATTAATCGTTCAGTGGAGCTTATCTAAGAAGTTAAAATTTATTCACAAATCGGGCTTGGTGAATAAAATTACCGAGCCTTTTTGTATCTTTGATTAGAAAATAATTAAAATCAATATAACTATGAGTTACGAAGTAAATTGCAAATTAATGGAAGTGCAATCAGAACAATCTGGCGAAGGAAAAAATGGTCGTTGGGTAAAGCAAACATTTATCGGTGAAACAATGGATCAATATCCTAAAAAGATTGCTTTCACTGCTTTCAACGAACAACTAATTAGTCAACTAAAACCAATTGTGGTAGGTTCAACAATCAAAGTAAATTTTCGTGTTGAATCAAGAGAGTATAATGGAAAATGGTACAGCGATATAAGAGCTTTTGGAATAACATCAATGTCTGCTGGCGCATCTGCACCAATGCAATCGGCTACTTCAGGGCAATCTTTTGAAGAAGAAGCAACCGCTAATACAATGGAAGGATTAGCTCAAACAGGTTCTGATGACTTACCGTTTTAATTAAAAAAAGCATAGTAACGAATCCCGCTTAGGCGGGATTTTTTATTTATAAGAATGATAAAATATATTTGCAAAAAAGACATAAATGAAAAAAATATTACTGGTAATTTCTCTTCTGTTTTGCTCTTCCTACTCTCGGGCCGATGAGGGTATGTGGTTTCCGCAGCTTTTACAACAACTAAACATTGCTGATATGCAACTGCGAGGATTGAAAATAACAGCAGCAGACATATATAGCGTAAATAAAAGCAGTTTGAAGGATGCAATTGTATTGTTTGGAGGAGGATGTACAGGTGAAATTATTTCGAAGCAAGGATTGTTGCTTACAAATCATCATTGTGGTTTTGGAGAAATACAATCGCATTCTACTTTAGAGCATAATTATTTAAAAGAGGGATTTTGGGCACAATCTATTAAAGACGAACTTCCTTGTCCTGGACTTTCGGTTTCATTTATTATTAGTATTAACGATGTTACAGCTCAGTTTAATGAAGTGCTAAAAGACGGAATGACAGAGCAAGCTCGAAATGAAAAAACTAAAGAGCTTGCAGCGCAAATAGAAAAGAAAGCGGTTGAAGGAACACATTACGAAGCAAAGGTTCGTCAGTTTTTTTCTGGCAACGAATTTTATCTAATCATAACAGAAACATTCAAAGATGTTAGAATGGTGGGCGCACCTCCTTCATCAATAGGAAAATTTGGTGGAGATACAGATAATTGGATGTGGCCGCGACATACAGGAGATTTCTCACTGTTTCGCATATACGCCAATAAAGAAAACAAACCAGCAGACTATAATGAAGAAAATGTTCCGTTTGTTCCGCGCGCCGCTTTAACAATTAATATCGGCGGAATTAACGAGGGAGATTTCACTATGGTATATGGATTTCCAGGAAGAACACAAGAGTATATTTCATCCTACGCAGAAGAAATGATTTTAAGAACAACCAACCCTGAAAGAATAAAGGTAAGAACAGAAAAATTACGTATTATGGATAATGCAATGCGAAGTAGTGAGCAATTGCATATTCAGTATGCAGCAAAGCAAAGTAGCGTAAGTAACGGATGGAAAAAATGGCAAGGAGAATCTAAAGGACTAACCGAATCTAAAGGATTAGAGAAAAAAGAATTGTTTGAAGTAGAATTTAATAGTTGGTTAAATAGTAGCCCACTGCAAAAACAAAAATATGGACAAGTGCTGCCTTCACTTAAAACACTTTATTCTTCAAATCGTCCTTACATATCTGCAAATAATTATTACTCGGAAGCTGCTTATGGTGTTGAGCTTTTAACCTATTCATTAAATTTTCAAAGCCTTGTTGATTTATCTGCTGCAAAGCAAATTGATAATAACAAACTTGAAACGGAGAAGAATAAACTGTTTAACACGATAGGTGATTTTTATCGTGATTATAATATGGCAACCGACAAACAATTTTTTCAATCGTTGTTGTTAATGTTTGATAAGAACGTTCCTGATAGTCTCAAGCCGATGTATTTTGTAGAGCAGCGTAAAAAATATCACGGCGACTTTGCAAAATGGTCTGATGATGTTTATTCAAAAACAATTTTTAGCGATTCTGTTACTATAAATAAATTTTTAAAGTCCTATAAACCGGGAATGTCAAAAAAAATAATGAATGATCCAGCTTATAAACTGATGGGCCCTATTGCTTCTTATTATAAGTCTGTAATAGCTATAAAGGTTAACGGTATGTCGTTAGAGTTAGGAAGGCTAAATCGTTTGTATATGGCTGCACAGCGTGAAATGAATTCAAGCAAGAAATATTATCCGGACGCAAATAGCACTCTTCGTGTGGCTTATGGAAATGTTAAAAGTTATTTCCCTCGTGATGGAGTAAAATATAATTACTACACCACACTCGATGGAATTATGGAGAAATATATTAAGGGGAGTGAAGAATTTGATGTGGCGCCAAAGCTGTTGGATTTATATCAGCGAAAAGATTTTGGACCTTATGCTTTTAATGGAACTGTACCCGTAGCATTCATAGCAACAAATCACACCACAGGAGGTAATTCAGGAAGCCCCGTTTTAAATGCTTATGGTCAATTGATAGGAACTAATTTCGATCGTGTATGGGAAGGCACGATGAGTGATATTTTATTTAATCCGGAAATTTGTAGAAATATTACCCTGGATATTCGATATACTTTATTTGTGATCGATAAATACGGTGAAGCCAAAAGATTAATCAAAGAGATGGACATTGTGAAATAAAAAAAGGGCGGTATTAATCCGCCCCAATTATTAATTGCAAATAATATTAATGTTGTGCGAATTCAATCGAACGAAGGACATTATTATCATCTGTTCCTGATATATACATTACACCATTATCAAGTTGAACAATTGTCCATTTTCTGTTTAGCTCTTCAGACTTCCAATGAGAAGCTATTTGATTTGGATAAGTAAAGCCACTTAAGGTTATAAAAGCATTATTGATTTTTGTATTAATTTTATAGTGCCCTGTAACAGCGTGTTCAATACCTGCTTCGTCTTTGCTTACAATTACAATATTGCCATCACGGAACGACCAAATTTCATTATAATCAACAGTTGTACTTGCAGAAAGCAACTTCCAATTGTTTTGAATGTTACTATTCAGCTTTTTTTCTGAAAGCAATAAATCGTTGTTTTCACAGCCGGCAACAGTAATTAACATAAAACTGAAAGCCAAGAAGAGTAGATTTTTCATACCTGTTTATTTTTTGTTTGACATATATACGCTGTCGATTATAAAGGTGCGATTAAAAATAGCAAAACATTACATTTTTAAAATTATTGTCCTTTAATCTTTTTCTCAATTGCTGATGTAGAATATCCTTCCACAAAGGCAATGATTTTAATCTCTCCTCCACGACTCAAAACAAGTTCACCCCCTACTATCTGGTCAATTTGATAGTCGGCACCTTTCACCAATACATCTGGTTGTAAAACATTAATCAGTTCATAGGGCGTTTCTTCGTCAAAAAGCACAACTGCGCTTACACTTTCTAATGCAGCTAATACAGTTGTTCTTGAAATTTCATCGGTAACTGGCCTTGAAGGCCCCTTCAAACTGCTTACTGATACATCAGTATTTACACCAATTACTAGGTAGTCGCCAAGGTCAGCGGCCTTGGCTAAATAATCCACATGACCCAAATGAAGCAGATCAAAACAGCCATTTGTAAACACAATCTTACATTTTTCCTTACGCCAATCTTCAACTTTTTTTATCAAAGAGTCACGGGTAAAGACCTTATTTTTTAGATTTTGACTATGATTCATTATTAGAACTTGAAAGAGGTTGAGTAAAGAAAAACAAATAAATCATTGATAAGCCACCTAAAACAACTAAAAGCAGCGTTTGTGCTGCGTGCACCATTGTGGCGAAAGTAATCCCATCATCTGCAGTAAGTCCGTATAAAACAATCCCCTCTGAAACTAACAAATGGTAAACACCAATGCCACCTTGAACCGGAGCTGTCATACCAATCGCCCCAATCACCATAATAAATAATCCCGCCATTGGCGAAAGTGCGCTTATTTCTGGTAAAGCAAAAAAGCATATGTAAGTCATAAGGAAATACATTGTCCAAATAAATAGAGAATGGAAAACAAAAAGCCCTTTATTTTTTAGTTTGGTAACAGAGATTAGACCAACAACAATTCCTTTTAAAATGACACGGAATTTATTTACTAATGGATGGTGATTGTATTTTTTTATTATAAATCGATATACAAAATAAAAAAGCACAGCCAGGCCGATTAATATAACTCCTAAAATAAAAGAGCTGCCAACAATAGTTTTTATTGGAGTAAAAATATGCTCACCTAAAAACCCACCAAGTCGGTCAAATTCAAATATCGCAGATAATAAAATACAAAAGAGCAGCATGATTACGTCGCTTGCTCTTTCAATAATGACGGTTCCAATTAGTTTTTCAAAAGGAATATCATCTGATTTGCTTAATGCCCCGCAACGGCTTACCTCCCCCAATCTAGGAAAAACCATATTAGCAGCGTATCCAAACATTAAAGCATTAAAAGCAGAAGAAAGGCGAGGCTTATAACCTAGCGGCTCTATTAACTGTTTCCATCGCATCGCTCTGCTTATCAAGGCAGCTATAGAAACTACAATCGATAATGCTATCCAATAAAAATTTGCACTGCGAATTCTTTGTAAAACCGCAGACATGTTTTGGTTTTTAAAAGTAAGCCACAATAATCCTCCACCAATTATTAAAAATAAAAGGGTTTTTAATATGGAGGTAATGCGTTTCAATTTTTAAGAATTTGTTGGACGGTTGTTGGTGTCAGGAAAACAAAGTGTTGGCTTAAAAGACTTTGCTTCTTCAAAATCCATCCCCGCATAACTAATTACAATAACAATATCTCCTACTTGCATTTTTCTGGCGGCAGGCCCATTAATACAAACCTGTCCAGCACCACGCTGTCCTTTAATGACATAAGTTTCAAGTCGTTCACCATTATTAATGTTTAAAACATGAACCTTTTCTCCTTCAATAAGGTTGGCGGCATCCATTAAGTCCTCATCAAGGGTAATGCTACCAACATAATGTAATTCTGCTTGCGTAATCTTCGCTCTGTGAATTTTCGACTTCAGTATTTGTATTGTCATAACGGGTGCAAAGGTAAATAATCCAAGTTATCAGATAAAAAAATAATTATTCATATCTAGTATTATCAATTAAACGAGGGCCTTCAGTTAATACAGCAATACATCCTTGTACCGGTTGGCCCTCTTCCCAATTGCTTATATCTTCCAACGTGTACGGATTAACCAGCTCAAAGTACTGAACACTTAAATAAGGGCTTTTTTGAATGTATCTTTTTACTAGTGCTATTACGGCGGCAGGACTATGATGCGGAATAAATTCTTTCGCCATCTCCATGGCTTTGTATATCAAAGGAGCGGCTTTACGCTGTTCTGTAGTGAGAAGCATGTTTCTAGAACTCATGGCAAGCCCGTCCGATTCTCTTAAAGTAGGACAACCGATAATGGTTGTTGTGTGATTAAGCAGAACCACCATTTTTCTTATGATGGCCAACTGCTGAAAGTCTTTTTCTCCAAAATATGAATTAGAAGGCTGAACAATTTCAAAAAGTCGGTTAACTACTGTGGCCACACCTCTAAAATGCCCTGGTCGAAAAGCGCCCTCCATAATTTCTTCCATGAAGCCTAAAGAAATAGCCAATAATTGTGGCCCGTTAGGGTAAATCTCAGAGGGGGTTGGCAGAAAAACAATATCGGCTCCCGCTGATTTTAAAAGTGCGATATCCATCTCTGGCATTCTTGGATAATTCTCAAGGTCTTTAGGATCATTAAATTGCGTTGGATTAACGAATATGCTACAAACAACAATGTCGTTTTCTGCTTTAGCCTTTTCAATTAATGAAACATGACCAGCGTGCAACGCCCCCATTGTTGGAACAAACCCTATCGAGCGCCCATCTTTTTTTAGTTGCGATGTTAAATCATGCATTTTCTGCGCATGATATATAATATTAATATCCAAGACCCAGTTATTTAATATTAAGTTTTTCCCTCCATTGTTCATTAAATGATTGAGAAACGATAGTTGGTGTTTCCCGTAAATCCTGGTCTGATTTATAAAGGCCCTCCATAATATATTTACCCGCCTTTATACCTTTCCAGTTCATGATATCTCTGTTAAGCATAGCCTTTTTCCAAAAGAAATAAAACAACTTATTAGCTCTAGACTCAAGTCCTTTTTCAACTGATTCTTTTCTGTTCTCGATCAACATTTTTTGAATGTCAATTTTCACAGGACAAATATCCGTTAGATTTCCATCTAATAAACTGTTTCTTACGGCCTCTTCTTGCGTTTCAAAATTATCTTTTAATGGATCAGTTACAGCAGAAAGAGGGTTTGGATAAGCTCCATCAGGGTCTGACATGTATACAGGCCAGTTAAACTGACAAGCACCACACTTAATACATGTTGCCGCTTGCCTTTGGACTTCGTGTCCTAGGACATCGCTGCGCCCATTGTCGATTATAATCACATATAATTCCTCTGGGCCATCTAAATCATCCACCTGACGCGGGCCAGTTATAATGCTATTATAAGCGGTTAGTTTTTGCCCAGTTCCATAGGTGCTCAGTAACGGCAGAAACAAGTCAAGGTAATTTAAACTTGGAAGTATTTTGTCAAAACCCGTTAAAACGATATGCGTCTTAGGAATAGATGCGCATAATTGTGCGTTGCCTTCATTCTCAGTAATGACTATTGCTCCAGGGTCGGCTATTAAAAAGTTGCAACCTGTAATACCAATTTCTGCACTAAGGTATAGCTCTCTTAAGCGATTTCTGATAACATCAACTAGCTGTTCGGGAGATAAATTGTTTAGTCCAAAATGAGTATTGATTTCTTCAATTGATTTATGAATTGCAGGTAGAACCATATGGCCCGAATGCTCGTTCATGCTATCTGCAATATAATCACCTGCGTCTGTTTCAATAATATCAAATCCTTCGAGCCTAACCCTCTCTTTTAAAAGAACTTCTTCAGCAGTGGAGGACTTAGACTTTAAAATTGTTTGGGCAGAAGCATTTTTACTGATTTCAATTATCGCATCAATTGCCTCTAAACTATCTTGAGCCCAAATTATTTTACCCCCGTTTTTAATAAAGTTAGCCTCAAATTCAATTAAGTAGGAGTCAAGGTTTTCAATCGATTTCCAACGCGCATGAGCAGCCCTTGACCTGGCAAGATCAAGGTTATTGAATTGTAATGAGGCTTTTTGAAAAGCCTCATCGTATTTCATCTTAACAATATGCAGTTCGTTGGAGGGGTTCATTTTTATTAGGCCGTGACGACCGCAAACCTAATAATTTATTATTGAAATTTTACTCTAAGGGCCTCATTATAAAATCATGATTAAATGCAGACAACAGAGAATTTCAGATAGATTAAAAGTTGTTTCTGATTTAATTTTCATTACCTTTGTGCCCTGAAAACGCAAAACCAACGTTTATCAAAATGAAAATCAGCAAGTTAGCAAAACTCTCTTTATTTTGTTTTTTAACAATTTCTCTTGGCACAACCACTTTTGCTGGTGAGCTTGAAAATGTTTCTTCTTCAGCATCTATTGATTCTAAGGAAGGACACATAAAAGGCGCCCAAAAGCTAAACGCAGGAGAACTGATTATGGAGCATATTGCGGATAGTCATGATTGGCATTTATGGGGTCATGTAGCTATTCCGCTTCCAGTTATTGTATATAATCCTGAAAGAGGGGTCGTGGTATTTTCTTCTGCTCGTTTCGACCACGGACATAAATCGTATGCAGGGTATCGTTTAAATGAGAAAGGTAAAATAGAGGCTGTAAATGAAACAGGAGAAGTTGATGCGCATATTACTACCTTGAACCATTCATTAACAGCGGCTAGTTATGATATTTCTATCACAAAAAATGTAATGAGCATTTTTATTACAATTGCTATATTGTTGATGGTTTTTATCTCTGTAGCCAGAGCGTATACAAACAAAAGAAGAGGGCTGGCTCCAACAGGACTGCAAAACGCTGTTGAAGCTATAGTAATATTTATGCGTGATGATGTTATTAAAGCTGGAATAGGAGAGAAGAAGTATGAGAAATATGTTCCTTATTTATTGACGCTATTCTTTTTTATATGGATTAACAATATGCTAGGCTTAATTCCTATTTTCCCAGGAGGAGCCAATGTTACAGGCAATATTTCTGTAGCTCTAGTATTGGCAACATTAACTTTTATTATTACTACGATTAGTGGTAACAAAAACTACTGGCAACATATATTTGCAATGCCAGGGGTTCCCAAAGGTGTATTAGTTTTATTAACTCCAATTGAAATTTTAGGGGTATTTCTTCGTCCGTTTGTATTGATGATTCGTCTCTTCGCCAACATTGCAGCAGGACATATTATCGCATTATCGTTTTTCTGTTTGATATTTATTTTCGGACAAGAATCGCTTTATGGAACTGGTGGAGGACTTGGAGTGTCCCCATTATCAATTGTCTTTACAGTATTTATGGGATTCCTCGAGTTATTAGTGGCATTCCTTCAAGCATATGTATTTACATTATTATCATCAATTTATATTGGAGCTGCTCTTGAAGAGCCTCATCACGACAATCATCATTAATATTCATTATTTAATTTAAATACTTATCAATTATGTTAGCAAACATTTTATTACAAGCTGCAGCTAGTGTTGACGGTATCGGATTCGGATACGGTCTTGCTGCTATGGGTGCAGGTTTAGCGGCAATCGGTGCTGGAATCGGGATCGGTCGTATCGGTGGATCTGCATTAGAATCAATCGCTCGTCAGCCAGAAGTAGCTGGAGATATCCGCGCGAATATGATCCTTGCAGCTGCCCTTGTTGAAGGAGCTGCCTTCTTCGCAATGGTAATCGGCTTATTAGCAATCCTTACAAAGTAATTTGTAGGTTGTTATCAATGAACCGGTGCGAAAGCGATTGGCCCAGCACCGGTTTGTTTAAAAATTTAAACTCGACTTTAAAAGAAATTTAAATAAAATGGAACTCGTAAAACCCGAATTTGGTCTCGTATTTTGGATGACCGTTTCGTTTCTGATTGTTGTTTTCATTCTAAGCAAATTTGCTTGGGGCCCTATACTTTCTTCACTGAAAGATCGCGAAACTTCTATAGAGGATGCTTTAAATGCTGCTAAAAAAGCGAAGGAAGAAGTATCGAATATGAAAGCAGAGAACGAGCAATTATTAAAGCAGGCTCGTAACGAACGTGATATGATGTTGAAAGAAGCGCGTGAAACAAAAGATGCAATTGTAAATGAAGCGCGCGCTAAGGCTCAGGTTGAGGCTGATCGTATGGTTTCAGCAGCTCGCGAGTCAATACAAAATGAGAAGATGGCCGCTATTACCGAATTAAAAAATCAGGTAGCAACTTTGTCAATTGAGATTGCAGAAAAAGTAATTCGTCAACAACTAGCAAGCGACGAAAAGCAAAAGGCCTTGGTTAATGATTTATTGAAAGACGTTAAGTTAAACTGATTCATTAATCGCTAAAAATTAGAAAATGACGGAGTCAAAAGTAGCTCGCAGATACGCAAAATCATTGTTGGGATTAGCCACCGAAAATAATATTACGGAGAAGGTTTTTTCTGATATGCAATTGATTGTTTCTGCTTGTCATCAGAGTCGCGATTTAGCATTATTGATGAAAAACCCGATTATCAATTCTGATAAAAAAGATGCTGTTATAAAGAGTATTTTTTCTGAAAAGGTAAATCAGGTTACTCTTGCTTTCATGAATTTAATGACGAAGAAAGGTCGTGAAGGCTACTTAACGAATATCGCTCAAGAGTATATTAATATCTATAAAGAATCAATCGGAATTAAGGTTGCATATGTAACAACTGCAACTCCGATGGATGCACAATTAAGAGAGCAAGTTCTCGATATTGTTAAAAAAACGAAGGGAAGCAAAATAGAGCTCGTTGAAACAGTAAATAAAAATTTAATAGGAGGTTTTGTTCTTCGCATAGGCGATGAACAATTTGATGCTTCAGTACTTAAAAAGTTACGTCAGTTGAAAAACGAATTCGACGATAACTTATATGTAAAAGAATATTAATAATTATCTAATAATAATAAATAACTACGCAAATGGTAGATGTTAGACCAGACGAAGTTTCAGCTATCCTCCGTCAACAATTAGCAGGATTTAAATCTGCAACAGAACTTGAAGAAGTAGGAACAGTTCTTCAAGTGGGTGATGGTATTGCCCGTATTTACGGACTTACAAAGGTTCAATCGGGAGAGCTAATCGAATTTGAAAATGGACTTAAAGGCATTGTATTAAATCTTGAAGAAGATAACGTAGGTGCCGTAATGTTAGGTTCATCAAACAATATTAAAGAAGGTGATACGGTAAAACGTACAGGCAAAATCGCTTCTATTCGCGTAGGAGAGGGAATGCTTGGACGTGTCGTTGATACACTGGGAGTTCCAATTGATGGGAAAGGCCCAATTTCAGGAGAAACTTATGAAATGCCACTTGAGCGTAAAGCCCCAGGCGTTATCTTCCGTCAACCAGTAAACGAGCCACTCCAAACGGGTATCAAAGCAATCGATGCAATGATTCCAATCGGTCGTGGACAACGTGAGTTAATCATCGGTGATCGTCAAACAGGTAAAACAGCGGTAGCAATTGATACTATTATTAATCAAAAAGAATTTTTTGACAAAGGAGAGACCGTATTTTGTATCTATGTTGCAATAGGTCAGAAGGGCTCTACAATCGCTAACGTAGTTAAAACATTAGAAGAGCGCGGCGCAATGGCTTATACAGTAATCGTTGCCGCGACTGCCTCTGAATCTGCTACTATGCAGTTCTTCGCTCCAATGGCAGGCGCTGCAATTGGAGAATTTTTCCGCGATACTGGCCGCCCAGCATTAGTTGTTTACGATGATTTATCTAAACAAGCTGTTGCTTACCGTGAGGTATCTCTTTTATTACGTCGTCCTCCAGGTCGTGAGGCTTATCCAGGAGACGTATTCTACTTACATAGCCGTTTATTAGAGCGCGCTGCGAAAGTAATTAAGTCTGATTCGATTGCCGCTAATATGAATGATTTACCTGAATCGTTAAAAGGCATAGTTAAGGGTGGTGGTTCATTAACAGCACTTCCCATTATTGAAACACAAGCAGGTGACGTTTCTGCATATATCCCTACGAATGTAATCTCTATTACTGACGGACAGATATTTCTTGAGGCGAACTTGTTTAACGCTGGTGTTCGTCCTGCAATTAACGTTGGTATTTCGGTTTCACGCGTAGGTGGTAACGCTCAGATTAAATCAATGAAGAAAGTTGCCGGCACTCTTAAGCTAGATCAGGCACAGTACCGTGAGTTAGAGGCTTTCTCTAAATTCGGTTCTGACTTAGATGCTGCTACTAAAGCAGTAATCGGCAAGGGTTCTCGTAACGTAGAAATTCTTAAGCAAGGCCAATATTCGCCATTACGCGTTGAAGAGCAAATTGCAATTATATACCTTGGAACAAAAGGGTTATTGCAAAATGTTCCAGTACGTCAGGTTCGCGAGTTTGAAACAAATTTCTTAAATGTAATGCGTGCAAATCATAAAGCTACACTTGATCAATTAGCGAAAGGGGTATTTAATGATGAAATCACAAATACATTAGAGCAGGTTGGTAACGACTTAGCAAAAAATTACACTGCTTAATTTTCAGCACGATTTAAAGAAAATTTAAAATGGCTAATTTAAAAGAGGTTCGTTTAAGAATTGTCTCTGTATCGAGCACACAGCAAATCACCAAAGCAATGAAAATGGTGAGTGCTGCTAAGCTTCGTCGTGCGCAGAATGCAATTACGCAACTGCGTCCTTATGCAAATAAGCTTCGTGATATCCTAGAAAATTTATCCTCTACATTAGAAAGCGGTAGCGGCGGCCAATTTGCGCAGGTAAGACCAGTTGAAAAAGTATTAATCGTTGCTGTGACATCGAATAGAGGTTTGGCGGGTGCGTTTAATGCAAATATTATTCGTCAGGTAAATAAAATAATTCATGAGCAATATAGTGCACAAGCTAATGCTGGAAATGTAAAAGTCTTGAGTATTGGGAAAAAAGCTTCGGATTTTTACTCTAAAAACAACTCGTTGTATAATGGGAATCATAATGAGGTATATGCCGATTTGCGGTTTGATGTAGTAGCTCCAATTGCAGAAAAAATAATGAATGATTTTGCTCTTGGGCAATACGACAAAGTTCTTGTTGTATATAATCAGTTTAAAAATGCAGCAGTACAAATTGTGCAAGTAGAACAGATGTTGCCACTTCAGCCATCTGAGTCGAATTCACAATCAACAAACAATGATTATATTTTTGAACCTAGCAAGCAGGAAATTATTTTAGACTTGATCCCTAAGTCAATAAAGACGCAGCTATATAAGGCAGTTTTAGATTCTAATGCCTCTGAACACGGTGCACGTATGACTGCAATGAGCAAAGCAACAGATAATGCAGGTGAAATGATTAAAGAGCTAAAGCTAACTTACAATAAAGCTCGTCAGGCTTCAATCACAAATGAAATCCTAGAAATTGTTGCCGGTGCAGAAGCCTTGAATGGTTAAATAAAGAGCATCATAAAAGTATACATAAGGGGCTTAGGCCCCTATTTTTTGCTTTTACATGAAACTTGCAGAAGAGCTAATACACTAACCAAATACTCAAAAGAACATTCTATTTAAAATACAGTTCAAAGGTTGGATTGACAATGGTTGAACGAAAGGGCGATGTGGTTATCGCCCTTTTTTTATTGCTATCAGCATTGATTTATGAAAATCAATTGGGGAATCCCATGCTTGCTTGATTTGTTTTTTTACTTTCATAAAAAAAATGACATGAAAAAGATTTATTTTCTCTTAATGAGCCTCTTACCATTTTTTGTAAATGCTCAATTTGCCAATGACTCTACCAATAATGTGGTAATTCAAGATGCAATTGGTTCGGAACAAGCAACCCCACTTATTAGTGCAAGAGCAGATGGAGGAGCGTATATTTCATGGTTTGATCAGTCATCAGGAATGTATGTGTTACGCATGCAGCGACTTGATGCTATAGGCAATAAACTATGGGGTACTAATGGTGTGGTAGTAAGCAATGCCCCTCAAACTACTGCACTTTTTCGCTACGATTTAAAAACGGATAATGAAGGAAATGCCATCGTTGCTTTTCAAGATCAACGCACCGGTAATATGCAGGTAGTAGCTCAAAAGATGGACTCTACCGGAGCCCCTTTTTGGGCAACCAATGGAGTAGTTTTATCCGATGCAGATGCAGCTGAAGGATTAGCTCCAGTTATTGGTGTATTGTCAAACAATAATGTGGTGGTTGCATGGAATGCCTATTCAAGTACTAATCAGAAATGGGTTTGCTATATCGAATTAAATCCGGCAACAGGAGTGTCTATTAATGGTGCCGGACCAGCAAGAGTAAAACCTGCAACAGGAACAACTCCTAACTATTCGCGTCCATCTATTGCATCGTATGCCAACAATGAATATTATTTAATGTACGTGCAGGAAACAGGAAACTTTCCTGGTGTTTCTAAAATGTTTGTAAAGCGTCTAGCAACAAACTATGTGAATCTTTGGCCAACATCCATTCAATTTACAACAAAAACAATTTCTACTTTTTTCTTCCCCAAAATTATTTCTGATGGGGCAACAGGATTTTTATGTGCCTTTAATGCAGGTAATCCAACCAATGCAGCGCTCACAAGTGTTTACCTACAGCATGTTGATTCAACAGGGGCTACTTGGAGTGCTAACGGTACCGCATTAACGAGTTCTTTAAGTATCAATTCTTATTTGGGTGATTATTTTTATAATTCAACAACTAATCAAACATGGGTAGGATTACAAGTTACCAATACTGGTCAGTCTGCTTCAGGTAATAGTATTCAAAGAGTAAATAATGCAGGATTAAATTTATGTGGCACCGATGGTATTGTAGTGGATGTTCAAACATCAAACATAACGACCCCCGTAGGTATTGCGCAAGATGATAACAATGCAATTTTAGTTTATTATACCGGAGGGTTTAATCAGGTTGCTATTAAAGCGACGTTAATTGATTCGATGGGAATAAAGCAATGGCCATTTTTACAAAAGTCGCTTAATGTTACTGCAAGCAATAAAGATGATATTGGAATTTCCCGTGTAAGTAATCATCAGTTAATTGTAACGTGGTCTGATACTAGAAACGATAACGGAATCTATGTTCAAAATATTAATGATGACGGAACATTAGGGCCAATGGCTGTTGGATTAAACTCGATAATTAACAACACAAATATTCAGTTAATTCAAAATCCATCAAGCATATTGCAATTAAGAAGTACCAATAGTATTGAAGAAATTGAAATTTATTCTGCAATAGGTCAATTAGTGTATTCGAAATACGGAATGGATAACAATGAATTATCTATACCATTAACTAGTAAGTTCAGCACTGGAAATTATATTATTAGAGTGAATCGTAAAATCACACTTAAGTGGATGAAACAATAATTAGCAAATGGAGTAAATAAAAATGGGGACAGTTTAGTCCCCATTTTTATTTTATTGCTGATAATAATTCGGATTAAGTGCCTGATACTTTTGCAATTTTTTCTGCAGTTCCTCACTTAGATTTCCTTGTCCGTATTGCCTTGCCATTCTTATCAAATCTCCGTAAACGGCGTATGCCTGATTCGATTCTCTGTCGACAGTTGAGAAATAGGAAGTGCGTTTAATTGACATATAATAATCCATCTCATTTTCATAGATAGCTGCCAAGCGTTTAGTAATTGCAATTGCCATATCTTCTGCATGTTTCCTTCTGGCCTCTGGAAGCTCTACTGTAGATAATGATAAACGATTAAATGGATTTAATGTGTCTTTAGGATTTACTTTTTGTGCAGCCATAAAATATAATTCAATCGGACGCAACATCATTACATTGTAGGCAACAGTGTTGTCTGGCATTTCATCATTCATCTTGTCCAACACTTTTATAGCAGAATCTTTTTTACCAGCTTCCATCAATGATTCTGATAAACGAGCAAAGTTATTTCGGAAGTTCATTGTCATCCCCATATTAGTTTGATCAAGATAAACATCTTGTCGTTTCATATTTCCCCACAAGAATTTATTCATCATGTTATTATACATGATATCATTATCTACTCTTCCTGTTTGTCCGTTTGGATCTGCAGCGCGCGAATTTTTAATAGGAACAAAACGATATGCTAATCCTTCTAACTGGAAGTAAGGTTCAAGGTTCATATAATTTTCGCTTCCAACAGTAACAGCAAAATAAATAGGACGTTTCCAGTTATTGTTAGCAATCAAATCTAGAATCATCAAGTCAGCTTTCATCAAATAAGTTTTATCCAGATCCCAATAAATAGTATCTAAAATTTTACTTGCATCTTCTGGCTTAACAGCTCCCGATTCAAGAACAGCTTTTTTATCAACCAATACCATAAACTTTTTAGTAGGGAAAAAGTTAAGCGACATCCCTCCTTGTGTTTGTAATTTCGCATTTGGCTCATCCGACTTAATAAAGTCCATAATTTCTTTTAGATTGATGTATCCTTCAGCATTCACGCGGCCAGCAGCATAAGGCACATAGTCACGAGTACCTTGTGCGTATTGTTCATGTGTAAATGTGATAGGAAGTGCATCACTTTGATAAGCCTTGCGCTTCATTTGATCTATATACCAATCAGTATTCAATAAACTCAAATTCACAATTCGGATATCAGGACGAATACCTTCGACATCTTGTGCATACCAAAGAGGGAAGGTATCGTTATCCCCATTCGTAAAGATGATAGCATTTGGTGCACAACTCATCAAATAGTTATGTGCAAAATCGCGTGATGTATAACGATGAGAACGATTATGATCATCCCATCCGTCTTTCGCCATTAATGCTGGGGCTGCTAATAAGCAGATCACTGTAGAAAGAACTGCAGCAGCTTGGCCTTCCATTTTTTTACTGATAGCATCAAATAATGCCAATGTTCCTAACCCAATCCAAATAGCAAATGCATAGAAGGAGGCGGCATAAGCGTAATCACGTTCACGTGGCTGATAAGGATATTGGTTTAAGTAAAGCACAATTGCTAAACCTGTAAAGAAGAACAACAGCATTACTGTCCAGAAATCATTATGCTTAGCCTTTTTATAATGCCAGATCATTCCAACAACACCCAATAAGAAAGGTAGCATGTAAAAACGATTATGTCCCTTGTTTGCTTTCTGACTTTCTGGAGCATTTTCTTGCGGGCCTAAAAACGCATCGTCAATAAAATTAATACCCGAAATCCAGTTCCCTTTAGTGATACTTCCATGACCTTGAATATCATTCTGCCGACCAGAAAAATTCCACATGAAATAACGAAAATACATGTGAATGATTTGATAGTTCAAGAAGAATTTTAGGTTTTGTGCAAAGGTTGGCTTACCATCTCCGGTAATGCCTGCCCAATCTTTATAAGCCTGAATATGGCTTTCCTGTGCGCTATACATACGAGGGAAAATAGTACAGTTAGCAGGATCAAAAACAGGCGATTGCTTTTTACCAGTAACAACGTATTTGCCATCTTTTGAAGCGTATTGATTGGCCCCTTCTGCAATGCTTACTTGTTCTGCATTGTAGTACTGTCCGTAAAACAAAGGACGATCTCCGTATTGTTCACGATTGATATAACCCAATAAATTAAATACTTGTTCAGGGTCATTCTCATCCATTGGAGGGTTTGCCATTGAACGAACAACAATCAAAGCATAAGAAGAGTATCCAAAGAGAATAAATGCAAAACATATTATACCAAGATTCAATAATGGCTTGTTCTTTTCAACAGAGTATTTCAAGCCGTAAACAATTCCGCCAATTAATAATGCAATAAAGAATAAAAATCCTGACCAGAATGGTAATCCGAAGCTGTTTACAAACAACAAATCAACCTTTGATGCAAGGCCTACTAATCCAGAGATAATTCCGAATTGAACTATTCCTAAAATCAAGACGCCAGCAATAGCAGTTTTAATAACACCACCTAAAGAAGGTTTGTTTTTCTTGAAGTAATAAATGAAAGCAAGTGCAGGAATCGTTAACAAGTTCAATAAGTGAATCCCGATAGATAATCCCATTAAATAGGCAATTAAAATAATCCACTTATTTGCGTCTTTTTCTTCAGAAGCATCCCACTTAAACATTACCCAAAATACAATAGCTGTAAAGAAAGAAGAAGAAGCGTAAACCTCGCCCTCTACAGCAGAAAACCAGAACGAATCGCTAAAGGTATATGCTAAGGCCCCTACTAATCCAGCACCCATAATACTAAATAACTGTGAGCTGGTTACTTCCCCATTTTTAGCAACTATTTTTTTCGCAATCGCTGTTATAGTCCAGAATAAAAACAGAATGGTAAATGCGCTCATTAAAGCCGATAGGATGTTCACCATAACAGAGACTAAACGAACATCGCCCCCTGCCATCAAGCTAAAAACTCTTCCTAACATTAAGAATAATGGTGCTCCCGGAGGATGACCTACTTGTAATCGGTAAGCAGAGGCGATGAACTCACCACAATCCCAGAAGCTGCCTGTTGGTTCAATTGTGCTCAGATAAACAAATGCTGAAATTGCAAATGCAATCCATCCGAAGAGATTGTTGATACGCTTATAATGATTCATGTTTATGGAATAAGATGGGCGAATTTAAGAATTATTTATAAGGAGAATATCGCTAAAATGTTAAACCTGAAAAGATTTATGCATTGTGATGTTTAATTAAATTTAACTTAGTACGGGATGGCCTCCATTGCATAGCCTTGTTGTTTTAGGTTTTGCAATAATTGAGGTAATACAGCGAGTACATTTTTCTTTGCTTTTTCGCTATCGTGAAAAACGATGATAGCGCCTGGTTTTATATTTCGAAGGATATTGTTTAGGACCGTTTCAGGTGTTAGCGACTCATTATAATCCTTGCTTAAAATATCCCACATAATCACCTTGTCTTGTTTTTGAATGGTTTGAAGTGGCTTCAAAAGGATGCGTCCATAGGGTGGGCGGAACAAGTTACTTTGTGCTAAATCACGGCCTTTTTGGTAATCATTTAAGTAATCGGTAGGTTTTGATTTCCATCCGTTCAAATGAGAATAAGTGTGAGAACCAATGTGATGAGCCTTTGTTCGGACTAATTTAAACAACTCAGGGTGCTGCTCAATGTTTTTACCAATGCAAAAGAAGGTGGCTTTGGCCTGATAGTTTTCCAAAATTTGTAAGACCTCTTCAGTGACTTCAGGGGTAGGCCCATCATCAAAAGTAAGATATACGACTTTAGAATCAGAAGGTAAATTCCAAATTGCATTGGGGTAAATCCATCGTAAAAAATTGGGGGGCCTGACCATTACACCTCAAAAATAGAATTCTTTACAAATATTTAATTCAGAATTTACATTATTTCAAAATTGAAGATTAAATTTGAGTCCCCAAAAAGCGGGAATAAAATCAAAAACCTATGAAGAAAACATTTACGTTTTGTATCACAAAAATCGCAATGGTATTTGCAGTTGCAATACTTATGACCAACATGGTTAATGCTCAAGGATTAGTAATTAATGAAATCGATTATGATCAACCAGGACTAGATAAAGCGGAATATATTGAGCTATATAATGCTGGCCCAAACCCAGTGAATTTAGCAGATTATAAATTGATGCTTTTCAATGGAAGTACTAGTAGTACTGGAAATTCTCCTTATGATTCTATTCAACTTCCTTCACAAACTTTAAATGCAGGCTCTTTCTTTGTAATTTGCCAACCTGACTCAGCAACAGGTGCTCCTGCAGTGCCTAACTGTAATTTAACTTTTAGCTCATATAAAGCCGGAGGTAATATTCAAAATGGGGCTTCTGCTACTGCAACAACCCCATCACCAGATGCGGTTTACATTAAAGATGTTCAACAAGGGAATATTATTGACGTAGTTAGCTACGAAGGTGATTGTATTGCTCCTTACTTAGAAGTAGCTGGAGTGCCTTCAGGAAATAGCGACACTATTGTATTTGATACAGTTTTATCAAGATTCTTTAGCATTGGAAGATTCCCTGATGGAACAGATTCGAACAATAACTCAGTAGATTTTAATCGCATGTGTTCAACACCAGGATCGGCAAACGTTGCGAATGCAAATGGTTGTGTAACGGCTGTTGCTGAGGTAAAATCAGTTATGTCAATTTTAGTTTATCCAAATCCAAGTCATGGTGTATTGCACATCGATATGACGAAAGATTATTTCAAACAAGTGACAGTATCAGTAATCGACTTATTAGGTCGTGAAGTGAAATCAGTTGATTTAGGGGATTTTGATGCTATCTATTCAATGAACTTATCAGACCTTAACAAAGGTGTTTACATTGTAAAAATTCAAACAGCTACCGGAAGCATGCTACAACGCGTAGAGCTTTCAAAGTAATCGTAAAAGCATAATTTTGAGAAATCCCGAGCTTTAGCCTCGGGATTTTTTATTGATGCCAAACCGCTTTTAACCCATTTTTTTAGGATATTAACCAAAATTGAAAGGGTAATCCGCTTATTCAATTGCATTATTGTATCATCAAAAAACATAAGATGATTACAGACGCACCTACCGTAGAAAAGTTTAATATTCTCAATTTTGATGAGAAAGCCTGGCATGTATGGCACGATGCTAACTTTTTAATGGTCCGCCAAAACAGCTACTACCGTGTGAACTTGTATTACATGAATGGCTATTATATTCAGCTATGGTATCATGTAAAGCGTAATCGCATCGCTAAAATAGCAGCAACAACATCAAGTCGTATTGTAGATGCTTATCTGCCAAACATATCAATTGACGAATTAATATTGAATTAAACATCGTTCTCTTTAAACCAAAAAATCCCGAGGTAGTTCCCCGGGATTTTTTATTGGTGTTTGATTTTTTACAATGGAATATTCCCGTGTTTCTTCTTCGGTAATTTAACAACTTTATTTTCTAACATTTTAAATGATTTAATCAATTTACTTCTCGTTGCCTCCGGCATAATCACCTCATCTACATATCCGCGCTCAGCAGCTCTATATGGATTCGCAAAGTGATTAATGTATTCTTCTTCTTTCTCTTTTAATTTTTGTTGAGGATCAGAAGCCGCCGCAATTTCATTCTTGAAAATAATTTCTGCAGCACCCCGTGCGCCCATTACCGCAATTTCTGCAGTTGGCCATGCGTAGTTCATATCGGCACCAATATGTTTCGAGTTCATTACATCATAAGCACCACCATAGGCTTTACGTGTAATCACTGTGATACGCGGAACAGTTGCCTCGCTAAACGCAAATAACAATTTGGCTCCATTGGTAATAATACCATTCCACTCTTGATCGGTACCTGGAAGAAACCCTGGAACATCTTCAAGCACTAATAAAGGAATATTAAAGCAATCGCAAAAGCGAACAAATCGTGCTGCCTTCGTGGAGGAGTTAATATCTAATACACCTGCTAAAAATGCTGGCTGATTAGCAACAATGCCAATCGATTTACCACCTAATCGCGCAAAGCCTACAACTATATTTTCCGCAAAGTTTTTATGCACTTCAAAAAACCCTTCGCCATCATCGTCAATTACATGCTCAATTACTTCTCTGATATCATAAGGCTGGTTAGGGTTATCTGGAATAATTGAATTTAAAGCGACTCTTGTTTCATCGCCTTCAGTATACGGTAATGCAAGTGCACCTTCTTCGCAATTTGATGGAATATAACTTAGTAATCGTTTGATGTTTTGAATACATTCAATTTCATTCGCACAAGAAAAATGAGTTACTCCCGATTTAGAACTATGTGTAAAAGCGCCTCCTAGTTCTTCACTCGTTACTTCTTCGTGCGTAACAGTTTTTACCACATTCGGACCAGTAACAAACATGTAGCTAGTATTTTCTACCATCATGATAAAATCAGTAATGGCAGGCGAATAAACAGCGCCACCAGCACATGGTCCCATAATAGCACTGATCTGTGGAATTACTCCCGATGCCATTGTGTTGCGGTAAAATATATCTGCATAGCCGCCTAACGATACAACGCCTTCTTGAATCCTTGCTCCACCCGAATCATTTAATCCGATAACAGGTGCCCCGTTTTGCATCGCAAGGTCCATAATGCGACAAATTTTTTCGGCATGCGATTCAGATAAGGAACCACCAAAAATGGTAAAGTCTTGAGCGTATACATAAACTAAACGCCCATTTATTGTCCCATAGCCAGTAACAACACCATCACCTAAATATTTTTCACGATCTAAACCAAATTCAGTAGATCGATGTGTTACAAGCATTCCAATTTCTTCGAAAGAATTTTCATCCATTAAAAAATGCAATCGCTCGCGAGCAGTAAGCTTTCCTTTTTTGTGTTGTGCTTCTATTCGCTTTTCACCGCCACCTAATTGTGCCAGTGCAATTTGATTTTCGAGTTGTACTGTTTTATCCGACATAAAATGATTTGTTATGCAAATGTAGTCCAATTAAATATTAGAACTATATTTTATTAATGTGCTTCGAGCCAGTTTTTGCCTGTTCCAATTTCTACTTCTACAGGCACACTTAACGGTAAGGCGTGCTTCATTTTATCTGCTACCAAACTCTTCATTGTTTCTAATTCTGGCAAATAAACATCAAATACCAATTCATCATGTACTTGCAATAACATCTTCGATTTTAAATTCATCTCCGTCATCGCCTTGTTAAGATGAATCATAGCAAGCTTGATCATATCAGCCGCAGAACCTTGTATTGGTGCGTTAATCGCGTTGCGTTCTGCAAAGCCACGAACAGTTGCATTGTTCGAATTAATATCGCGCAGGTATCTCCTTCTTCCTAAAATGGTTTCAACATATCCTTTTTCTTTTGCTTGCGCGATGCTGCTATCCATAAATTCTTTGATGTATGGATACTTGATAAAATACTGATCAATAATTTCAGCTGCCTCTTTACGGGGAATGTTTAATCGTTCACTTAATCCGAAGGCGCTAATACCATAGATAATTCCGAAGTTCACCATTTTCGCTTTACGACGCATATCGGAAGTAACATCTTCTAAAGTCACTCCAAAAACCTTAGATGCTGTTGCAGTATGGACATCCAGATTATTATGAAAAGCGTCTAATAATCCAGGATCTTTGCATAGCTCAGCCATAATGCGTAATTCAATTTGCGAATAATCGGCTGAGAGTAAAACATACTCTTCGTTACGAGGCACAAAAGCCTTTCTAATCTCCCTTCCTCTCTCAGTTCGAATAGGAATATTTTGAAGGTTAGGATTGTCAGAACTTAAACGACCTGTAACAGCTACTACCTGATTAAAGGAAGTATGAATTCTTCCCGTTCTTGCATTGACCATTTGCGGTAAGGCATCAACGTAAGTGCTCTTTAATTTTACTAATTCTCGGTAATCTAAAATTTTATCTACGATAGGATGTTTACCTGTAAGCTTTGATAAAATGTCTTCTCCAGTTGCATACTGACCTGTTTTAGTCTTCTTAGGTTTATCAACTATTTTCAATACTTCAAATAAAATATCTCCTACTTGCTTAGGCGATGAAATATTAAATGGTGTTCCTGCCAAAACCTGAATTTCTTTATCAACCGATTTAATCTCTTCCTCTAAAGACTTACTTAAGCCCTTCAAGACATCAACATCTAACCTAATACCTTCTCGCTCCATTGCACCTAAAACAAAAATTAACGGCTCTTCTACTTCGTGATATAATTTTTCAGTGTTTGTATCATGAAGCATTGGTTCAAATTTCTTCTTCAATTGTAGTGTGACATCTGCGTCTTCTGCAGCATATTCCGCAATTGTTGCTGTATCCACAAATCGCATGCTCATTTGATCTTTTCCCTTCTTTCCTATCAGTTCTTCAATAGAAACAGGTGCGTATTGCAAATAGGTTTCTGCGAGCACATTCATATTATGACGCATCTCCGGTTGAATTAAATAATGCGCCACCATGGTATCAAACAATGGCCCTTTAACAGCTACATCATACCACTTTAATACTGTTATATCGTATTTTAAGTTCTGTCCTATTTTACGAATGGAACCATGCTCATAAAAAGGTTTAAAGTAAGATAATATAGCTTTTGCCTGATCCATGCTTGCAGGAACTGGAACATACCAGCCTTCGTGCTCTTTAATCGAAAAAGATAATCCTACAAGCTCTACCTGATTGGCATCTATCCCTGTAGTTTCGGTATCAAAACTTACTTCCGCGGCACTTAACAACTCTTTTGCTAACGACTGATATCCTTCAATTGTGTCAACTATTTTATATTCGTGGGGAGTATTCTTTATAGTGCTATAAGTAATCGATTCAGTAGGCGCTTCTTCGGTTATAACGGAAGGGCTAGCCGTAGTTGCTGGAGCAAACAAATCTTGTTGTCCGTTTTTAATCTCTACTGGAGCTTCAATTACTTCCCCTAAAATAATTTGCCCTAAACGACGAAATTCTAATTCGTTAAACAGATTACGAATTCCTTCTTTATTTACTTCTTTAATGGCTAATTCATCTTCGTTAAAAGCCAAAGGCACATCGCAGTGTATAGTAGCTAGTTGTCGCGACAAAAAAGCTATCTCTTTATTTGCCTCAACTTTTTCTTTTAGTTTCCCTTTTAATTGATCTGTATGGTTGTATAAATTTTCAATTGTTCCATATTGCTGAATAAGGGTAGTTGCAGTTTTCTCTCCTACCCCAGGAACCCCAGGAATATTATCTACTGAATCGCCCATCAAACCAAGAATATCAATTACTTGATTGGGTCTTTGAATACCATAACGAGCACATATTTCCTTTACCCCCAATACCTCCGCACCTGCGCCGCTGCGAGCTGGCTTATAAATCAAAACTTTGTCCGTTACCATTTGTCCATAGTCTTTATCAGGCGTCATCATGTAGGTAACAAACCCTGCTTGCTCAGCTTTAATGGAGAATGATCCGATAATATCATCTGCTTCAAAACCATCTAACTCAATAACTGGAATATTAAAACAGCGAATTATTTCTTTAATGTATGGAATAGACTTTCTTAAATCTTCAGGCATTTCTTCGCGATGGGCCTTATAAGCCTCAAAAGCAATATGTCTGTGCGTAGGAGCTGATGTATCAAACACAACAGCAATATGTGTGGGTTTTTCTTTTTTTAATACTTCTAGTAATGTATTGGTAAAGCCAAACATAGCAGATGTATTTAACCCTTTTGAATTTACCCGATGGTTTGTGCTGAAAGCAAAATAAGCTCTGTAAACAAGGGCAAAGGCATCAAGCAAAAAGAGTTTTTTAGGATGGTCTTGTGTCATTTCTGTTATTTGAAGGCCTAAAGTTAAATGCAAAAGGTGTTAGTACCTTTGTAAAAAAAAAATAAATGAATATTGAAGAATTAAGACTATACTGCATTGCGAAAAAGGCCGTTACTGAGTCATTTCCGTTTGATGAAGACACTCTTGTTTTTAAAGTGATGGGAAAAATGTTTGCCCTGGCGAGTATCTCGGAGCCTGATAGTGTAAATTTAAAATGCGATCCCGAATATGCAATTGAGTTACGAGAGAGGCATACAAGTGTGCGCTCAGGATATCATATGAACAACAAGCATTGGAATACGGTTTTATTTAAAGACGATGCAACAGATAAATTAATTTATCAGCTCATAGACCATAGCTACGAAATGGTGATAAAGGGGTTTACAAAAAAGTGTAAACTAGAGTACGAGCAATTCAATGATTAATATACTTTTCTAGTAGTAGCCACTTTCATTCTATTAGCCGCATCCGAATAAAAGAAATAAAAATAATCAGGACCGTAGGTAATCTTGGTTTTCTTTTCAATTTCACTTTGAGACATCCTGAAATTTCTGATTTTAATCACACCTTTTTTATTTTCGATTGTTGTAAATTCTTTCGATGAAAAATCATCCACGCGTTCTACTTCAAAGCAGTTTCCGAAAAAATCATCAAGCATATTTTCACTGGTAAAAAGATGTGTATTGCTACTGATTTTATTCAATGAAAATTTGTTAGCCAGTGATTTAAATCCGCCTCCTTTATTTAAGGATGAAAACGGATCATATATATATTTAAAAATTTCTGTTACTTCAAAAGATTTGCTTTCTTCTTCCAATAAATAATCAAAATTCCATATTTTTTCATTCGTAATATTCACACATTTGATGGATTTTTTGCCATCAAATTTAAAGTCGATAGTAAACAAAAGTTCTTTACATTCATCACCAACGCTGATTATATAAACATCTTTTACACCTTCTAGTTCTTTTAAAGCCGATTTAATATCAAGCATTGGCGATAGCTTAATAAGCAACTGCGCATTAAATTTTTTTAAATAATCAATGATATGACGCAAATCGGGTTGCATATCTTTAAGCATAAAAACCTTGTTTTGGTTTTCATTTCTTCTCGAAGGATCGATGTAAACATAATCCAAAGAGGCGAGACCTTGGTAATCCAAAAATTTTTCAGCGGTTGTATGGTAAAAAGAAGTGTTTTGTACGCCTAAAACCGAAAAGTTGTGTTCCGTAATTTCAAAACGGGTTAAATCAGGTTCAACATAAAGAACGCTTTTTGCTTTTAGACTAATAAAATAACAGTCAACTCCTAAACCCCCAGTTAAATCTGCAACTTGTAACCCTTTTAATAGCTCAGATTTAAAGCGTGCGGTAAGCTCCGATGAGCATTGTTCCATTGCTGTTTTATCCGGATATATAATAGCTTCATGCTGCAACCAAGAGGGAATTTTTCTTTCGGCAATGGATCTTCCACGGATCTGTGTTAAAATGAACTGAGTACTATCATTCTTGTTTGCAGCCCATTTTAAGGCAAGTGAAGCCACATTTTTATCCTTATTCTCGTTTATTATAGAAAGGATTTCTTTGTTTTTTATCAGATCAAGCCTGTTCACGGCTCAAAGATGCAAAATAGTCTTCCATAAGAGGTATATATTTTCAATATTTTATGGCTTGCCCATTACAATTTCTGATATTTGCACAGCTAAATTATCTACATGAAAAAACTGATCAATTACTTTTTACAAGGACTTCTTTTTGTAGTGCCTATTGCGGTTACATTATTCGTCGTAATTAATGCTGTCGTATGGCTCGATGGTTTGCTGCCAATAAAAATTCCCATTCGCATTCCTGGCGCTGAAAGCTTTTATTTGCCAGGGCTCGGCATTTTGATAATTGCAGCAATTATAACAGCTGCTGGCTATATAGGAACTCGATTTGTTCGAAATCCGGTATTTGCTATTTTCGAAGGATTGATAGAAAGAACACCACTCTTAAAATTAATATACTCTTCAGTAAAAGATTTAATAGAGGCGTTTGTTGGAGAGAAGAAACGATTTACACAACCTGTTCTGGTAACAATGAATAATAATCCCTCCGTTCAAAGGATAGGATTTATTACCGAAAATGATTTAACAGAACTAGGAATAGGTAAGAATAAAATGGCTGTGTACCTTCCGTTTTCGTATGGATTTAATGGACAATTAGTAATTGTTGAATCTGAGAATATTCAAAAGATTGATGCTTCGGGAACCGAAATGATGAAATTTGTAATATCAGGAGGCGTAACAGAGATTTAATATGAAAAAAACAGGTTCTTTTTTATTTTTTCTGATTTTATCTTCATTTGGATATACTCAAACGGTTATTGTCGATGAAGGATTAGAAAAGTTAGGTGGTGGATATAATACCGCAATTCGTGTTTATCTTCCACATGTTTCATTTGACATATTACAAGATGCATGGGTTGATTTTTTAAAGGACAATAATGCAAAAGTAAAAAAGTCCAAAGAAGAGGTGGATGCAAAAAATTTAGTGATTGGCGGATTAGGCGGTGATACCCTCACAGTCTTTTCTAAAATAGCGCTTGTTGATTCGGGATACCAATTAGCAGCTGTTTTTATGCGCGATAACACTTCAGTATCATCAAAAAATCATCCGAAGGAATCCTCGTGGCTAATTAAATTTTTTAAAGAATGGGGAGTTAAACTATCTAACGCGGCACTTGAAAATAAAATTGAAGATCAAGAGAAAGTTATCAAGGAAAAAAACAAAGACAAGAGAAGCCTGGAAAGCAACACCGATTATTTAGAGCAGAGTAATGTTAATATGAAAAGGCAAATTAGCGATAATGAAAAAAGAATCGAAGACAATAAAATCAAAATAAAAACAACTATATCAGAAATCGATAGTGTCAATTTAGTAATTCAGCAAATAAAATTTCAACAGCAAAATTTAAAATGAGTAGTTCAGATAATATTTTAATTCTTGGTTCTGGTGGACAAATTGGAACCGACTTAGTACACACATTGAGAACAGAGTTAGGCGGGGATCGTGTTATTGCAGCCGATGTAAAAGATCAGGAAGGATACTTAAAAGAAAGTGGTCCATTTTATAAACTGGATGTATTGGATGGGCAAGCAATCGCTGATATAATAAGATCGAATAAGATAAAGCATGTTTATTTGTTAGCTGCATTGTTAAGCGCAACAGCAGAGCAAAAGATGAAAATGGCCTGGAAGCTTAATATGGAAGGCTTGTTTAATGTACTTGATATCGCAAAAGAGTTAGGGGGAATGCGCGTGTTTTGGCCAAGTAGCATTGCTGTATTTGGCCCTACAACTCCAAAAATAAAAACACCTCAGTTTACATTGATGGAACCTACAACAGTTTACGGAATAAGTAAACAAGTAGGAGAGCGCTGGTGTGAATATTACTACAATAAATTTGGGGTTGATGTGCGCAGTATTCGTTATCCAGGGTTAATAGGCTACAATGCACAGCCAGGTGGTGGCACTACTGATTATGCAGTAGATATTTATCATCAGGCACTCGATAAAGGTTCTTACAATTGCTTTTTGAAAGAGGATACCGCATTGCCAATGATGTATATGCCTGATGCTATTCGCGCAACATTAGAATTGATGAATGCCGACTCAGATAAAATAAAAATTCGGAGCAGTTACAATTTGGCTGGGATCAGTTTTACTCCGAAAGAAATTGCTAACGAAATCAAAAAACATATTCCTGAATTTCAAACTTCTTTTGAACCTGATTTCCGTCAGGCAATTGCCGATACTTGGCCAATGTCAATAGATGATACACGCGCACAAGAAGATTGGGGATGGGTGCCTTACTACGATATGTCGTCAATGACAAAAGATATGTTATTACACTTGAAAGAAGCACGCATGAGTGCAGAACATTAATCGAAGATAGAACACATGCAACACCCGCTTTATATTACCAACTCGTTAACTCGACAAAAAGAAAATTTTATTCCAATCAATGCACCCTTTGTTGGGTTGTATGTATGCGGTCCAACTGTTTATGGTGAGGCGCATTTAGGACATGCTCGTCCATATATCACTTTTGATGTTTTATCTCGTTATTTATCTCACCTTGGATATAAGGTTCGCTATGTGAGAAATATCACGGATGTTGGACATTTAGAAAATGACGCAGACGAAGGGGAAGATAAAATTGCAAAGAAGGCTCGCTTAGAACAATTAGAGCCGATGGAAGTAGTAGAGTTGTATACTGGTAGCTTTCATGAATCAATGCGTGAGTTAAATAACAAAGCACCAAATATTGAGCCTCGTGCATCAGGACATATTATCGAGCAAATTGAAATGATTAAAAAAATCATTGCTAACGGATATGCCTATGAGTCGAATGGTTCTGTTTACTTTGATGTGATTAATTACAGCGATTCTAACGATTATGGAAAATTATCTGGTCGTGTAATTGAAGAACTAATTGCCGGTGCAGGAAATGAACGTAGAGAATTAGAAGGTCAATCAGAAAAAAGAAATCCTGCCGACTTTGCGCTTTGGAAAAAAGCAAGCCCTGAGCATATTATGCGCTGGCCTTCACCGTGGAGTGATGGTTTTCCAGGTTGGCATATTGAGTGTTCAGCAATGAGTAGTAAATATTTAGGAGAGACGTTTGATATTCATGGTGGCGGAATGGATTTATTATTCCCACATCACGAAAGTGAAATAGCACAATCAAAAGCATCGTGTGGAAAAGCTCCTGTTAAATACTGGATGCACAATAATATGATTACCATCAACGGACAGAAAATGGGAAAAAGTCTTGGTAATTTTATTACACTAAAACAGTTTTTTATCGGTAATCATAAGTTGTTAGAGAAAACATATTCGCCAATGGCAATTCGTTTTTTTATATTGCAAGCTCATTATAGAAGCACACTTGATTTTTCAAATGAAGGATTATTAGCTGCTGAAAAAGCGTTTCAGCGAATTATTAATGCTATTGATACGTTAGAAAAGTTAAATCCTTCGGCTAGTTCAACTTCTTCCGTATCTGAATTAGAACAGAAATGTTTTGATGCAATGAATGATGATTTAAATACAGCTATTGTTTTATCTCATTTGTTTGAAGCGGTACGAATCATCAACTCTACTAATGCGGGAACAGAAACACTAACGGTAGGGGATATAGACAAATTGAAATCATTAATTAATCTTTTTGTTTTTGATATTTTGGGGTTAAAGCGCGAAGACAAAAAATCAGATGATGATTTAGATGGGTTGATGAATTTGTTATTATCCATCAGAGCTAATGCAAAAGCAAATAAAGATTTTGCAACTTCTGATAAAATTCGTGATGAATTAATAAAATTAAGTTTCACTATTAAAGACGGTAAAGATGGCTCAATCTGGAGCAAAAATTAAGCTGGTTCTATTTAGTGCTGTAATGCTTGCGCTTGCTGCATGTAACACAGGTACAAAAAACGAAACAAATAATTCTAATAATAACGGAAATAAAACACAGCCTGCACCCACTTTTAATGCAGACTCTTCTTTTGATTATGTGAAGGCACAAACAGATTTTGGTCCACGAATACCTAATTCAACAGCTCAAGCAAAATGTGCTGATTGGTTAAGTAGAACCATGAAAAAATACGCTGATACAGTTATCGTACAAAGTTTTCAAACCCGTGGCTTCGACGGAAAAACGTTAAATGGAAAAAATGTTATTAGTTCTTTTAATCCTTCTAAAGGAAATCGAATTATGTTATGTTCTCATTGGGATTCTCGTCCGTTTGCTGATCAGGATTCAGTAAGAAAAAATGAACCTATTGATGGAGCAAATGACGGAGCAAGCGGTGTTGGTATTTTAATTGAAGTTGCTCGTCAATTATCAATTGCAAAACCTGATTTAGGAGTTGATATTATTTTCTTTGATATTGAAGATTATGGTCAGCCAGAAAATAGTGGTTACCCAGATATGGATGATTCTTATTGTTTAGGTTCGCAGTATTGGTCGCAACATTTGCATACGCCAAATTATTTTGCTCGCTACGGAATTTTATTAGATATGGTGGGAGCTACAAATGCGACATTTACACAAGAGGGAACATCGATGCGCTATGCGGAGAATGTGACTGGCATGGTATGGAAATCAGCTGGTGATTTAGGCTATGGAAGTTATTTTTTAACAGAGAAAACTAATCCTATCGTTGATGATCATTATTACATCAATCAGACGGCACAAATAAAATGTACAGATATAATCCATTATGATTATAATACACCTTCACATTTTTGGAAACACTGGCATACGCATGGAGATACGATTGATAAGATTGACAAAAATTCTTTAAAGGCTGTCGGACAAACATTATTACAAGTATTATTTAACGAGTTATCGTACTAGAATTATAACATGAGGATTTTATCTAAAATTAAACTAACCTTCTTATTAGCAATAGTTTTTTCTTCTGGCTATGCTCAGCAGCCAAATTTCGGAGGGAAACGTGATTCATCTTTGCGTGGTGGATTTAACCGTGATTCGGCATTTCAAAATATGCCTGCTATTTGTAAGGTAATGGGTACATTACAGGATTCATTAACAAAATCCGGACTTGAGTTTACATCTGTTGCAGTATTAAAGGTGCGTGATTCAGCTATTGTTGGTGGTGTATTAACAAATGGGAAAGGCCACTTTATTATTGAATCGTTAAAGCCTGGAAAATATTTTTTGCGTATTAGTGCTATTGGTTATCGTAAAATGGATTCGAAACCTTTTATGTTAAATCCAATGGAACCAACAAAGGACTTCGGAATTGTTTATGTTGCAGCATCACAGAAAAATTTGAAAGAGGTAGAAGTTACCGCAGAAAAAGCTGATTATGTTAACTCACTAGATAAAAAAATCTATAATGTAGAAAAAGATTTAATTAGTATAGGAGGAACAGCATCTGATGTATTAAGAAATGTACCTTCTGTTAATGTAGATATTGATGGTAAAATCAGTTTAAGGGGAAGTGAAAACCTTACTATTCTAATTGACGGTAAGCCATCAAGTTTAGGAGGTGGTGATAAATCATCTTTGTTACAACAGCTTCCTGCTGGATCTATTGACCAGATAGAAATTATTACTAATCCGAGTGCACGCTATGATGCGGAAGGAATGGCGGGTATCATCAACATTAAAACTAAAAAAGATAAACGCAGTGGCGTAAACGGATCTGTTACAATAGGTGCCGGTACGCGTGATAAATACAATGCGGGTATATCTTTGAATAACCGGACTAAGAAAACTAATTTGAATATTAGTTATAATTTCCGTGAGGAGACAAGAACTTCATCTGGTAATTCGACTCGTGAAAATAAGATTGATTCCCTATTGATACCATTACCGCCCTTTGAAGAATCAATTACGGAAGGAAGAAATAAAAATTTTAATAATTCATTTCGTTCGTCGTTAGATATTAATTTATCAAATAATACTACACTTGGTATATCAGGTGGATACAGCGAAAGAGCCGAAACAAGATATGAGCTTAATACTACTACTTACGAAGATTCCGCAAGAGCAATTCTTGATGGTGGGTTTTATCGTACAACTAAATCAGATAACAGCAATAAAAATTTAGAAGGCGGGTTGGATATTCGTCATATAATTCCTGGAACAAAGAGAGAGTTTTCTGCATCAGCTAATTATTCTCAAAGTGAAAATAATGATCACGATAATTATTTAACGGTTGATACTACATATCAGTATTCAAATTTAAACCGCGACGGAAATTTTAACACTTTAACAGTACAAACAGATTATACTCATCCTATAAATCAAAACTCAAAGTTTGAAACTGGCGCCAAAGGCACCTTTAGAACCAATGATAATAATCAAAAAGGCTTAAAAGGCTTAAATCGAGATGAAGTTGATTCGGCAAACACAGATCATTTTATTTATAAAGATGAAATTACTGCCGCCTATGTTCAATTTGCAGGACGGGCTCCTTCGTTAATTAAAAAAGATAAGTTTGTCGAATTGCAAGGAGGTGTGAGAGTAGAAAATACGCGAATCATTGGTAATGCAACAAATGATACAAATGATTTTGAGCAGAACTATACCAACCTTTTTCCAAGTGCTGCAATTAAGTATACGGTACAAGAGAAAAATGATTTCCAATTAGTTTATAGTAAACGCGTGAACCGACCAAATTCTCAAAATTTAAATCCGTTTACAGATATATCGGATATACGTAACGTTAGAACAGGGAACCCTCAATTAAAACCTGAATTTATTGATAGTTATGAATTCAATTATTTCAGAAAGTTTAAAGAGCAATCGCTTTCTGCCACCTTATACTATCGATATACAAAAAATTTAATAAGTCGTTTCAGATCAATTGATACAACTGGTGTATCAACAATGAAGTTTATTAATTATAGTTCATCAGCAAATACTGGATTAGAAATAGTTTTGAAGAATCAGTTTAGTAAGGCTATAACATCTACCACAACATTCAATTATTTCAACAATAAAATCAACGGAGAAAATATTGATGCCGCATTGCAAAGCACAAGTAATAACTGGACGTTAAGAACAAATATCAACATCAAAGCATCAAAAACGACTAGCTTACAAATTACTGGGATGTATATGTCGCAAACAAAAACTCCCCAAGGAAGTTTTAAGGGAATGAGTGGGGTTGATATCGGCGCAAGGAGAGAATTTCTAAAAGGAAAATTAAATTTGTCCGTAAATATTACAGATATTTTTAATACGCGTAAAATGGTTATTCATAATGTGGGCGAAGGATTCATATACGATATGCAACGCAAGAGAGAATCACAAGTAGGGAATTTCACATTGACTTATCGATTTGGGACAACAGAAGCAAATTTATTTCAGCGCAAAAAATCTAATCGACCAATGGAAATGCAAATGGATATAAATCCTGATTTCTAATAATTATTTAAATTTAAATTATAATAAACCAAACATGAAATCATTTTCAAATGTTCGACGAATAATATTTTTTATCTGGTTAATTATCTTCACGCCTTTGCTGTTTTTAGTTGGATTTATTTCGCTTGTAGCACTGGGCTATATGGGAGATTTACCAACATTTGAAGAACTTGAAAATCCCAACTCGATGTTGGCAAGTGAAATATATTCCTCCGATATGGAATCGATTGGAAAATATTTTAAAGAGAACAGGGTGAATATTCACTATAATGAGTTATCACCAAATATAATAAACGCACTAAAGGCGACAGAAGATGTTCGTTTTGATCAGCATTCTGGTGTAGATGTTAGAGGATTGGTTCGAGTACTAGTAAAAACTATTTTTTTGCATCAGAGTGCTGGAGGAGGTAGCACTCTTACTCAACAATTAGCAAAGAATTTATTTCCCAGAGGCGAAAAACTTAGTAAGCCGCAATTGGTGCTACGTAAAATAAAGGAATGGATTATAGCTGTTAAGTTAGAAAAGAACTATACCAAATACGAAATTCTTGCGATGTATTTAAATACAGTGGAATTTGGTAATAATACATTTGGCATTCGTTCAGCTTGCTCCACTTATTTTCAAAAAGACCCCAATGAAGTATCTATACAAGAAGCCGCATTATTAATTGGTATGCTTCAAGCACCATCGCTTTATAATCCTATTCGTAATCCCGAAAATGCGATGACAAGGAGAAATGTTGTGATTGGTCAGCTAAAAAAATATAATTTCATCACAGAAGAAGTCGCTGACTCGGTTCAAAAACTTCCTATTCGACTTCGCTTCAGACCAGAAAGCCATGTATCAGGAATTGCACAACATTTTAGAGAGGTATTAAAAAAGGATTTATTAAAATGGTGCTCCGAACATAAAAAAGCGGACGGTACGAATTATAATTTATATCGAGACGGACTAAAAATTTATACAACTATTGATTCTCGTATGCAACGGTATGCGGAGGAAGCAGTAAGGCAGCATCTTACTAAATTACAAGAAACATTTTACGAGCACTGGAAAGATCGTTCCCCTTGGGAAGACTATCCGGAGTTAATTATACAAGGAATGAGGCGGTCGGAACGCTATAAGAATTTAAAGGAACAAGGATTTTCAGCAGATCAAATCACTAATAATTTTAATAAGAAAATTAAGATGACTATTTTTTCTTGGAAAGGAGATGTTGATACAATTATGTCGCCGATGGATTCGATTCGCTATTATAAAATGTTTTTGCGTACAGGGTTTATGGCGCTTGAACCTCAAACGGGTCAAGTAAAAGCATGGGTTGGAGGATTAGATTTTCATTATTTTAAATATGATCAAGTTAAGGAAGGCTCACGCCAAGTAGGTTCTACATTTAAACCTTTCGTTTATACACTTGCAATGCAAGAAGGATATTCTCCATGTTATAAAGTGCCTAATGCTAAGGTAACAATACTTGATAAATTTGGGCATTCTTGGACGCCTTCTAATGCTGATGGTCATTATGGTGGAATGTTATCGCTTATACAGGCATTAGCAAATTCTGTTAATTGTGTCTCTGCATATTTAATGAAACAGTTCGGACCAGAAGCCGTTATCCAAGTTGCTCATAAAATGGGAATTACCACGCCTATTGAACCATATGCCTCTATTGCTTTAGGCTCTGCCGATATTTCAGTTTTTGAAATGGTAGGTGCATATGGAACATTTGCGAACAAAGGAATTTGGACGGAACCTATGTATATTACTCGTATTGAAGATAAAAATGGTGTAGTTTTACAAGAGTTCGTACCAAGAAAAGTAGAAGCTATTAATGAAGAGACAGCGTATTTAATGTTAAACCTGATGGAAGGTGTAACTAAATTTGGTACAGGTGAAAGATTGAGAGGTGGGGCCTACCATTTTACAAATCCTATTGCAGGTAAAACAGGCACTACACAAAATAATAGTGATGGCTGGTTCATGGGTATCACCCCTGAATTAGTGGCTGGCTGTTGGGTTGGTTGCGAAGATAGAAGTATTCATTTTCGATCTACAGCACTAGGCCAAGGTGCAAATACCGCATTACCTATATGGGGGTTATTTATGAGAAAAATTTTCGATGATCCTAAATTGAATTATTCTCAAGGAGAATTTGCTAAACCTCAAAAACCTTTAAATGTTGAACTTGATTGCTCAAAGTATAATATGCCAATAGTACCAGGCACAACAAATAATTTTGATATTAATTAAAATGAATAAAGTAGTAAATAATGCAGCTGCCGCAATCCACGATATTCAAGATGGCGAAGTGATAATGTTAGGGGGCTTTGGCCTTTGTGGAATTCCAGAAAATTGTATCAATGCATTAGTTAATAAAGGGACGAAAGACCTTACCTGCATTTCTAATAATGCGGGGGTTGACGATTTTGGTATTGGTTTGATGCTTAAAACGCGTCAGGTAAAAAAAATGATTTCATCTTATGTTGGTGAAAATGCGGAATTCGAAAGACAGTTATTAAGTGGCGAATTAGAAGTAGATTTAATTCCTCAGGGAACATTGGCAACGCGCTGCATGGCTGCTGCTTATGGAATGCCTGCAGTATGGGTGCGTGCTGGTGTTGGAACAGAGGTCGCAATAGGAAAAGAAACACGAGTCTTTGATGGCGTAGAATATTTATTAGAGATGGCGTTTAAAGCAAAGTTTGCAATTGTAAAAGCATGGAAAGGTGATACACACGGCAATCTGATATTTAGAAAAACAACACGTAATTTTAATATGCCAATGGCTATGGCCGGACAAATTACAATTGCAGAAGTTGAAGAGTTAGTACCAGCAGGAACGTTAGATCCAGATCATATTCATGTACCAGGAATTTATGTACATAGAATATTTCAAGGAGACAATTACGAGAAGAGAATTGAGCAAAGAACAGTACGTCAAAAAAAATAATTTTAAAATCAAACAATTATGTTGGATAAGGTTGGAATCGCAAAGCGTATCGCACAAGAAGTAAAAGACGGTAGTTATGTAAACTTAGGAATAGGAATTCCTACATTGGTAGCGAATTATATACCGAAAGGTTTAAATGTTACACTACAATCTGAAAATGGAATGTTAGGTATGGGTCCTTTTCCTTTTGAAGGAGAAGAAGATGCCGACTTAATAAACGCAGGTAAGCAAACAATAACCGAAGTGTCAGGCACAGCTTATTTCGATTCTGCTTTAAGCTTCGGAATGATTCGCGCAGGGAAAGTAGATTTAACTATTCTTGGTGCAATGGAAGTAAGTGAAAATGGAGACATTGCTAATTGGAAAATTCCTGGTAAGATGGTTAAAGGAATGGGTGGTGCAATGGATCTTGTTGCAGCAGCAAAAAATATTATTGTTGCTATGCAGCATGTCAATAAAGCAGGCGAATCAAAATTGCTTCCTGAATGCACGCTTCCATTAACAGGTGTAAAATGCATTAAGAAAATTGTGACTGAACTTGCAGTATTGGAAGTTGTTCCAGGAAAAGGATTCGTGCTTCTAGAAAGAGCTCCAGGTGTAACGGTGGAGGAGATACGAAAAGCAACAGCAGGAAAATTAGTTGTGGAAGGAGAAATACCTGAAATGATAATTGATTAAAAATATGATTGAACTATCGGTTGTAATTCCCGTATTTAACGAAGAGAAAAATATTAGTACTATTTATAACCGATGCGTTTCGGTAGCTAACGCTATCAGTAATTATTTCGAAATTATATTTGTAAATGATGGAAGTAAAGATGATTCTTTTCAATTAATTCATCAGCTTGCAAAACAAGATTCACGTGTTAAGTATATTAGTTTGAGTCGGAATTTCGGACATCAGATTGCGGTTTCTGCCGGCTTGGATATTTGTGCTGGTAGCTATGCTGTGATAATTGATGCTGACTTACAAGATCCTCCAGAATTAATCAACGATTTATACACAAAAGCAAAGGAAGGATTTGATGTAGTATACGCGAAGAGAAATATACGCAAAGGAGAAACATTGTTTAAAACAATTACAGCGAAGTTCTTTTATCGAATTTTAACTAAAATTACTTCTATCAATATTCCACTTGATACCGGCGATTTTAGAATTATCTCACGAAAAGTAATAAATGTACTTAAACAAATGCCAGAACAACAAAAGTTCTTGCGAGGACAAATTGCGTGGGTTGGTTTTAACCAAGCTTCAGTAAAATATAATCGAGACGAAAGAGCAGATGGAAAGTCTAGTTATACTATTCGTAAGATGGTGCGCTTAGCGTTCGATGGAATTACTTCCTTTTCAAATTTACCTTTGCGCATAGCTACAATTGCAGGATTTCTTGTTTCAGGAATAACATTTTGTGTAGCCATGTACGCGCTATATGCTCGCTTTATATCACGAGATTACGTTCCTGGTTGGACATCTATCATTATCTCCGTATTATTTATTGGAGGTGTGCAGCTAATTACCATTGGAATTATTGGTGAATATATTAGCCGTATTAGTTCTAATGTGCGAAATCGACCCTTATATGTTATAAGTGATACGAATATCGATTATTCAAAAGTCAACGAAAAATCATCCCAATAAACCTTCGATTTGCCTTCGTTTAATCCATAAAGTTTAATTACCATATCATCTGTTAATGGCTCTTTTAAATCGATTTTTAATTGAACTAAATCCCATTTGTTTGGAACCTTAACAGTGTTCTGAATATCGCTTCCTTGCCAAACTACGCTCTTATCATTTTTATCAATAGATAAAACCAACTTCCCTTTTGCATTTTGTAATTTCGACATAACCCAAACATTTGCAGTTATACTTTTAACCGTTTTGTTTTTTAATTGCTTATTAGAGGCAACCATCGTTTGCGAAAAAATGGATGTGCTGTCAGTATATGTTGAGAATGTTCCACTATGGCTTGCTTCAGTTGTTAACTGTTCTTTTGTTGACCAATTCCCCATTACTTCAAAATCGTTGTTGTAAAACGAAGTCTGTTGCTCTTCTTTTGATCCACAGCCAAATAATAAAGTGGAAACTACAACGATAAATAAAATCCTTTTCATGCCATTTAATTTTGCTGCTAATTTAATTAAGAATAATCATACAACACATCACAAGTAGGTAAATCGAAATTAAATATCTTTGAGGTAATGGTTAATTTGTTTAAAAGAAGATTTTCGCTTATTCTGGTCCTGTTCATCCCGCTTTGTGCGTTGCTCGTAGATATGAATCTTAAAAAGTGGCGTCATGATGAAAAAGTAATCGCATATGATGTGCATTCTTATTATGGGTATCTTCCAGCTAAATTTATTTTTGATGATCTTAAATTAGAGAAGAGCGATTATAAATGTGGTGAAGGACAATATTGGTTTTGGCTTAAGCAATACGATAGTGGTAAAAAAGCGTTTGATAAAACATATGGGCTATCGATTATGTATGCACCATTTTTTGCTGTGGCGCATCAGGTAGCAAAAGCGTTTGATTATCCGTTAACAGGTTTTTCAGAGCCCTATCAGTTTTTTTTATTACTAAGTGCATTGTTTTATTTTTTTATTGGATTGCTTTATCTCCGGAAATTACTACTTCATTATAATTTTTCTGAAAGAGAAATTGCTATAACACTTTTAATTGTTGGGCTAGGAACGAACCTTTTTTGCTATGCTTCACAGTCGGCGCCATTACCAGAAGTTTATTTGTTTGCGTTAAGTGCACTTTTTGCCTACGCAACAGCCAAATGGCATATGAATCGAAAATTAAAATCAATCATTATTGTTAGTGCAACATTGTCATTAATGACTTTAATTCATTTGCCTTTGATATTATTTGCGTTCTATTTCATTTTATATGATGTAAAAAAGTTGACAGAAATTGGATCTAAAAAAATTCCAGTTTATGCGCTGATCATTTTCACGATAATTTTTATTTCAGTATGGATTCCTCAATTAAAATATTGGAAGTTAACCTTGGGAAGTTATTTAGGCGCATCTGATAATTACGAGCATTATTATTTCTTAAAGCCGATGTTTTGGAAAGGTCTTTTTGGATTTCAAAAAGGCTGGTTTATTTATACTCCACTTATGTTGCTTATCCTTCCTGGAATATATTTTATGCGTAAGCGTGTTCCTGAATTAAAATGGTCGGTGATTACTGTAACACTATTATTTGTTTACATTACATTAAGTTGGTGGAACTGGTGGTATGGTGGAAGCTTCGGACAAAAATCGATGGTTCCACTTTATTCGATTTTAGCAATTCCAATCGCATGCATTGTATCAAAAGTATTCACTAAAGAAAAGCGCTATAGGTACTCGTTGGCCATTATTGTGACGTTTTTTATTGTATTAAATGTATTTCAAACTTATCAATTTGAATATGGTTCTTTGCATGGTGATGCAATGAGTAGCAAGATTTATTTTAAACAATTTGGCAGGCTTGATAAAATTGAAAAATTTGAAGAACAGTTGTCTTATCCAAATTACGACGAAGCAAAAAAAGGTAATCGATGACATTGATTTCTAGGATCAGGAATTATTTTAACAAAGAAATACAAGTGAGTTCCCTATTACCATTTGTTTTGTTGGTAGTAGGTGTCTGGCTTTTCCCTTTAGATATATTACAACGCGATTTATCAGTAATGCCTGGCGATAAAGGCGACTCTCGTTTTAATAATTATATTTTAGAACACGGATATAATTTTCTGTCAGGCAAAGTTTCCAATTATTGGGATGCACCATTTATGTATCCTGAAAAAAACGTAATCGCCTATTCGGATAATTTACTGGGAACCGTTCCATTATATTCAGTATTCAGATTAATGAAATGCGATAGGGAAACTTCTTTCCAATTATGGTTTTTTTCACTCTTTGTTTTAAATTTTATCTGTGCTTATTGGGCTTTAAAAAAATGGTCTGAATCTACTTTATTATCATCAGTTGGAGCATACATATTTTCATTTTCAATATTAATTTTAACGCATATAAATCATGCCCAGGTGTTTCCACGCTTTGTGATTCCATTAATTATTTATTGGTTCTGGAATTGGTTAAAAAATAAAAATCTAAAATCATTTTATTTACTTACTATAGGAGTAGTTTATCAGTTTTACTGTGGTATTTATTTAGGATTTTTTATTATTTACATTTTGTTGTTTGTTTTTTTGGCGTATCTCATGGTATATCGCGACAAGCAATTATTTTCTTGGCTCAAAGAATGGAAAAACATTTTCAAACATCTGCTTACAATTGTTATAGGAACACTTTTGTTAATGCCCATGTTTATTCCCTACATGGAAATCAGTAGTCGTTTTGGCTATCGCAATTTCGAAGAAGTATTGAGCTATATTCCAACATGGAGATCTTATTTTTCAGCCATTCCTGAATCTGCAATGTGGAGATTTCTTAGCTGGCATATACGAGACCAAGGAGGCAATTGGTGGGAGCTGTTTTTATTCCCAGGATTAATAGCATATTTAGGAATTCTTTTATTCCCATTTGCCTATCGAAAAGCGACAAATAAAAAAGAACTATTATTCATTCTATTAAGTCTTTTGTTGTTGGTTGTATTTACTTTAAACATAAATGGATTTACACTTTATAAATTCTTTTTCAATCTTCCGGGTTTTGGATCCATGCGTTCCATCAATCGTATTATCAATGCTGAAATCATTTTGATCGTAATCTTGATGATGGCAGTATTAAAAGTATTCGAGAAAAGTAAGTATAAAAACATATTGTTATTATTACCGCTGTTAGTTGTTATTGATAATTCAACTTCTTACTGGGAGCGTCAATATAAAAAACAAGAAGTTCAGCAACGAGAAAAAGAAACGAAAGACCGAATTCAAAAGTATGTTATAGGTAATAAGGCAATAGCATACCAACATTATAATTTAATTGGCCAAGAACCATACAACCATTTAGATGTTATGATTGCCTGTCAGGATTTAAATGTGCCCTGCGTTAATGCTTACACAGGACTTTACCCTGATAAATACAAAGGGTTTTTTGATGGAGAAGGATTAGACTCGCTCACGGCATGGCTATCCATAAATAATAAATCTATCAATGATGTTGTTGTTGTTAGTGAAGATAATGCGCGCTTTTTACATCGCAGTTATGTAAAAATAAAATGTGCTAATGGGAAATACCTTAAAATAGATAAGGGCCATGGTGATAAATTAATTGCCAATGGGGTTAATCTGAATGATGGTGATTTATTCGAGTCCGCGCAAATTGAAGACAGTACTTCTGTTTTTCGTGCTGCCAATGGTAAATATGCCTGCGCTGAATTTTTTGATAATGGTTTGATGGTGGCTAATCGCGATGGAGTAGGCGAATGGGAACGCTTTAAATTAACCAAATTGCCTAATGGTAGTTTTGTAATAAAAACGTTTAATAATAATTATTTATCATTGGAAAAAGATGGAACATTAAGAAGCTTTGATAAATTACCAACTAATAAATCGGGGTTTGTTTTTGAAACACCTTTGTATTATTGAACCGCTGATACTTCAAGTTTTTTAAGCTTTATTGTACCCATTCTTAAAGTAGGAATACCATCTTTACCAACGAATGCTGTATCTGGTTTAAAGTCGCCGCGAATACGATCGTATAGCGGACCAGCAATCATCCAATGGTAAAATGAGTATTCACTGTATAGCTCAAAAGTGCCATCTGCTTTTGTTGTAGTTACGTGATGATTAATCCACCATTCATCCCATGCTAATATTTCTCCACCTTCAATAGGTTTCCCGTTCTCATTAACCATCTTACCAGTCACACGATATTTATTATTATTGCTAAAATTGTAATAATTTGATAAGCAATCACACTTGCCCTTTTTTTGTTTTACATCAAAATCGTTGATGGCTTTATTAACTGGTTTTGGGGTACCATTTACTATTTCACCTTTACTTGTTTTTGTTTCTCCAGTCCAACTTAAAACTCCAAGAAAATTCTGATGATAAATATTCCAGTCTACATCTTTAAATTGCCACCACGAATAGCCCATACCGCCACAATTATAATTTTGCAACATAGTTTTTTTCGCAAATTCAACTTGCGCCCCATATTTCACTGAATCATTGTCCGCAGGAATTCCGGTTTCACCAATAATCCATGGTTTTTTAACAAAACGAGAGTACCAATACATTTCATTCCGCACTTGGTCCTTTTCAAATTCGTAAGGGTGAAAAGAAATGAAATCTACGTTCATCAAATTCGGATCCCATTCAAATAACTCTCTTTGATTGGCAAGTCCGATTGTCGTCAAATGGTTGGGGTCATTCTTCTTAGCAATCTTTTGCCATTTTAAAGTAATGTAATAAACATCTTCTTTTTTTCTTTCTAATGAATCGAAATACAAAGGCTCATTAAAAAAATCATAAGCCAATAATGAAGTATTATCTTTAAAATGACTGGTAATCTTTTCCAGATTTATTTCTGTTTCCTGTGACTCTTTAAATAAGCGCGTTGTAAATATTGCTTTTAAACCAGCATTTTTCACAGCCTGCATTAATTCATCAAGTGCAGTTAAATACTTCGTATAGTCGTTATCGTTATTCAGGTATAGACAATAATTGTGATTATCACCATAGCTGGCTTTAAAATTAATTCGGCCTGTTATTCGATCCCGAAGTTCTGGTTCGCCAATGCCAACTAGGCGCACTGTATTATAGCCAAGGTCTTTGACTAAGTTCAAGTGAGCTTGTAAATCGTTTAGACTTGAAATTTTATCTTCATAACCGAATTGACCCTTAGGGCCATATCCAACATAAATGGCTGGCCACATAGCAGTGTCATTCACGCGTAGTGAAACTACAAAATTTATTACTTTAGGATAGAATGGTTTCCCATCTAAATAAAATTGTTTGTTTTGTATAGTAGCAAATTTGCTTTCTACCTTATGTGGCTCAATATAAGGAGAGGATCTTTTATATTCAAGATAAAAATAACCCCACCCCACTAAACACAAAAAAATAAAAAACACCAGAATTTTTTTCATAATAATTCAGGACATCTAATAAGTTGATCGACGCAAAACTAACTTAATTAGGCTTTAATAGGTTAAACATTTTAAATTATTAAATTCGCATCATTAAATTCATTTTTATGACACAAATTTTATCAGTTGTAATCCCCGCTTATAACGAAGCACGCACAATTCATCTTATATTGGATAAAATCAAATCTGTTAATTTGATTAATGATATTAAGATGGAAATTATTATTGTGAATGATTGTTCAACAGACACGACCATAGATTCAATACATAACTATCTATTAGCTAACCCGGATTTTCCTGTAATACTTTTTACTCAAGAAAGAAATATGGGAAAAGGCGCGGCTCTTCACAGAGGCATTAAAGAAGCAACTGGCGATTATGTAATTATTCAGGATGCCGATTTGGAGTATGACCCATTAGAGTATAATAGTTTATTAAAACCGATTTTAGATGGTTTTGCGGATGTGGTTTACGGCTCTCGTTTTATTGGAGGGAAGCCGCATCGTATTTTGTTTTTCTGGCATACTCTCGGAAATAAAATATTGACATTTACTTCAAATATGTTATCCAATTTAAATTTAACCGACATGGAAACATGCTATAAAGTATTTAAAAGGGAAACTATACAGTCAATTCAATTAAAAGAAAATCGCTTTGGATTTGAGCCAGAGGTTACGGCTAAGATTGCCAAGATTCCAAACATTCGGATTTATGAAGTGGGTATATCCTATTATGGTCGTACTTACGAGGAAGGGAAGAAGATTAATTGGAAGGATGGTTTTCGCGCAATTTATTGCATTCTTAAATATAACCTATTTGGTTAATGAGTAGTCGGCATTTTAAATTTAAGGAGCACGATGCCGAAGGACTGGAAACGCTGCAGGCATTACAGGATGCGGATGCGTTTAATAAATGGATGTACAGTCAGATTGCAGCATATATTGAATCGCCTGTTTTAGAAATAGGGAGTGGAATAGGTAATATTTCAAAATGTTGTATAGCGGAAGGCCATTCGCTGATGATGACGGATATCAGATTGGAATATATAGATTTTTTAAAGAGAGGGTTCTCAGAAAAAGAGCAGGAAGTCATACAGCTCGACCTAGTAGATAAAAATTTTGATGAAAAATTTCACGGCTATTTCGGAAAATTTAAAACTGTTTTTGCGTTAAATGTTATTGAGCACATAGAAAACGACAGTTTAGCTATTCGAAACGCAACTAAGTTGTTGAGTGCAGGCGGTAAATTGATAATTCTAGTTCCAGCTCATGCATTGCTTTATAATAAAATAGATCGTAACCTGTTTCATTTTAAAAGATATGGGTTCAGAGATTTAGGAAAGTTAATGCACACTGCTCCATTGATATTAGAGTCGGTTAAGGGGTTTAATAGTTTGGGAATAGCAGCCTGGATTTATGGAGGACTGTTTTCAAGAAAAGGGGTGATTGCTGGCGGGGACATGAAGTTTTATAATCGGTTGGTGCCGATAGCAAAGTGGATAGATAAAATTACTTTTTTTAAGTTAGGATTATCGACGATTGCTGTTTCCCGAAAGGTAGATTAATGCCATTTAAGAATTCTAAATCTGATATTGAGGCATAAATATTCGGCTATTTTTTTTGCCAAGTTTTTGAATCTATTTTATCTCTCAAAACTGATAAAAAGTGAATAACTTTAATCTCGCTATTTTCCACATTTGGGATGATTCCAAAATCGAGAAACGGCACTCTTTGGTTCATTGAACTATTTAAAATGCTACTTTTCAATACATTAAAATATCAAAAAAAATGTTGATATGTTTTGTTATTGTAATAAATATTTCTAATTTTGCAACCCCTTAGAAAATCACATTAATAAAAATTAACATCGTGAATACGTTAAGTTATAAAACGATTTCGGCAAATGCCAAGACAGCTACGAAGGAGTGGGTTGTGCTAGATGCGAAAGACCAAGTATTAGGTCGTTTTGCTTCTCAGGCTGCAATTATTCTTCGTGGAAAGCATAGACCGAATTACACCCCGCATGTAGATTGTGGAGACAATGTAATCATCATCAACGCGGATAAGATTCGTCTTACTGGTCGCAAGTGGACAATGAAGGAGTATGTTCGCCATACTGGTTATCCAGGTGGGCAACGTAGAATTACTCCTGCAAAACTAATTGCAGTTAAACCAACAATAGTTCTTGAAAAAGCGATTTACGGAATGATTCCTAGAAATCGTTTAGGAAATGCTATAAAAGGAAATCTTTACTTGTACGCTGGTACAGAACATCCGCATGCAGCACAGCAACCTAAAGCAGTAACTCTTAAGTATTGATATAAATCTACATGGAAATCACTCATACAATTGGTCGCCGTAAAACAGCAGTAGCCCGCGTTTATGTAAAGCCGGGTAACGGAACCATCTCGGTTAATAGCCGCGATTACAAGGAATATTTCCCAACAATGCCATTACAAATATTGGTTCAACAAGCGTTTGAAATTTCAAACACTAAAGAGCAATATGATGTAACAATTAATGTTGGAGGAGGAGGATATAATGGTCAGGCGGAAGCTATCCGTATGGCTATTGCCCGTGCGTTGTGTAAAATCAATGCTGAATATCGTCCTGCATTAAAATCTAACGGATTACTTACTCGTGACCCTCGTATGGTTGAGCGTAAGAAATACGGTCAACGCAAAGCGCGTCGTCGCTTCCAATTCTCTAAACGTTAATATTACTCATCCCTCAGCATACAAATAGCGTAATGATAAACGTAACGCAAGAAGAACTTCTAAATGCCGGTGTTCACTTCGGACACTTGAAGCGTAAATGGAACCCCAAAATGGGCGCATACATCTTTATGGAGCGCAATGGTATTCATATAATCGATTTAAATAAAACTCATGCAAAGCTTGAAGAAGCAGCAGCAGCAGTTAAACAAATCGCAAAGTCAGGCAAGAAAATCTTGTTTGTCGCAACAAAAAAACAAGCAAAAGAAATAGTTGCTAATGCATCTAAATCAGTAAATATGCCTTATATCACTGAGCGTTGGCCAGGTGGTATGTTAACGAACTTTGCTACTCAGCGTAAGTCCGTTAAAAAGATGGCAAATTTAGATAAGATGATGAGCGATGGAACTTTATCGGTTGTTTCCAAAAAAGAGCGCCTTCAGATTTCTCGTCAGAAAGCAAAGATGGAAAAGTTGATTGGGTCAATCGCTGATTTGAACAGACTTCCAGCAGCTTTATTCATCGTAGATACAGTGAAAGAACATATCGCTGTTGACGAAGCAATAAAACTAGGAATCCCAACTATTGCAATCTGTGATACTAATAGTGATCCATCATTAATTGATTTCCCAATTCCAGCTAATGATGATGCTTCAAAATCAATTGAATTAATTTTGAACTGCATGGTTCGTTCAATCGAAGAAGGATTATCAGAGCGTAAAGTTGATAAAGAACAAGAGCGCGAGCGTGATGCGGCTAATGAAGAAATAGCAAAAGATAGTGTCGTAGCTACAGCAGATGAAGAAACATCAGAAGGCGGTGAAAAGAAAAAGGGTACAGGGCTACGTTCTCGTAAAAACACTCCTAAAAAATAACTAGTAAGTGATATAAAATTTGATAGCGGGGTGAGAACATCATCCCGCTATCTATAAATAATAAAATCTAAAAAATATAAAATCATGTCAACCGCAACTATTACCGCTGCTGATGTAAATAAATTACGTCAAATTACCGGCGCCGGAATGATGGACTGTAAGAAGGCCTTATCAGAAGCCGAAGGTGATTTCGAAAAAGCCATCGATAATCTTCGTAAGAAAGGTCAGAAAGTAGCTGCTAACCGAGCAGATCGTGATGCAAAAGAAGGGTATATTATCGCTCAAACAAATTCTGAAGGAACCAAAGGCTATTTAGTAGCTATATCTTGTGAAACTGATTTCGTGGCTAAAAATCAAGATTTCGTTAACTTCGCCCAAGGAATATTAGATGTAGCAATAGCTAATAATCCATCCGATGCTGAAGCATTAAAAGCATTGCCATTTGATGGCGCTACTGTTAATGATAAAGTATTTGATATGGTAGGTAAGATTGGTGAGAAAATCGAAATTTCTCGTTATGAAATTATTGAGGCACCAAAAGTAATTGCGTATAATCACCCAGGAAATCGATTAGCTTCAATGGTTGGATTATCAAGTGCTTCAGCACCTGAGTCAGCTGGAAAAGATGTAGCTATGCAAATTGCTGCAATGAGTCCAGTTGCAATTAATAAAGATGATGTTGATTCTGAAACGATTGAAAGAGAATTAGAAATTGCTAAAGAGCAAATTCGTGCAGAAGGTAAACCAGAAGAAATGGTTGAAAAAATTGCTGCTGGTAAATTGAATAAGTTCTATCAAGAAAACACTTTATTAAATCAATTTTTCATTAAAGAAGATAAAAAATCAGTTGGTCAATATTTAGACGGAATTGAAAAAGGACTTACTGTATCTGTATTCAAAAGAGTACAAATTGGATAATTCCATATTGTTTTAAGTTTTAAAGTCCCGAGGTAAACTCGGGATTTTTTTTTGATGAATTTTTGGTCGATTATTGTCGATTAATAAATCATCAATTCATATTCTGCTGTTTATAATTTAAAAATTGCCTACTTAATTTTCTAATGATTTTAATATTACTTTACTAAAACGTGATAAAAAGCTATATGTAGTTTTGACTGCAATAGAATCAATCAACTACAACGCAATTTTAAATGTCGAAGTCTAAAATAAAAAATGAAAAAACAAAAGCAAGTTCAACCCTTTTGTTTAAAATCGTTTTCGCCATTGTAATTATTATCGTTTACGGACAAACGCTGCGATTTGGTTTTGTTCTTGATGATGATTTATACATTTTG